>DAIDIQ010000178.1 GCA_027459285.1 Acetobacteraceae bacterium
CTGTCCGCCGGAACCCTCGCCCTTGCCGACCCCGGCAATTTCCAAGCCACCATCCAGGGCTTCGCCGCTTCCGACATCATCGACCTCGTCAACACCCAGGTCACGTCCGAAACCTACGCCAACAACACCCTCACCCTGTCCAGCAACGGCACCCAGGTCGCCGCGCTTCACTTCACCGGCAATTACACCCAGGCCGATTTCACCCTCAGCACCGACAATCACGGCGGCACCGACATGACGTATCACCCCTGACGCAATCGCGCCGGCGCGGTGTGGGCAGGCGGGTCACGCTTACGCGAGCGTTGATTGCCGCAGCCCGGGGCGGGTTGCGGCCCAGGGTGCCATGGCGGCACTGCCCAGGCCGAACACCGCGAGCAATGCGGGCGCCGCCAGGCCGAGGGCTGCGAGTGCCGCGAGCAGGCCGGTTGCCGCGACCATGGCCACCGCGTTCAGCACGTTGTTGGCGGCAACGGCGCGCGCCCGCGCATCGGCCGGTGCCGCGTGTTGCAGCCGCGCGTAAAGCGGCACCGAATAGGCGCCGCCACAGGCCGCCGCCAATACCAGACTTGCCAGCATCGCCTGTCCCGGCCCGCGGCGCAGCATGGCTGCCGCGGTATGCAGGCCCCAGCCAGGCGTGGCCCGCCACGTCAGTGCCGCGAAGGTCAGCGTGCAAGCGGCCATGCCCAGCAGCCCCGCGCCGGCGATGACGGCGGCTGATCGTTTGCGCGCGAGCCGACCCGCCAGCAGCGAGCCCGCGCCGACCCCCAGCGTGAAGCCGACCAGCATGAGCGTCACCACCCCGCCGCGCGCGCCCAGATTGCGCGCCGCCAGCACTGGAAATTCGCTCAGGAAGGCAATGCCGATGCCCCAGAACAGGCTGATGGCGCAGGCGCTGTGCCACACCGCGGGGCGGGCCCGCGCCTCCTCAAGCAAATGCAGCAGGGCGGCCGGCCGCCAGTCGAGCGCAAGGCCGGGGCTTGCCGGCGGCAGATCCGGCACGCGCCGTGCCGCGGCGTAGCCGCCGAGGGCCGCCGCCAGCAACAGCCCGCCGCACACCGCGAGCCCGCCGGGGCGTGGCGCGAGCAAGGTGCCCAGCATGGTGCCAGCCAGAATGGCGGCGAAGGTGCCCGCCTCGATCAGCCCGTTGCCGGCCAGCAGCGCCGTGTCGGGCAGCAGTTCCGGCAAGATGCCGTATTTCACCGGCCCGAAGAGTGTTGCCTGCACGCCGAGGCCCAGCAACAGCAACAGCAACGGCAACTCGGCCCGCAACGCGAGGCCGAGAGCGATGGCCGCCATGAGGGCAATTTCGGCCAGCTTGGTCAGCCGCAGCAGCCTGGCCTTGCCCATGCGGTCGGCCAGCGCGCCCGCCTGCGCGCCCAGCACCGCATACGGCAGCACGAACGCGCCGCCCGCCAGCGGCACCAGCCAGGCGCGGCCGGACCCGCCATAGACCACCAGCATGGCGAGCGCCGTTTTTGCCAGGTTGTCGTTCAACGCCCCCAGGGCCTGCGCCAGAAACAGCGGCACGAAGCCTGGTTGCGCGGCGGGCCCGCGCACCCGCTCAGCCCCGGCGTTGCACCCGCATCAACACGGCCCCGAACAGGCAGCCGAGCCCCGTCACCACGCACAGCAACAGGCGCAGCCGGGCGGCCACCGCCGCCCCCTCATGCGCGAGCCGGGCCAGCATGACGGGCCGCGCCGCGGCGACCCGCGCCGCGATGGGTCCGGAACCATCCAGCACCGCATGCGCGCTATCGCCCAGCGCGTCCCGGTAGTTTGGCCAGTCGGCGGGCGGCAGGCCGGGCAGCTTTTCCAGCACCGCCTCGATCGCCAGGGCACGCTGATAGGGCAGCGGGGCGGCGTAGCTGGCAAACAGCCCGCACAGCCCAACCACCAGAATCGTCATCACCAGAAACCCGGTCCAGGCGCCGCCGGCGCCGGCTTGCCGCGTTGCCTCGGCCTGTTGCGTTCCGTCCATTGCGCCGTCGTCCTTCACCCTTGGTCACGTTTCATCGCAGCTTGGCCACGTCTTTGCCACACTCCCCGCCGCATGCTGAGGGCGCCGGCCGGTGCCAGCCGGGCGGCTGTCGCAACAAAGGGAGACCCAAGCCATGTCACTCGTGGGTTTTCGTCGTCTTGCCCTGGCGCAAGGTTTGCTGACCGATACCCTGCCCGACACGCCCCGTGCGCCCGCCCCGGAGCCGGCGCCGGACGAGCCGCCTTCGTGGTATGGCGGCCCGCCGTTGGATGATGAATTCGACCAGAAAGATGCCGTCACGTGTTGACGCGACGTCTCACAGGGTGAAAACAGGGTCAAGGATCGAACGAAGCGCCTGTCCGGCCCGCCACGAAGCCCAGAGGAGCCATGGTCGCCCAGTCAGCCAGCGTCGCCAAGGCTCCCCCCGCCCTGTTCACGGAGGCGGCGAGCCTCGATGATTACGTGCTCGAGGAGCATATCGGCTTTCTGCTGCGCCGCGCCTTTCAGCGCCATGCCGCCCTGTTCGCGGACGGGTTTTCCACCTCGGGCCTGACCCCCACCCAGTTCGCCGCCCTGGTCAAGGTCGTGCAACTGCAACGCGTGACCCAGAATCTGCTCGGCCGCCTCACCGCCATGGACCCGGCGACCATTCAAGGCGTGGTCCGCCGGTTGATTGAACGCGGGCTGATCAGACGCGAGGACGACCCGCTGGACCGCCGATCCGCCGTGCTGGTGCCAACGGATGCCGCCTTTGCGCTGATCGAGGAGACCCTGCCCACCATCGACGCCGTGCAGAACGCCGTTCTGCACAGCTTGAGCGCCGCCGAGCAACGGGAATTGAAGCGGCTGCTGGCCCGGATCGGCTGACCCGGAAAAACCGGCAAATAGGGTAAGAATTCGTTCTTTTTTGAAAAAAAGAACCAAAAAACTTTTGTCGTGTCTCAGGTTGAAGTCCGGCACCGGCCCGCACCCCCGCATGCTTACTTGAAGTCCGGCACCGGCCCGCACCCCCGCCCGGCCACCCATGACAGTGTA
>DAIDIQ010000205.1 GCA_027459285.1 Acetobacteraceae bacterium
ATAAGAACTGAAGCCAAAGGTGCGGGCATAGGCCACGTCACCCGTCGCATTATTGGTTATTCTGACAAGCGGATAATTCGTCGCCATCTGCGCGTCGTCGCCGTAATAGGCACCCTGGCTCACGCCAGCCAGTTGCTGGCCATCGAAGCTGTAGGTGGTTCCCGGCGTAAGGCTCGTTGGCATGTTCGTCACCATCGGCGCCATCTCCGGCAGGGCATGGCCGGCCGGTGTGTAGATCTCCGCCGTGCCGCTGAAATCAGTCATCAAAATCTGGCCGGAGGGCAGTAGCAGGAAGTTATAGTAATAGGCGCCGGAAACCGAGGCGTTCACCAGCGGGTCGGAAACCTGAACGATGGTGTTGTTGGGCAGATACTCGAAGAAATGTGTCGGCCGGCTGCCATAGCCAGAGCTTGCGGCGAACAGAATATTACCATTCGGCTCAAGTGCCGCCGGCGCGTCGGCCAGGTCGCACCCATCCGTGCCCGAGGCGCCGCAAATCTGCGGTACATCCGGCCCCTGCGTCCAGCTATTGGCTGACACGTTGTAAATCGCGGTCGGGTCGGCCGGCGCGTTGCACCCGGTATTGGCGCCGAACGCCACCACGGTGCGGTTACCGCGCGTCACCGCCGGGCCGATTTCGTAGGTGCCGCACGGATCAGGCAGCGAAACCGGCAGGTCCGCCGTCGGCGCCCAACTGCCGCCCGTTTTGCCGGAATAGGTTTCCGCGTTGGTCGCCGGGCCGTTCGGGTAATTCGTCCAGATGTCGATCGTCAGCACGTTATTGTTCGGCAGTAATTCGTATCCCTGCTCATCCTGGTAACCACCGGCATTGGCGGGGGCGCCGGTGGCCTTCCATTTCAGGCTTTGCGGGTTGAACAGCGCGTTCGCATCCGGATAGGCGCAGCACGAGGCCAGCATGAAGTGCCCGCTGGGCAGCACCACGCTCTGCGCGTCACCAATCTGGCTCCATTCGCTGCCGGCGGGTGGTGCTACCGGCGTCCAACTATCGGTCTTGTTGTCGTAGATCGCGCCCTGGTTGGTCCAGACCGCGTTGCCGGCATTATATTCCCCTCCCATCACAAGCATCCGCCCGTCCGGCAGCACCCCGGTCGCGTGGTAGAGCGGCGCGTATTGCGAGCCGCCGACAACCGGCATCATTGCCACTTTCCGCCATTTGCCGGCAGCGTAATTGCCTTTTGCGTCGGGCGTCAGCCGGAACCATTGCGGCGTATCACCAACCTGCACCAGCACGGTGCCGTCCGTCATCAATTCCGGCGAGGTCAGGCCGCTGCGCGGCGCCGTCGTCACCAGGCTCCATGTGCCACCCGTGGCGGCAACATGGCGCTTGCTGTCGGTCACGCGCGCATCCGCTGGCCGCTGCGCCATCCTCGCATAAAAACTCGCCGCCGCCGCCGGATGCGCCTTCATGTACTGCGCCGTCGGATAGGAAAGTGGCGGCAGCACACCTGTTTGCGCGGCGTGCGCCCGCGGCACCGCCATGACCACAAGCAAGCCACCCAAGGCCGTGCCCGCCAAAAGCAGACGATTCCGTTGCCCCGATTTCATTTCAACACTCCTCTGATAGAGCCCAAGACGCGGCTTTCACCGCTGATTTCCGCCAGCAGCAAGCCCGTAACTGTTGGTTGATTTGATTTATTCACAGACGACCTTTCCCGGCCGCCATGCCGAACCCTGGCAGGCGAAGGGAATTTACAATTCCGCGACCCTAAGCCAGCCATTCGGGGCTTGGCAATAACCGCGCATCCCCAGGGCAAAAAAAATCGCCGACCCACCGCAACCTGGTCGTGCCGCGCTGTCATGCCGCGCGCTCAATCCGCCGGTCCGGCACGAGCCACCAGCCTGCAATGGCGACATAAATGGCCACTGCTACCACCGGTTGCACAAACGCCAGCACAAACCCGACGCCATAAAAAACCAGCGAGAGCGCACCCTTCGCGTCGCGCCCGACCGCGCGGGCCAAGGCGCCCGACCTGCCGCCATTGCAGCCGATCAGTTCGAATTGCAGAACCCGGTAACACAAAGCCGCAGCCAACAGCACCGCGCCATACGCCGCCACCGGCAGCGGCGCCAGGCCGGAAAAGCCGATCCATTTGATCACGAAAGGCAGCAGCGACAGAAAAAACAGCAGTGCCAGATTGGCCCAGAGCACGCGGCCGTTCACCTGTTCGGCCAGCGCCAGCATGTGGTGGTGGTTATTCCAGAACAACCCGACATTCACATAGCTCAGCACATAGGCCGCGAATACCGGCGCCAATGGCGCGAGGCCAGCCAGTGTCGGCGCCTTCGGCAAGGGCAGGTCGAGCACCATGATCGTGATGATGATCGCCACCAACCCGTCGGTCAGCGCCGCCATCCGCTCTATCCGCAGCTTGCGCGTGGCCTGGCGCATTCAAGCCACGCCCTGGCCGCCAGTGTATTTTGTGCGCCGCATCAAACTCCGTTAAACCGCCCCAACCACCAGGGCACGAGACACCATGCTGGACCGCGTGACAATTGCCGGACTTTCCATTGCCACCCCCGTTGCGGCTTTTTTGGCGCGAGAGGTTCTGCCCGGACTGGGCTTGAGCGATGATGCGCTCTGGACCGGCTTTGCCGACATCATCGCCGAGCTTGCGCCCCGCAACGCCACCCTGTTGGCCGAACGGGACCGCCTCCAGTCGGCCATCGATGCCTGGCACCGCGCCCACCTGGCCCAGCCGCACGACCCGGCCGCCTATCACGCCATGCTACACGCCATCGGCTATTTGCGGGCCGAGCCCGCCCCCTTCGTCATCGCCACCAGCAATGTCGATCCGGAAATCGCCCGCCTCGCCGGCCCGCAGCTTGTGGTGCCGGTCAGCAACGCCCGCTATGCGCTGAACGCCGCCAACGCCCGCTGGGGCAGCCTGTATGACGCGCTTTACGGCACGGATGCGCTGGGCACCCCGCCGCCCACCGGTCCCTTCAACCCCGATCGCGCCAGATCCGTCATCGCCGCCGCCCGCGCCGTGCTCGATGAAGCGGCGCCGCTTGCCGCCGGCAGCCACGCCGAGGCGGTGGCCTATCGCGTCAGCCCGCGCGGCCTGCTCGTCACGCTGGCCGACGCGGCCGAGACGCCGCTCGCCGATCCCGGCCAGTTCCGCGGCTATCGCGGCGACCCGGCGCAACCCTCGGCGATCGTGCTGCAACGCCAGGGCCTCCATATCGAACTCGGCATCGACCCCGGGCACAGCGTCGGCCGGCTCGATCCTGCCGGCGTCCGGGACATTCTCCTCGAATCCGCGCTCTCCACCATCATGGACGCGGAGGATTCGGTCGCCGCCGTCGACGCCGAGGACAAGGTCGGCGTCTATCGCAACTGGCTCGGCCTCATGCGCGGCACGCTCAGCGCGAAATTCCCCAGGGGAAAT
>DAIDIQ010000185.1 GCA_027459285.1 Acetobacteraceae bacterium
CTGCTGAAAATCGACCCGGCCGATTATCTGGTGGCCGAACAGGCCGACCTCGCGCGGCTACAGGCGCTGCGCGCGCAGGCGCTTCAGGCCGAGGCCAATCTGGCCATCACCAACACCACGGCGCCGGCGCGCCTGGCCGAGGCCAAGGCGCAACTGGCCGCGGCGAAGGCCAAGGCCTATCAGGCGACGCGCGATGCCGCCCGCCTGCACGCGGTGAACCCGGCCGCGACCACGCGCGAGACCATCGATGCGGCCAACGCCGCCAAGGCCAGCGCCGACGCTCAGGTCGCGGTGGCGGAGGCGCAGGTGAAATCGGCCAGCACCGTGCTCGACAGCATCAAGCAGGCCGAGGCGCAGATCAAACAGTTGAAGGGCCAGGAATCGCAGGTCGAGGCCGATCTCGCCCAGGCGAGGCTGAACCTCGGCTACACCGATCTCAAGGCGCCGCAATCGGGCTATATCGCGCAGCGCAACGTGGTGATGGGCAATTACGTCAAGACCGGCACGGCCTTATTCTCGATCGTCACCGACCAGGTCTGGATCACCGCCAATTTCAAGGAAGACGAACTGACGCGGATTCATCCCGGCGAGCATGTCGATATTCACGTCGATGCCTATCCCTGGCTCAAGCTGCGCGGCCACGTGGACAGCATCCAACTCGGCTCCGGCTCGAAATTCTCGGCCTTTCCGGCCGAGAACGCCACCGGCAATTTCGTCAAGATCGTGCAGCGCGTGCCGGTGAAAATCGATATCGACAGCGGGCTCGACCCGAAATTGCCGCTGCCGCTCGGCATTTCCGTCGAACCGACCATCTTCCTCAAATGAGCGGCGCCCACCAGCTTGCCGACGACCAGTGGCGCCCGGCCGCCAACCCATGGCTGATCGCGCTCACCGTCACCCTGGTCGCGTTCATGGAGGTGCTCGACACCACCATCGTCAACGTCGCCCTGCCGCACATCGCGGGCTCGCTCTCGGCCAGCAATGACGATGCCACCTGGACGCTGACCTCGTATCTGGTCGCCAACGGCATCGTGCTGCCGATCTCGGGGTTTTTCTCGCGCCTGCTCGGCCGCAAGCGATATTTCCTGATCTGCATCGCCATGTTCACCGTGTGCAGCTTCCTCTGCGGCATATCCGGCAGTCTCGCGATGCTGATCGTCGCCCGCCTTGCCCAGGGGTTTTTCGGCGGCGGGCTGCAACCCAATCAACAGGCGATCATTCTCGACACGTTCGAGCCATCGAAGCGCGGCCTCGCCTTCTCGATCACCGCCTTCGCGACCATCGTCGCCCCGGTCATCGGCCCCACCCTTGGCGGCTACATCACCGATAATTTCAGTTGGCGCTGGATTTTCTTCATCAATATTCCGGTCGGTATCCTGACCGTGTTCGCGGTCTCGGCCCTGGTCGAGGATCCACCCTGGATCACGCGCGATGTCGGCCGGGTGAAAACCGACTGGCTTGGCCTGTTCCTGATCGCGCTCGGCTTCGGCTGCCTGCAGATTTTCATGGATCGCGGCCAGGACGCGGACTGGTTTTCCTCGAGCTTCATCCGCATTTTCGCCTCGCTCGCGCTGTTCGGCCTCTCGGCCGCCTCTGTCTGGCTGTGGAACGCGGAAAATCCGGTGGTGCGGCTGCGCGTGCTCAAGGACCGTAATTTCGCCGCCGGCTGCATCGCCATCTCCGCCCTCGGCTTCCTGCTCTATGCCTCGGCGGTCATCATTCCGCTGTTCGCGCAATCGGTGCTCGGCTACACGGCGCTGCTGTCCGGGCTTATTCTCTCACCGGGCGGCCTCGTCATCATCGCCCTGATCCCGCTCGTCTCGCGCCTGCTGCCGCGGGTGCAGACGCGCTATCTGATCGGGTTCGGTCTGTTCGCGCTCGGCTGTTCGATGCTCTATTCGCACATCCTGACGCCGCACATGACGTTCATGAACCTCGCCCTGATTCGCGCCTCGCAGACCGTGGGTCTTGCGTTCCTGTTCGTGCCGATCTCGACCATCGCCTATTCCACCCTGCCCAAGCGGCTCAGCAACGACGCGACCTCGCTCTACACCATGTTCCGCAACGTCGCCGGCTCGATCGGCATTTCCACCGCGACCTCGATCGTCTCGCGCCACACGCAAATCCACATGGCGCATCTGAGCACGCATCTCACCCAGTTCCGCCAGGCCTATCTCGCCACCTATAACCGCATCGACACGCATATGCTCAACGCCGGCCATTCCGCCGCCGCCGCCGCGTCGCTCACCATGGGCTATCTGCACCAGCAATTGATCAAGCAATCCTCGATCCTCGCCTATAGCGACATGTTCATGATTTCCGCCTATGGGGCATTCGCGGTGCTGCCGGTGGTATTCCTGTTCGCGCCGACCAAGGCGGGCGGTCGCGGCGGGCCGCCGGCGCATTGATCGCGACGGTGAGGGAAGCGGTTCTTTTTTGAAAAAAAGAACCAAAAAACTTCCGTGACTCCGGGCCTGTGTGTGGGGCACCGGCGTTGCCACGCGCCCCTGGCCCTGAGCCGGCCGCCCGCCTCACCCAGCACCGATCAGGGTGCCGTGCGCATCCCGGTCGAACAGACGCAGCAATAACCGCGCCGCCTGGCCGCGGGCTGAGGTCAATTCCGGGTCCTGCGTCAGCAAAGTCTGTGCGTCGCGGTGCGCGATCTCGATCAGCCGCTGTTGCTGTTCGGGGTGCGCCAGCCGGTAACTTGCCGGGCCGGATTGCTGGGTG
>DAIDIQ010000225.1 GCA_027459285.1 Acetobacteraceae bacterium
GCTTTCCGGAATCGAGCGGTTCGGCGGTGTCCACGTCGAAGCCGATGCTTGCGCTATTGACCACCCCGGCGCGAATGAGGCCGAAAACCTCGTCCGCTTTCGGTGAGACGCCCTCCGCCGGAAACTGTGCCAGCGACGTGAGCGTTGTGCCTTTCGCAGTGATCTCGACCGCTCGCGCGACCGGGTAGTCGGTCAAATGGTTCCACAAAACGATCGGGTTTTTACGGAACTCCCCGAGGTCTATCCCGCATTTCTCACAGAAAGCAGGTGCATCGGGGCTCTGAATCGGCGAAAGTTCTTCTGCGACAAAGTCTTGCGGCGAAGCAGAGGAGGTCCCCGATGCCGACAGAGTGTATCCCGGAGCAGTTTGAATTTCCACGTCTGGAAGGCCGCGCCGTGGTAGCGGCGTTCGATGGTGGGCGCATCACGACCGACGCTGGCGCGCTGTTGCTGGGCGCGGCCGACCGGGTGATTGGTCTGACCCGGCGCTTTGCCGCCTGCTTCAAGGACGCGCGCCATGCGCCGTTCGTGGAACACAGCGTACAGACGCTGGTGACGCAGCGCGTGGTCGGCATCGCGCTGGGGTACGAGGACCTGATCGATCACGACGAACTCCGCCATGACCCGGTGCTGGCGGTGCTGGCGGGCAAGCTTTCCGCCGGGCGGTCGGACTGTGCGCCGCTGGCCGGCAAGAGCACGCTGAACCGGTTGGAACGAAGCCGCTCCGAACCCAGCCGCTACGCCCGCATCGCCGCGGATCCGGAGGCGATCGAAGCCCTGCTGGTGGATCTGTTTCTGGACGCCCACGCGACGGCCCCGGAGCAGATCACGCTCGATCTGGACGCCACCGACGATCCGCTTCACGGGCACCAGGAGGGCCGGTTCTTCCACGGCTATTACGACAGCTACTGCTACCTGCCGCTGTACATCTTCTGCGGCCGGCATCTGCTGGCGGCGAAGCTGCGGCCGGCGAACATCGACGCCGCGGCCGGGGCGAGGGAGGAGATCGCGCGTCTCGTCGGCCAGATCCGCGGCCGCTGGCCCCAGGTGCGCATCCTGCTGCGCGCCGACAGCGGCTTCTGCCGCGACGAGCTGATGACCTGGGCCGAGGAGAACCGGGTGGATTACGTGTTCGGCCTGGCGCGCAACGCGCGTCTGGTGGAAGAGATCACGGCCGAGCTGCAAACCGCGCGGGCGATCTCCGAGGCGAGCGGCAAGCCGGCGCGGCGGTTCAAGGACTTCCGTTGGCGCACGCGCAAGAGTTGGAGCTGCGAGCGGCGCGTGATCGGCAAGGCGGAATGGACCCAGAATGAGGCGAACCCGCGTTTTGTCGTCACCTCGCTGGCGCCGGCGGAGGTCGAGGACGGAGCAAAATATCTCTACGAGCGGATCTATTGTGCGCGCGGGGAGATGGAGAATCGGATCAAGGAATGCCAGTTGGACCTGTTCGCCGATCGCACTTCCTCGGCAACCATGCGCGCCAATCAGTTACGCCTGTGGTTCTCCTCGCTGGCCTACGTGCTGATGTGCGCGCTGCGCCGGATCGGGCTGGCGGAGACGGAATTCGCCACCGCCACATGCGGCACGATCCGGCTGAAACTGCTGAAGATCGGCGCGCTGGTGCGGATCAGTGTGCGCCGGGTGAGCATCGCCATGGCGTCCGCCTGCCCGTGGCGGGGCGTCTTCGCGCACGCCCACACCGCGTTGCAACGAGCCGCCGGCTGAGCGGACACGAACCAGACACCGCAAGTCACGACATCGGACGAAGCCGACGCCCCCAGCCAGGCGGTGGGTGGGTACGCCCGGATCGCCCCCCGTTCCTGCTACGTACCGACTCCGACGCAGCCAATCCTGCCGCGCCGCATGGCCAACGTCAGGCCGCCGATCGTCGGGAGGACCCTGTGAGAAATGCGGGCTAGGGTCGTCGCGTTTGGGGCCGGGTTCGTACGCAGGTTGGCTTCAATATAGGTCTTCGGAAACAGGATCAGCAGTGCGCCGAGCGTGGCCAGGACCAGGCTCGCCAGCAGCCATGACGGAGCCAGGCGTTCACGCCGAATCGCCTGATGAACGCGCTCGGGGTGTTCCGTGCGGGCGTACGCACCCGGAGCGGGAGGCACGCCACAGTTGCGGGCCGATGTCATCCGGCCGGTTCCGGGCAGCGCAGATCGATGCGCGCCCGGTGCGCACCAAGCCGGATATGCAACTGGTCGTGACCCGCAGTCTCGGACGTGGGTGGCACGCCGTTGACATGTATGCGGCAGTGTGCGGCGTTGCCCAGGACGATATCCAGCGGGACCCGCGCGCGCAGGCGCATGGTGAGACGGCCAGGTTCGCGCGTCAGCGCCTCGACCAGGCCATTGGCACTGATCAGATAGGGCTGTGCGGGCGGGCGCTTGTCGAGCACCAGCGAGGCTGCATCACCAGGGCCGAGAT
>DAIDIQ010000246.1 GCA_027459285.1 Acetobacteraceae bacterium
AGATACATACAGTAAACGCCCCAAATATCCCAGCAAAGCCAACTTAAGACTTCACCAAAACCAGATCAGCCATAACAGCCAACCCAGAGCGCCACCATCGTATCCCTTCCAATCCCAGATTCTTCTGTCAATGAACGAACGGACCAGCGACATGGCCGCGCCCCGGAACAGGGTTTGACGACCAGCACGGCACGCTAACACCGATAAGGTTCCGTTCCGCCAAACCAAGGTCTGGCAAAACGGACGACTCAACCGGAGCCGAGGAACATAACCGAACGCCGGGAGAGAAGCAAGTGCCCCGACCGGCGCGGTGGCGGGTATCTAGTCGGCGCGGCCTGCCCGGTCAACCCTGTTTTTTTCCGTCGTCGCGACGCGCCCGCCAGGCCAGCAGCCAGTCGGCAAAGCGCGGTATGCCGTCAGCGAGGCTGGTGGTGGGGGCAAAGCCGGTGAGATCAGCGATGGCATCGATCGCGGCATAGGTTTCCGGCACGTCGGCCGGCGGGAGCGGCGCCGACACCAGCCTGGCGGGCCTGCCAAGCGCGTGCTCGAGCAGGGAAATCAAGGTCGAGACCGATTCGGCGCGGTGATTGCCGATATTCAGCAGGCGGGGCTGCGCGCCTGTCGGCGGCTTGTCGAGCGCGCCGAGCACGCCCGCGACGATATCGTCGATATAGGTGAAATCACGCCGCGGCTTGCCCGCATCATAAACCGTGATCGGGCGGCCATCGAGAATTGCCTCGGCGAAACTGAAATAGGCCATGTCCGGCCGACCCCAGGGGCCATAGACGGTGAAAAAGCGCAGACCGGTCTGCGGCAGCTGGAACAGATGCGTGTAGGCATGGCTGATCAGCTCATCGGCGCGCTTGGTCGCGGCATAGAGGGAGAGCGGCTGGTCCACCCTGTCCTGCTCGTGCCAGGGCAGGGTCTGGTTGCCGCCGTAGACGCTGGAAGAGCTGGCATAGACCAGGTGGCGCAGGTGACCGAGGCCGCGCGCCATTTCCAGCACCGCGAGATGACCGAGCAGATTGCTGCGCGCATAGGCGAACGGCGCTTGCAGCGAGTATCGCACCCCGGCCTGGGCGGCGAGGTGGACGATGCGATCGATTTCGGGCGTTTGCCGGGCGATGGCGGCGAGCGCGCTGGGATCAGCGATATCGACGGGGTGAAAGCGGAACGCAGGATGGGCGAGCCGGGCGAGCCGGGCCTGCTTCAGGCGCACATCGTAATAGGGGTTGAGGTCATCGATACCGACCACGGCTTCGCCCCGGGCGAGCAGGGCGGCGGCGACGTGATAGCCGATGAAGCCGGCCGCGCCGGTCACCAGCACGGTCACGGCAGGGGGCCGGATGGCGGGCGCGCGACCAGCCGATCCTCGAGCAATTCGAGGATCGCGTGGCCGAGCGTGATGTGACATTCCTGCACGCGCGCCGTTTCAGCCGAGGGCACCAGGACCGCGATGTCACACATCTCGGCCGCCGGCGTGCCGGCGCCACCGAGCAGGCCGATGGTGGTGATGCGCATGCCGCGCGCGACCGCGAGCGCCCGCACCACGCTGGCCGAACGGCCTGAGGTGGTCAGGCCGAACAGCACATCCCCGGCGCGGCCGATGCCGCTGAGTGGCCGGGCAAATACCTCGTCATAGCCGAAATCATTGGCGCAGGCCGTGAGGGTTGGCGCGTCCGGCGCCAGCGCGAGCCCTGGCCACGAGCCGCGCGCGACCGTGCCCCGCAGGCGGATCAGTAGTTCGGTGGCCAGATGCTGACTGTCGGCGGCCGATCCACCATTGCCGCAGAACATCAGCTTGCCGCCGGCGCGCAGGCTTGCCTCACACGCGTCAACCGCGGCGAGCACCGGGCCCGCCAGGGTTTCGGCGCAAACCAGCTTGAGCGCCGCCGAGCGGGCCAGCATGGACGCGAAATGCTGGCCCTCATCCGTGCCTTGTGTCTGCAACGCATCCTCGTGCTTGCTGCCGCGCGGCACACACAGTGCCGCCTGTCGGCCACAGCCTCTAGCCGCTGCGGCGCGTCGGCAACAGATGGGGACGGCCATGGCAACCATGCCAGGGTTTGCAGGATAAGGCGGCGCGATGCGGCAGTTTCCGATTTTTCTCGACCTGCGCGGACGCACCGCGCTGGTGCTTGGCGAGGGCGAGGCGGCCGCGCGCAAGGCACAGGCACTGGCCGCCGCCGGCGCCGTGGTGCGCGAGGCACGGCATTTCGCCCCCGATCTGCTCGAGGGCTGCGCGCTGGCGTTTGGCGCGGCGGCACCCGAGGCGGATTTGCGCGCGCTGCACGCGGCGGCGATGGCGCGTGGCATGCCGGTGAATGTGGTCGATCGGCCGGACTTGTGCAGCTTTTTCAGCCCGTCGGTGATCGACCGCGACCCTGTGACCATCGCCATTGGCACCGGCGGCGCGGCGCCGGCACTGGCCAGGCTGGTGCGCGGGCAGATTGAGGCGCTGTTGCCGCCAGCGCTTGGCCGGCTGGCGGCGCTGGCCGAGCGGTTCAAGGACAGGCTGCGGGCGCGCTGGCCCGCGCCCGAGAAGCGGCGGCCGGTGCTGGACGCGGCCTTCACGGGGGAGGTTGCCGAGTTGGTGTTCGCCGGCCGTGAGGCCGAGGCCGACGCCGCCTTCGCCGCCCTGCTGGAGGCGACGCCCGAGGCGGGACCGGGCGTGGTATTTCTGATCGGCGGCGGCCCGGGCGCGGCCGATCTGCTCACGCTGCGGGCGCAGCGCCTGCTGTTGGACGCCGACGTCATTGTGCATGACCGATTGGTGGGCGACGCGGTGCTGGCCATGGCGCGACGCGACGCGACGCGCATTTATGCGGGCAAGGCACGCGCGAACCATTGCCTGCGGCAGGAGGAAATCAATGCGTTGCTGACGCGCCTGGCGCGCGAGGGTAAGCGCGTGGTGCGGCTCAAGGGTGGTGATCCGTTCGTGTTTGGCCGCGGCGGCGAGGAAGCGGAGGCCCTGCGCGCCGCAGGCATTACGGTGGTGGTGGTGCCAGGCGTGACCGCGGCCCTGGCCTGCGCCGCGCAGGCGGGTATTCCCCTGACCCATCGGGAGGCGGCGCGGACGGTCAGTCTGGTCGCTGGCCACACACGCGCCGGCACGCTGGAGCTGGATTTCGCGGCCCTGGTCGCGCTGGGCGGCACGATTGCGGTGTATATGGGCATTACCGCGGTGGCGGCGTTGCGCGACGGGCTGATGATGGCGGGCATGCGCGCGGACATGCCGGCAGCCATCATCGAAAATGGCGGCACGCCCGCACAGCGCGACACATTCACCACGCTCGCGCACCTGGCCGAGGCGACGCACGGCTGGCCGGGCGAAGGGCCGGCGATGATCTTGATTGGTGATGCGGT
>DAIDIQ010000276.1 GCA_027459285.1 Acetobacteraceae bacterium
TCGATGTAACGGTTCTTATCGAAAAATACGGCAACAATGATTGAATCGTGCGGTCGTTTCGCCTGGGCTATGGAGCAGGCTGCGATAACAGGGCGGGCTGGTTTTGATGGATGGATTGAGCGAGCGTTTGCCGGCGCAGACCCTGGTTCGGGATATGCCCTCGTCGCCGGTGACGGAGTTTCCCTGGCAGCAGACCCTGGCCAGCCGCATTGCCTGTGAGGGGATTGGCCTGCACAGCGGCGCGCCGGTGCGCATGGTTCTGCATCCGGCGGAGGCGAATAGCGGCATCGTTTTCGTACGCACCGACCTGCGTGACGCGGTGGTGCCGGCCCGACACGACGCGGTGGTGGATACGCGGCTGTGCACCATGCTGGGCCGCGGCAAGGCGCAGATCGGCACGGTGGAGCACGTGCTGGCCGCCCTGGCCGGTGCTGGCATCGATAATGCCCGGATCGAGATAAACGGACCGGAAGTGCCCATTCTGGATGGCAGCGCCGAGCCCTTCCTGTTCCTGATCGACTGCGCCGGCACCCGGCAATTATCCGCGCCGCGCCGCGCCATCCGGGTCTTGCGCAAGGTGCGGGTCGAGCGGGGAGAGGCGTTCGCGGAGCTGTTGCCGGTCGCCTCGGCTGGACTGACGCTGGAGTTCGAGATCGATTTTCCGGCCGCCGCGATCGGGCGCCAATCGCTCGCGCTGGAGCTGACGCCGGCAAGCTTCCGGGCCGAACTGGCCGAGGCGCGCACCTTCACGCTGGCCGAGGAAGTGGCGCAACTGCGGGCCGCCGGGCTGGCGCTGGGCGGCAACCTGTCCAACGCGCTCGTGGTGCGGGATGCCACGATCCTGAACCCGGGCGGGCTGCGCATGGAACGCGAATTCGTGCGCCACAAGCTGTTGGACGCGGTGGGTGACCTTGCCCTGGCCGGCGGCACGCTGCAGGCGGTGTATCGGTCAAGCCGGGGCGGACACGCGCTGAACAACGCGCTGCTGCACGCGCTGTTCGCCAGCCGCGCGAATTGGCGGTCCGTGACGATGCAGGCGCAGACGATGTTATCGGCGGCGTGACCAAGCCCGGGCCGGGACGCGTCTGACCCGGACCATCGCCGGTCAGGCCGCCATGACCGGATTGCGCAGCGTGCCGATGCCGCCGATCTCGACCTCGACCATGTCACCGGGCTTCATCCACAGCGGCGGCTTGCGCTTGGCGCCGACACCGGATGGCGTGCCGGTGGCAATCACATCGCCAGGCGCGAGCGGCGTGAAGCGTGAGACATAGGCGATGATGGCGGCGACATCGAAGATCATGTCCGACAAATGGGCCCGTTGCACCACCGTGCCGTTCAGCCGGGTTTCGATGGCTTGCGGCCCGATCGCGCCCATTTCCTCGGCGCTGACCAGCCAGGGGCCGAAGCCGCCGGTGCCGGGAAAATTCTTGCCCGGGGTGAACTGGGTGGTGTGGTTCTGGAAATCGCGCACCGAGCCGTCATTGAAGCAGGCATAGCCGGCCACCGCCGCCCGCGCCGCCTCGCCTTCCAGGCACCAGGCGGGCTTGCCGATGATGAGCGCGAGTTCACCCTCGAAATCGAATTTATCCGAGACGGCCGGGCGCAGCATGGGCTGGTCGTGCCCGGCCAGGGTGTCGGCGAAGCGGGTGAACAGGGTGGGGTGGGCCGTCGCATCCCGCCCGGTTTCCTGGCGGTGCAGATCATAATTCAGCCCGACGCACAGTATTTTGCCGGGGTCCGGGATGGGTGGCAGCAAAATGCAGGCGGCGCGCGGGTGGCGCGGCGCGCGTGTGGCGGCCTCGGCGCACAGGGGCAGCGCATCGGCGGCCAGAACCGATTTCAGTGTCGGCAGGGCGGGGGCCAGCACGGCGCCGAGATCGGTGACGTGCCCGGCCTCGATCAGCCCATAGGTGGCGCGGCCCTGCAGGATCATGGTCGCGAGTTTCATGCCGGGCGGCCCCCCCTGCCTTGCTGGGTTCTTGCAATCGGGCGCGTGTGCCCCGACACTTTCCCCATGTCCGGATTCGCCCCGCGCGTCAAAGCGGTGCTTGGCCCCACCAACACCGGCAAGACGCACCTGGCCATGGAGCGGTTGCTCGCGCACCGCACCGGCATCATCGGGTTTCCGCTTCGGCTGCTGGCCCGCGAAAATTACGACCGCATGGTCGCGCGCAAGGGGGCGCGGCACGTGGCGCTGATCACCGGCGAGGAGAAGATCGTGCCGCCGGAGGCGCGCTGGTTTGCCTGCACGGTGGAGGCGATGCCGCTGGACCGCGCGGCGGAGTTCGTCGCGGTGGACGAAATTCAGCTCTGCGCCGACCCTGACCGCGGCCATGTGTTCACCGACCGGCTGTTGCACGCCCGCGGCCTGGTGGAAACGATGTTCCTGGGCGCGGAAACCATTCGCCCGCTGCTGAAGCGGCTGGTGCCAGCGGTAGAGATCGAAACCCGCCCGCGCCTGTCGCAACTGGTGCATGCGGGGCCGGTGAAGCTGTCCCGCCTGCCGCCGCGCAGCGCCGTGGTGGCGTTCAGCGCCACCGAGGTCTACGCTATTGCCGAGGCGATTCGCCGCCGGCGCGGCGGCTGCGCGGTGGTGATGGGGCGCCTCAGCCCACGCACCCGCAATGCGCAAGTGGCGCTGTATCAGGAAAAGGAGGTGGACTTCCTGGTCGCGACCGATGCGATCGGCATGGGGCTGAACATGGATGTCGACCATGTCGGCTTTGCCGGGTTGCAGAAATTCGACGGCCACCGGGCGCGACGCCTCAGTGCCGCGGAAGTGGCGCAGATTGCCGGACGGGCCGGGCGCGGCATGCGCGATGGCAGTTTTGGCACCACCGGCGAATGCAAGCCACTGACCGGCGATGTGATCGAGGCGGTGGAAAACCACCGCTTCGAGCCGCTGGAGCAACTGATCTGGCGCAACGCGGCGCTTGATTTCGGCTCGGTGGATGGCTTGCTGGCCAGCCTGCTGGCGCCACCGCCGCGGGTGGGCCTGACCCGGGGCAATGATGCGAGCGACCTCGCGACGCTGATGGCGCTGATGCGCGAGCCCGGCCTGCGTGAGGAGATACGCGGCGCGCGCACCGTGCGGCTGTTGTGGGAGGCGTGCCAGATTCCGGATTTTCGGAAGATCTCGGATGACAGCCACACCAGGCTGTGCCTGCGCGTGTTCCGGCATCTGCACCGCGAGGGCACACTGCCGGTGGACTGGATTGCCGGGCAGTTGAGCGCGATCGACAACAAGGACGGCGATATCGACACGCTGATGGCACGGCTGGCCGGGGTGCGGGTGTGGACCTACGTGACCGCGCGGGCCGATTGGGTGCGCGAGGCGGCGCATTTTCAGGCCGAGGCGCGGCGGGTGGAAGACCGGCTGTCGGACGCGCTGCACGAAAAACTGACCGCGCGCTTCGTGGACCGGCGCAGCGCGCACCTGCTGCGCCGGCTGGAAGGCAACGGCACGGCGCTGCTCAGCGCCGTGACACGGGCGGGCGATGTGGTGGTGGAGGGGCATCGGGTCGGCAGGGTGCGCGGCTTTGCCTTCACGCCCGAGCCGGACGCAACCGGCAACGACAAGCGCCTGGTGTTGCGCGCCGCGCGCCGCGCGCTGCTGAGCGAGATTCCCCGCCGCGTGGCCCGGCTGGAGAAGGCCGACCCGGCCACGATAACGCTGGAAGCCGGGCTGAAGCTTGCCTGGGACGGCACCGTCATCGGCCGGTTGCGCGCCGATGCGCGGGCTTTGCGGCCGTTGGTGGAGGTGCTGCCGAGCGAGTTTCTGGACGGCGCGGCGCGCGAGCGGGTGCGGGCACGCTTGCAGGACTGGACCGACCGCAAGCTGCGCCAGGAATTCGCCCCGCTATTCGCCGCGATGAATGCGGGCGCGGACAACCCGGCGCTGCGTGGCGCGCTGCACGGGCTGGAGGAAGGGCTGGGGGTCGCGGCGCCGCCGCCGCCGCTGGCTGAACCGGCCCTGACCGCGCTGCGCCGCCTGGGGGTGGAGGGCGGCCGATTCGCGCTGTTCCTGCCGCGCCTGCTGAAGCCGGCGGCGCAGCAGCGCCGGGGCGAATTATGGGCGCTGCGCCACAATGCCGCGCTGCCGGTGCTGCCGCCCCCCGCGAGCGTGTGCCTGAGTGACGAGGTGGTGCGCGCCTGGCCGGACGGGTTTGCCACATTGCTGGGCTTCACCCGCTGCGGGCCGGCCTGGCTGCGCGTGGACGTGGCCGAACGGGTGGCCGCCGAGCTGCATGCCCGTCTGACCGAGGGGCGGTCGGCACTGCCGTACGGCCTGCCGCAACGGCTGGGCATAAAAGCGGCCTGGCTGCCGGCGGTGCTGCGGGCATGCGGGGTGCGGCTGCTGCCGGCGGAATTGCTGCCGGCCGACATGGCTGGCCCGCCCAACCCGACGCTCATGGTGGCGCGTGAGGCAAAGCGGGCCGAGGCCCCTGCCCTGCTGCCGGACGGGCCGTTCGCGTCGCTGGCGGTGTTGCGCCGCCGTGACTGAGGCGACCCGGCAGCGGCTGGATGTATGGCTGTGGCACGCGCGGTTCCGGCGCCACCGGGCCGATTGCGCGCGCCTGGTGGCGGCGGGCGGGGTGCGGGTGAACAGCCAGGGCACCGACAAGCCGCACGCAAGGCTGCGCGTGGGCGATGTGCTGACCATGCAGGCCCGGGATGGCATTGTGGTGCTAAGGGTGCTGGCGCTGGCTGAACGGCGCGGCGACGCCACGACCGCGCGTGGCCTTTACGAGGTCATTGCTCCACCAACATGAGATGAGGCAGCTGGCCGGGCGGGTTACTTGCGCCGCCGGGGCGGTTTGGGCATACGCGGCCAGCCGGGGAAAACGAGACGGAGTCAGGTATGACCTATGTGGTCACCGATGCGTGCATCAAGTGCAAATACATGGATTGCGTCGAGGTATGCCCGGTGGATTGCTTCTATGCCGGCGAGAACATGCTGGTGATCAATCCGGACGAATGCATCGATTGCGGCGTGTGCGAGCCGGAATGCCCGGCCGAGGCGATTGTCCCGGACAGTGACGACCGCGCCACCGCCTGGGTGGAGCCGAACCGGAAATTGTCGGCGGACTGGCCGAACATGACGCGCAAGGGCACGCCGCCCGAAGATGCCGATGCCTGGAAGGGTGTCGCGGACAAGGGCAAGTATCTCTCGACCGAGCCGCACCGGGATTAGGGCGGGCTGGCGGGTTTCAGGCGTCCCGCTCAGGTACGTCGCTCAGCACGCGCGGCAGGCGGTGATAGCTGCGCTGAAAATAGATCAGCGCCTCGGGGTCGGCGCCGAAGGCGACATCCTGAACGGCGCAGAACATGACGCGGTGGGTGCCGATATCCTTCCATTCGGCGATCCGGCAATCGAATGCGACCGAGGCACCGGTGAGGAGCGGCGCGCCGGTTGGCCCGCGCTGCCACGCCGCGGCGGCAAACCGGTCCGCCATCGGCACCGCGCTGTCGGCGAACAGGCGCGACAGATCGGTGTGGCCGCCGGTGAGCACATTGACCGCGAGCGTGCCGTTGCGAAGAAAGCTTTCGAGCGAGCGACCGCCCCGGTTCATGCAGACCAGCAAGGTCGCCGGCGCGTCAGTGACCGAGCAGACGGCCGAGGCGGTGAAGCCATGATCCCCCGCGATGCCGCCCGTGGTGACGATATTGACCGAGGCGCCGAGCCGCGCCATCGCCTCTCGGTAGCGCTCGGCATCGATGGTCATGAGGGTCCTTGTTGGCACGATGCGGCCGATGCCGGCCAATGACCCGATGTAGTCACGAAACGCCCGATCGGCCAGGGTGAACGTGCTTTGTCTAAAGTCCGGCACCGGCCCGCACCCCCGCCCGGCC
The DNA here is from genome assembly GCA_027459285.1 of Acetobacteraceae bacterium. Taxonomy (GTDB): domain Bacteria; phylum Pseudomonadota; class Alphaproteobacteria; order Acetobacterales; family Acetobacteraceae; genus JAJXVA01. The sequence goes on from DAIDIQ010000276.1 coordinate 5,857, forward strand.
ACCCACAAGCGTACACTGCCATGGGTGGCCGGGCGGGGGTGCAGGCCGGTGCCGGACTTTCTTTCTGAAACCGGGACATGGCCGTCGAGCCCCTTCCCGCGACGGGCCGGCGCGGCTAAAGCGGGGGCGATGACGCGCATTCCTCAGGCTTGCTGTTTCCGTGGCGCCGCGCTGACCCTGGTTTTGGGGGGCGCGCTGCTGGGTCTGGCCGGGTGTTCGGGCGGCGGCTCCTCGATTTTCGGCCTCGGCCGGGCGAGCCCGGATGAATATACCGTGACCACCCAGGCGCCATTGAGCATTCCAAGCCAGTTCACCCTGCCGCCGCCCCGCCCGGATGTGCCGCGGCCACAGGACAAGCCAACCGATCTGGCGGCGGAGGCAGCGCTCGACCCGGCGGTGGAGTTGATGACCAATTCCGTGGCCAGCAGCCCCGGGCAGCAGGACCTGGTGCACCTGGCCGGCCCGCCCGCCGACCCGAACATACGGGAATATCTTGACAATCATCTGAAGCAACTCAACCGACAGGGCGGGCTGGGCAGTGACCTGGCCTTCTGGGCGAAGACGCCGGAACCCGGCAAGGTGTTGAACCCCACCAAGGAAGCCGCCGCGCTGCGCCGCCTGGGCATTCCGACCCTGAGCCCGCCGCCCGGGCCCTGATTTCAGGCCGTTCCGATCAGGCCGAGCCGCGCCCGGGTCGCACGATCAGGCAGGGGAGTTGGGCGGCGTTCAGGCGCTGACAGGCGAGTTCGGCCAGGGTTTGCGGCAGGCCGAGCAGGCGGGCGCGATAGAGAACCCGGCCGCCAAAGGGCGAGGTTGCCGGCACGCTGAGGGTGGCGCCCGATAGCAGATCCGCCACCTCG
>DAIDIQ010000298.1 GCA_027459285.1 Acetobacteraceae bacterium
GCTAGTTGAGAAAATCCTTCAGGCGGCGAAAAAAGCCCTCGGTTTCCGGATGGGTCTCGTTGCCGCTTTCGCGGTCGAACTCCTCCAGCAATTCGCGCTGCCGCCGGCTCAGATGGCGTGGAATTTCGACCGCGACCTGGATGTAGAGGTCGCCGCGCAGATTGGCGTTGCGCAGGCTGGAGAAGCCCTTGCCGCGCAGGCGGAACTGTTCGTTGGACTGTGTGCCGGCGGGAATATTGATCGAGGCGGTGCCGCCCTCGATCAGGGGGACCTCGATCTCGTCGCCGAGTACCGCCTGGGCCATGCGCAATGGCACATGCAGCATCAGGTTGGCGCCTTCGCGCTGGAACATCGGGTGCGGGCGGATGGTGACGTGGACATAAAGGTCACCGGGTGGGGCGCCGCGCGGCCCGGCCTCGCCCTCACCGGCGAGGCGGATGCGGTTGCCATCCTCGATGCCGGCGGGAATGGGCACGGTGAGGCTGCGCTCACGCTGCACGACACCTTGGCCGTGGCAGACGCGGCACGGGTTGCGGATGATGCGGCCGGTGCCGCCGCAGCCGGTGCAGGGCCGCTCGATCAGGAAAAACCCTTGCTGGGCACGAATTTTGCCGGTGCCGCGGCAGGTCGGGCAGGTTTCCTGGGCGCGGTTGGCGCCCTCGGCGCCGCTGCCGGCGCAGGCCTCGCAGGCGACCCGGGTTGCGACCCGGATCGGTAATTTGATGCCGGTGAAGGCATCCTTGAGGTCGATTTCGACGCCATGCTGCACATCGGCGCCGCCGCGCCGCGCCTGGCCGCGCCGGCCGGTGAAATCTCCGAACATCTGGTCGAAAATATCGCCGAGGCCGCCTGCGAAATCGAACCCGCCCGCGCCGCCACCGCCATTTTCGAACGCGGCATGGCCGAACCGGTCATAGGCGGCGCGCTTCTGCTCGTCCTTCAGAACGTCATAGGCTTCGTTGACTTCCTTGAAGCGCGCCTCGGCCGCGTGATCGCCCGGGTTGCGGTCCGGGTGAAACTGCATGGCGAGCTTGCGATAGGCGCGTTTGAGATCGTCGAGCGTGCAGCCCCGATCGACCCCAAGCGTTGCATAATAATCCTGCTTCATCGGGAACCCTGTGCTGCCGGCCGCGAGGCTTGGCGGGTGGCGGGGTCATGCGACACCGCCACCGCCCGCGTCAAACCCGGGCGCTCAGGCGCCCTTGTCGTTCACGTCCTCGAACTCGGCATCGACCACGCCCTCCTCGGCCGGCTTGGTGGCGCCGGGTTCGGCCGGGTTGGCCTGCTGGGACTGATACATCGCCTCGCCCAGCTTCATGCTGGCCTGCGCCAGCGCGTCGGTGGTCGATTTCAGGCGGGCGAGATCGGTGCCCTCCATCGCCGTGCGCACCTCGGCGATGGCGGCGGTGATGGCCGATTTATCGGCCTCGGCCACCTTGTCGCCATGCTCGGCGAGGGATTTTTCCGCCTGATGGATCAGCGCGTCGGCCTGGTTGCGGGCCTCGACGAATTCGCGGCGCTGCTTGTCGGCGGCGGCATTCGCCTCGGCCTCACGCACCATGCGCTGGATATCGGCATCCGACAGGCCGCCACTGGCCTGGATGCGGATCTGCTGCTCCTTGCCGGTGGCCTTGTCCTTGGCGCTGACCGAGACGATGCCGTTGGCATCGATGTCGAAGGTGACCTCGATCTGCGGCATGCCGCGCGGCGCGGGGGGAATGCCGACCAGATCGAACTGGCCGAGCGCCTTGTTGTCGGCCGCCATTTCCCGCTCGCCCTGATAGACCTTGATGGTGACCGCGGTCTGGTTATCGTCGGCGGTGGAGAAGGTCTGGCTTTTCTTGGTCGGGATCGTGGTGTTGCGGTCGATCAGGCGGGTGAAGACGCCGCCGAGGGTTTCGATGCCGAGGCTGAGCGGGGTGACATCGAGCAGCAGCACGTCCTTGACATCGCCCTTGAGCACCGCGCCCTGCACCGCGGCGCCGATCGCCACCACCTCGTCGGGGTTGACGTTGCGCGCGGGGTCCTTGCCGAAGAAGCCCTTCACGAGATCGATCACCGCCGGCATGCGGGTCATGCCGCCGACCAGGATGACATCCTGGATGTCGCTGGCGGAGACGCCGGCATCCTTGAGGGCGGCGCGGCAGGGCTCGAGCGTGCGCTTGATCAGATCCTCGACCAGGCTTTCGAGCTTGGCGCGGGTGAGCTTGGTGACGAGATGCTTCGGCCCCGAGGCGTCGGCGGTGATGAAGGGCAGGTTGATCTCGGTTTCCTTCGAGGAGGAAAGCTCGATCTTCGCCTTTTCCGCCGCTTCCTTGAGGCGCTGCAGCGCGAGCTTGTCGCGCCGCAGGTCGATGCCCTGGTCGCGCTTGAACTCGTCGGCCAGGAAGTCGATCACGCGCAGGTCGAAATCCTCGCCGCCGAGGAAGGTATCGCCGTTGGTGCATTTCACCTCGAACACGCCATCGCCGATCTCGAGGATGGAGATATCGAAGGTGCCGCCGCCGAGATCGTAGACCGCGATGGTGCCGGAGGATTTCTTGTCCATGCCATAGGCGAGGGCGGCGGCGGTGGGTTCGTTGATGATGCGCAGCACGTTGAGGCCGGCGATTTTGCCGGCATCCTTGGTCGCCTGGCGCTGGGCGTCGTTGAAATAGGCCGGGACCGTGACGACCGCGTCCGTGACCGTCTCGCCGAGATAGGCCTCGGCGGTTTCCTTCATTTTGCCGAGCACGAAGGCGCCGATCTGGCTCGGGCTGTAGGTTTCGCCGCGGGCGCGGACCCAGGCATCGCCATTGTCGGCACGGGTGATTTCGTAGGGCACCATGCCCTTGTCCTTGGCGACCAGCGGATCGTCATAGCGGCGGCCGATCAGGCGCTTGACGGCATAGAGCGTGTTGGTGGGGTTGGTGACCGCCTGGCGCTTGGCGGACTGGCCGACCAGACGCTCGCCGGAATCGGAGAAGGCGACCATGGAGGGCGTGGTGCGCGCGCCCTCGGCATTCTCGATGACCTTGACGTCGCGCCCTTCCATGATGGCGACGCAGGAATTGGTGGTGCCAAGGTCGATACCGATGACCTTTTTGCTGACGGCACTCGTGCTCATGGGGTGGTTCCTTTCAGCGAAGCGGGGCGACCCGAAGCATCGCCCGTTTTCCTAGGGTTGCAGACGTGTGGGATGTATTCAGGCTGTTGCCCGGCGACAAGGGTGCCAACGAATTTTTTCCGCCGGGCAGACCAGCGCGCGGGGCGGTCGTCATGCCATGGTGTCGAGGTGGCTACGGTCGGTGCCGCCGGCGGCGGGGGCCTTGGCGACGATGACCATGGCCGGGCGGATCAGCCGCCCGTTCAGCGTCCAGGCGCTGGTCCAAGCCTGGACGACCGTGCCGGGATTGTGCTGGTCGGTTTCCTGCTCGCCCATGGCCTGGTGCAATTCGGGGTCGAACGGCAGGCCGGTGGGGTCGATTGCCTTGACCCCATGACGTTCGAGCATGGCGAGAAAGGAGCGCTCGACACTGGCGAAGCCGTCCCGGAGCTTGGTGAGGATCTCCGCCTCGTTTTCCTGGCGGGGCGGCAGGGCGGCGAGGCCGCGACGCAGATTTTCGGCGGTCTCGGCGACGTCGGCCGCGAATTTCTGCACCGCATAGGCCCGCGCATCCTCGACCTCGCGGCGGGCGCGGTTGCGGACGTTCTGCATCTCCGCCTCGGAGCGGACCCAGCGGTCCTTGAGATCGGCGCATTCGGCCTCGAGTTCGGCGAGGCGATCGGCGGGTTCGGGCGCGGCTTCCGGCATTGGCTCGGGGTTGTCGAGGTCGCTCATGGCTATTGGCACTCTGGCAGCGGTTCGGTGGCGGAATTAGGCAGGGCGGGGCCGTGAGGCAAGGGCCGGCATGGTTTCCAGGCG
>DAIDIQ010000043.1 GCA_027459285.1 Acetobacteraceae bacterium
CAGGTGGCGCTGCCCTTGATGCCCATTTTATGTTCGAGTGCGGTGCACAGCACGCCGTTGCGCGGGCCTGGCCGGCCATCCTCGGTGGGCAGGAATTTCGGCACCAGGAACATCGAAATGCCCTTGGTGCCGGCGGGGGCGCCGGGCAGGCGGGCGAGCACCAGGTGGATGATATTCTCGGTCAGGTCGTGTTCGCCTGACGAGATGAAGATCTTCGCGCCCGTGATGGCATGGCTGCCGTCCGCGCGCGGCTCGGCCCGGGTGCGCAGCATGCCGAGATCGGTGCCGCAATGCGCCTCGGTCAGGCACATGGTGCCCGACCAGGTGCCATCGACCAGTTTGGGCAGATAGGTCTGCTTGAGGTCCTCGGTCGCGTGGGCGGCGATGGCCTGATAGGCGCCGTGGGTGAGACCGGGATAGAGGCTGAAGGCGAGGTTGCTGGCGCAGATCATTTCCTCGACCAGCTTGTTCACGCTTTCGGGCAGGCCCTGGCCGCCGAAGCGCGGGTCTGACGCGATGGCGGTCCAGCCGCCGTCACGGAACGTGGCATAGGCGTGATGGAAACTCGGGGGGGCGCGGACGACGCCGTTTTCGAGCGTGCAGCCCTCGAGGTCACCGGCGACATTGCAGGGCAGCAGCACTTGCTCGGCGAGTTTCGCCGCCTCCTCGAGCACCGAGGTGACGAGATCTGGCGTGACCTCACCGAGCCCGGGGAGCGTCGCGAGTGCCGGTTCGGCATGCAGTTCGTTGAGCACGAAATGCATGTCGCGGAGCGGGGCCTTATAGGTTTGCATGTCTCAGCCTCCGGTGAAAACGGGGAACTTTTTTGTCGTAAAGTCTTTTTGCTTCTTTTTCTTCAGAAAAAGAAGAGTCTTGCCTCGACTTATCACGGTCAGTTCCGAAGCGGCCGGCCGGTGGTGAGCGTATGCTCGATGCGGGCCAGCGTTTGCGGCGTGCGGACGAGGCGCATGAACATGGTCCGTTCCAGGGTCAGCAGGTCGGCCTCGGTGATCGGGTCGATGAAATCAGCGTCACCCCCCGAGATGGTTTCGGCCAGCGCGTCGGCAACCACCAGGTCGTGCGGGGTGGCCATGCCGCGTCTGGCGAAGCCGGCGGCGGCGAGGGTGAAGCCGGTGCGGGCGGTGGGACCGGGCAGGGCGTAGGTGGGCGGCTGGGGCGGGGCATAGTCGGGCACGAGGGCGAGGGCGTGGGCCTTGGCTTCGGCCAGCAGGCGGTCGCGGTTCATGACGATGCGGTCGGACGCGCGCAGGAAGTGCAGGGCCTTCGCGTCCGCCGCGGATTTGGCGACGGTCGCGACGCTGAGGGTTTCGAACACCTTGGATGGCGCCGGCATGGGGCCGCGCGGCAATTTGGCATCATTTTGCCAGCGGGCCAGCATTTCGGTGCAGCCGCCCCAGGCGGGAATGAGGCCGACGCCACATTCGACGAGGCCGATATAGGTTTCGGCGTGCGCGACGATGGCGTCCGCGTGCAAAACGATCTCGCAGCCGCCGCCGAGTGCCATGCCGGCGGGCGCCGCGACGACCGGGAAGGGCGCGTATTTCATGGCCTTGTAGACGGATTGGCCGGTGGCGACGAGCTTTTCGATTTCGGACCAGGCGGCGATGTTGGCGGCGAACATGGCGAGGCCGAGATTGGCGCCCATGGAGAAATTGGCGGCGTCGGTATAGATGACCAGGGCCTTGAATTTTTCCGCGACCAGTTCGAGCGATTGTTGCAGGACCGCGAGCGCGTCGGGGTCGATGGTGTTGGCCTTGCCGGTGAGTTCGAAGCAGGCGACGCCATCACCGATATCCCACAGGCTGGCGCTGGCGCGGCGCAGCACGGGCCGCGATGCGCGCTTGATGTCGGCCAGCAGCAGCACGCCGGGGGCACGCTCGATTCTCTGCCAGGCGCCGGATTGGCCGAGGCAGAACAAGGCGCCGGAGTCGGTTTTATAGAACCCCTGCCCCGCGGCGGCGCGCAGCAGCGGCGGCACGGCAATGCCTTCCGCGTCGAGCTGGGTGATCAGGAAATCGACCCCGATCCGATCGGCGAGTTCGAACGGGCCCTGCTTCCAGGCATAGCCGAGGCGCATCGCCTCATCGATATCGGCGACGCTGGCGGCGGCACCCGGCACCAGGGTCGCGGCATAGGCGATGACGTGGCCGAGCACCGAGCGGGCGAAGGCGCCGAGTTTACCGGGAGCCGAGAGCAGGGCATGCAGATCCCGCCCGGGATGATCGAGCTCGGGCGCGCGGGGACGGCTTTCCGGGCGGTATTCCCCGGTGGTGAGATCGAGCGCCTCGAGCGATTTGCCGGCGGCGGATTTGCGCATGCGATAGAAGCCGGCGCCGGCTTTGCGGCCGGTGCGGCCCTCGGCGATCAGGCGCGTCACCAGGGGAATATCCTGGCCGATGGCCAGGAACGCATCATCGGCGGGAAGGGTTTCGCGCATCGAGTGATTGAGGTGCGGGGCGAGATCGATGCCGACCAGATCCATCAGGCCGAACAGGCCGGTCTTGGGCAGGCCGAGCGGCTTGCCGAACACGGCATCGGCTTCCTCGACCGTGAGGCCGAGGCGCATGGCATCGAGCATGCCGCGTTGCAGCCAGAAAATGCCGAGGCGGTTGGCGATGAAACCCGGACTGTCCGGACACATGATGACGGATTTGCCGAGGTGACGGTCGGCGCAATCGGCGATCCGGGCCAGCACCGCCGGGTCGGTTTCCGGGCCGGCAACGAGTTCGAGCAGGCGCATATAGCGGGGCGGATTGAAAAAATGCGTGATCATGAAATGACGGCGCATATCCGCATCCATGCCCTCGGTGAGCAAGGCGAGCGGAATGGTGGAGGTGTTGGAACTGACCGCCGCGTCCGGCTGGCGCACCCGGGCGAGGCGGGCATAAAGCGCCTGCTTGACATCGAGCCGCTCGATCACCGCCTCGATGATCCAGTCGCAGTCAGTGAGTGTGTCGAGATCATCCTCGAGATTGCCGGGCGTGATCAGGCGCGCGGCATCGGGCGCCATGAAGGCGGCGGGTTCGGCGCGGGCGAGGCGGGCGAGGGCGGCGTCGGCCAGGGTGTTGCGGTTGGTGGCGCCATTCGGGACGATATCGAGCAGGCGCACCGGAATGCCGGCATTGGCGGCCTGGGCGGCGATGCCGGCGCCCATGGTGCCAGCACCGAGCACGGCGATTTTGCGAACCTGGCTGGTCATCAGACACGCTCCAGCACGGTGGCGATGCCTTGGCCGCCGCCGATGCACTGGGTGGCGAGCGCATAGCGGGCACCGTCGCGGGCGAGCAGGGCGGCGGCCTTGCCGGTGATGCGCGCGCCGGTGGCGCCGAGCGGATGGCCGAGCGCGATGGCGCCACCATCGAGATTGATTGTATCGGGCGCGATCGAGAGGTCCTTGATGCAGGCGATGGATTGCGAGGCGAAGGCCTCGTTCAGCTCGACCACGCCGACATCATCGATGCTGATGCCGGCGCGGCCGAGGGCGCGGCGGGTGGCGGCGACCGGGCCGATGCCCATGATCTCCGGCGCGCAGCCCGCGACCGCGACGGCGGCGATGCGGGCGAGCGGGGTGAGATGATGACGCTCGGCATAGGCGGTTGAACAGACGAGCACGGCGGCCGCGCCGTCGGTGAGTGGCGAGGAGGTGCCGGCGGTGACCGAGCCCGCCTGGTCGAAGGCGAGCTTGAGCCCGGCCAGGGTTTCACGCGTGGTATCGGCGCGGATGCAGCCATCCCGCGTGACCTCACCCGCCTTGGTGGCGATGGGCACGATTTCGCGGTCGAAATGCCCGGCCGCCTGCGCGGCCGACGCCTTGCGGTGGCTCGCCACCGCGAAATCCTCCTGCTCGGCCCGGGTGATCTGCCATTTGCGCGCGACATTCTCGGCCGTTTCGCCCATGGGCATGTACGCGCCGGGAATATCATGGGCGAGGCGCGGGTTGGGCATGGGATTGAAGCCGGTCATGGGCACGCGCGACATGCTTTCGACGCCGGCACAGACGAAGGCGTCTCCGGCGCCGAGCGCGATGCGGCCGGCGGCGATGTGAATTGCCTCCATCGAGGAGCCACAGAAGCGGTTGACGGTGACGCCCGCGACGCCTTGCGGCAGGCCGGCGGCAAGCCCGACCAGGCGGGCCATGTTGAAACCCTGTTCGGCCTCGGGGAAGGCGCAGCCGAGGATCAGATCCTCGATCGTGTCGGGCGGCACCCCCAGCCTTTCGACCAGGGCGCGCACCACGGCGGCGGCGAGATCATCCGGACGGACGGACCGCAGCGCGCCTTTCTGCGCTGGCGTGAAGGGGGAACGGGCATAACCGGCAATCACTGCGTGGGACACGATATTCGGGCTCCTGGCTTGGGGATCAGGCGGCTTGGTTCGGCCTGGTCAATAATTCCTGCCGCAATTCCTTGCGCGACAGCTTGCCGACCGCGGTTTTCGGCAGGTCGGGGCGGATTTCGATGCGGCTCGGTTGCTCGATGGGGGAGAGGGCGGCGCGCAGATGGGCGGCGAGATCGGTCACGGTGGCGGTACTGCCCGGGCGCAGGCTGACGAAGGCGACCGGGGTTTCGCCGCGATAGGCATCCGGCGCGCCGACCACCACCGCCTCGGCCACCGCCGGGTGTT
>DAIDIQ010000050.1 GCA_027459285.1 Acetobacteraceae bacterium
TCGTCGATATTGACCTTCGCGATGGTCAGCTTGCCGGCGAACTCGCCAGCCAACTCCTCCAGCGCCGGGGCAATCATCTTGCAGGGCGAACACCATTCCGCCCAGAAATCGACCAGCACCGGCCCGGGCGCGTTCAGCACATCGGTCGCAAAGCTGGTGTCGGTGGTGGCCTTGGTGGCGGCGCTCATCGTTGTTTTGCTCCGTGTAAAACGTCACCGGATCAATTCGGTGCCGCGACGGCGCACGTCAAGCCAGGCAGCCACGCGGCCGCCACCGGTCACGCATCGGCGAAAAGCGCATCCACATCGTCCTGGCACAAATTCTGGTCGGTCGGGCCATTGAGCAAATGGGCGTCGGGGCGACTATCGCCGCCGGTATCGATCGCCGGCGGCGCGTCGTTCGGGCCCCAGATCTCGATCATGGCATTCACCCGGCGCTCCAGATAGCGCAGCGTGTTGACCACCTTGCCCATGCGCTGGCCGGTAAGATCCTGGAACGAGCACGCCAACATGATCTGCATGGCGGAATCACCAAGATCGCGCCCGATCGCCGCAATCGCCTCCGCCGGCTCCCCGCCAAGCCGGTTGGCAACGGTTGAGATATGCTCCGCCTGATGCAGTATCTCATTGGTCGCCCTCTCTATCGAGGAGACAATGGCATCAAGCTCGGTCGCGGCGCAGACAATGCTGTTATTACTGCTGTTACCAGGTCGCAATGCGGCAATCTCGCTTTGCGTCTGCTCGATACAGCGGCGCATGTCGCACAATTCCTGCCAGAGTATACGCTCCGGCTGCTGCTGGCGTGGCCGCCGCGTCCGCGCGGCCCGCTTCAACTCCTGCACCAAGGCACGGAATTCCGTGACAGCGATCGATCGCGCCGCCGCGTCACGCCGGCGCAAAAAGGCGCGGCCACGCGCATCGGACGCAATCATCTCCTCATAGGCGGCATATTCCGCCTCCGAAAGCTCGGCGGGTGCAATCATGCCCGCACCCCAAGAACGGATTCTATCTTCTTGGAAAGAATATCCACCGTGAACGGCTTCGAGATATATTGGTTGACCCCGGCCTGCTTGGCCGCAAGCACGTTTTCCGGCTTGCCCTCGGCGGTCACCAGAATGAACGGCAGACCTTTCAGGTTGGCATCCGCGCGCACCGCTTTCAGCAGCTCAAGCCCCGACATCGGCGCCATGTTCCAGTCCGAGATGACAAGGCCGAAGCTGCGGCTGCGCAGCTTGACCAGCGCCGCCGTGCCGTCCTCGGCATCGTCGATATCGTGAAAGCCGATCTGCTCGAGCAGATTGCGGATGATCCGCCGCATGGTGGTGTAATCATCGACAACCAGAACCGGAATGTTGATCTTGCCCATACCCTTGCTCCATCATGTGCGCCGCCACGAACACCCCCATTATGCCCGAGGCTGGATAAAAGGGTCTTAAAACAGCTCGACCCCCAGCCCCGCCTTGTCGAACGAAAGCAACCCGCCGCACGGCGCCGGGCAAACCGGCTCACCCGCCTGCATGGCCTCCAGCGCGGCAATGGCGGCGTGCTGATATTGCGCGAACCGGTCGATGAATTGCATATCGACCGTGATCGCCTGACAAATCCGGTGCACCGCGGCAAGCACCGATGTCGCCGCGTCCCGCGTGGCCCCCGCCACAACCAGATTGCCAATTTGCTCGAACTGGCAATGCAGATCATTGAAGGCCTGTTCGGCGATGCCGGTCGCCTGGCGCAGCCCGGCAATAATCCCGGTCAGGCAGGCATCCTCCGCGTCGGTCATGGCAGCACCGCCGCGTCGGCGCTGAAGCGGTCCAGCACGGCGGCACCAATGGCGTGCAGCGGCAACTCGATGGCCACCGCGCCCGCCTCGCGCGCGGCGCGCGGCATGCCATAAACCACGCAACTTGCCTCGCTTTGGCCGATCGTATAGCCGCCGGTGGCCCGCAAGCGGCCAAGCCCGGCGGCGCCGTCATGTCCCATGCCGGTCAGAATAACCCCGACCCGGCGGGTTCCGGCAAGTTCCGCCACCGAGGCGAACATGACATCGACCGACGGCCGATGGCCGCTCACCGCCGGCGCATCACTGAGCGCGCAGACCAGCACGCCACCGTGTCGCGACACGAGCAAATGCGCGTCACCGGGCGCGATATAAACCTGACCCGGTCGTATCGGCATGTCCTGGCTCGCCTCCTGCACAGTCATCGCGCAGCGCGTATTCAGTCGGCGGGCAAAATTCCCGGTGAAGCCGCGTGGCATATGCTGGGTCACCAGCACGGGCGGGGTATTGGCCGGCAGCTTTTCCAGGATGGCGCCAAGCGCTTCCACCCCGCCGGTGGAGGCGCCGATCGCGATCAGCCCATCGGTCAGCACGCTTGCCGGCCGCGGCGCGCGGCGGGGTGCCGCTGGCTCCGCGCGCGCGATAATCCTGGCCCGGGAGGCGGTCTTGACCTTGCGGCGGAATTCGAGCGCCAGATCGGTCAGCGTGCCAGCGCCCGCCGACCCCGGCTTGGCCATCACCTCGACCGCGCCAAGTTCGAGCGCACGCAGCGAGACCTCCGCCCCACTGCCCGACAAGGCAGACACCACAACCACCGGCATCGGCCGCAACGCCATCAGCTTCTCAAGAAACGACAGCCCGTTCATGCGCGGCATCTCGATATCGAGCGACAGCACATCCGGTGACAGTGCCTTGATCTTCTCGCGCGCGATCAACGGGTCACTCGCGGTGCCGATAACCGCGATGTCCGGATCGTCCGCCACGAATTCAGCCAGCATCCGCCGGGCAACCGCGGAATCATCGATGATCAGAAGATTGATTGGCATGTGCGCGCTCAGTCGAACAATTCGACCGCGCCGCATTCCGCTTCAGCCGGCAGCGTCGCGGCATATTCACGTTCCTTAAGGCGCGTCTCACGCCGCAATGTCTGCACGAAGGCAGCGCCGGTCTCAGGCAGATAATGCACACGGCGCGGCAGATCACCCCGCAAATCCTTGGCGATCAGACGCAGCCCCTCATCGGCCAGATAGGTTTCCGCGAACTCGGCGTTACGATGGCCAATGGCCAGACCTCCCGCCAGCACATTCGCGCCACCGAACAGCTTGATCTCCAGCCGTTCGCGTCGGCCACCACATTTGAGAATATCATTGATCAGTGTTTCCATGGCAAAATTGCCATAGCGCAGGCTGGCTGCCGCCACTCCCCAATCCCCCGATTCGCTCGCCGGCAACATGAAATGGTTCATGCCACCCACCCGGGCCACCGGATCACGCATGCACGCCGCGACACAGGAACCAAGTACGGTCACCAGCATTTCCCCAGCATTGCGCGTGACATGGTGCTCCCCAGGGAATACCTTGACCGACGGCATGCGGAAATGCGGATCCATATAGCGGTGCACCCCGCGCACCACCGAACGCTCCAGCGTTGCCCGCATCAGGCCCGTTTCCGGTAGGCAGTGCGGCCGGCAACGGCGAACTGGTGCGAAACACCATGCAAGCTTTCTGAATGGCCGATGAACAACCATCCGCCAGGCTTCAGCAGATCGGCGAAACGGCTGAATATATCGCGCTGCGTCTCCTTATCGAAATAGATGACCACGTTGCGACAGAAAATCACATCAAAAGGCCCCCGCATCGGCCAGGCATGCATCAAATTCAGTTGCTTGAAGGTCAGCATCGGGCGAATTTCCGACCGTATCTCGACATGATCGTCCCCGGCCGGCGCGACATAGCGCCGGCGCAACTCAGCGGGAATCGATTCCGCGCCTTGCGCCTCGTACACACCCGCTTGCGCCTTGGCCAGCACATCACTATCGATATCGGTCGCCAGAATGCGCGCATCCCACAGCGTCTGGCGAGTCGCCGCGGCGAGCACCATGGCGATGGAATATGGCTCCTCGCCGGTGGAACAACCCGCCGACCACAGGCGGAAACGCTGATCGCCATCCTGCTGGCAAGCGGGAATAACCTCGTCCCGCAGCATGTCGAAATGATGCGGCTCCCGAAAGAAGCGGGTGACATTGGTCGTCATGGCATTGATCATGGGACCAAGCTCACGCTCACCAGCTTGGCTTTGCAGTAGCGCGCAATAGGCGCCGTAATCACGCAGGCCAAGCGCGCGCAGGCGCCGGGCCAGCCGCCCCTGCACCAGATCGCGCTTGCGATCAGACAGCACGATGCCGGTTTGCTGCTTGACCAGATCGGCCAGGCTGGCGAAGGACTCGGCGTCCAGCACCGCCGTGGCCTGCGGGCCGGTCACGGCCGATTGGCTTGCGGATAGCACGCGCATGCTCACGCGGGTACTCAGAATTCCTGCCAGTCAGAATCGTCACCATTGGCGGCGGCCATCCGGCGCGGCTGCGGCTTGCTGAATGTGGGCTTGGCCGCCGGAACGGCCGGGGAGCGCGCGGGTGGGCGGGTCAGGGTCTTGCGCGTGGACATGTCGATAACGGCCGAACTCGCCGCCGGCATCGCCACAGCACTTTCCTGACCAAGACGGAACGCACCGACCATAGCAGAAAGCGACGTCGTCTGCTCCTCCATCGATTTTGCCGCGGCCGCGGTCTGCTCCACCAGGGCAGCGTTCTGCTGCGTGATCTGGTCCATCTGCGTGACCGCGGTGCTCACCTGCTCGATGCCCGCGCTCTGCTCCTGTGATGCCGCGGAAATCTCGGTCATGATCTCGGTCACGCGCCGAACCGAGGCGACAATCTCCTCCATGGTCTTGCCGGCGCTATCGACCAGTTGCGAACCGACCGCGACCTTCGCGACCGAATCCGAGATCAGCGCCTTGATCTCCTTGGCCGCGTTGGCGCTGCGCTGGGCAAGGTTGCGCACTTCGGCCGCGACCACGGCAAAACCACGTCCCTGGTCGCCGGCACGGGCGGCCTCCACCGCGGCATTCAAGGCAAGAATATTGGTCTGGAAGGCAATTTCATCGATCACGCCGATAATGTCGGCAATCTTTCGGCTGGCCTGGGAAATGCCACTCATGGTCTGCACCACCTCGGCCACCACATTGCCGCCACGCACGGCCACCTCGGAAGCGGAATTGGCCAGGCTGTTGGCCTGCTGCGCGCTGGCCGCGTTCTGCTTCACCGTGCCCGTAAGCTCCTCAAGGCTGGCAGCGGTCTCCTCGAGGTTCGAGGCCTGCTCCTCGGTGCGTTGCGACAGATCGAGATTGCCGGTCGCGATTTCGCGCGCGGCGGTGGAGATATTACCGGCGGATTCCGAGACGCTGGTGACGATTTCGGCCATCGTATCGAGCAGGCTGTTGATGCCGGCGCAGACTTTCTGGATTTCACCCGTCTTGCCCTCAATGCCAATGCGTTCGGACAAATCCTTGTTGCGCACCGCTTCCTCGACCTGCCGGACGGCGGTCTGCAGGGCAAGGGCTGCCTCCACCTGGTCGGAGACATCAGTCCAGTATATGGCAATCTTGAAGATCTTGCCGTAATTGTCCGGCAATGGGTTGTAGTTCGCCTGGACCCATATGGCACGGCCACCACGGGCAACCCGCCTGTAGCGGCCGGCCACCAACTCGCCAGAGGCAAGTTTAGCCCAGATCTGCCGGTAATCCGGTTGGGTCACTTCCTCGGGGTCAACCAGCATGTCGTGGCTTTGGCCGAGCAATTCCGCCTCGTTATACCCGAATTGCCGGCACAGATTATCGTTCACATAAACGATCCGCCCGGCCGGATCGGTCTCGAGCACCAGTCGTGAGCGTCGCACCGCCGCCACCTGAGCCGTATGGTCGATGCTGGTGAGCATCTGCGTGGAAATGTCAGCGGCAAGCTTAATGACGCCGGTCACGTTGCCGGCGGCATCTTGTATGGGCGCATAACAGGCCGACAGCCAGATATCCTTCCCATCCTTGCGGTGTCGCTTGAAAATACCTGCCCGATGCGTCCCCTGACGCAGATCGTCCCAGAATTTCTGGTAGTCGGGATTGGCGATATCATCACCGCTCATGAACAGGCGATGGTGCCTGCCGACAATTTCGGTCAGCGTATAGCCCATGGCATCAAGAAAATTCTGGTTGGCGGTCCGAATGGTGCCGTCACAATCAAATTCGATGATGGCGAAGCCCCGGCCGAGGCTTTCGAGCACGCTCGCGTTGCGCGCCGCCGCCTGGTTCAGCGGGTTGGGATGATCGACCGGCTTGGCCGGCGCGGCACGCTTGGCGGCCGGCTTGAGGGGCGGTTTGGCGGCTGGCTTGGCGCGGGACATGGAGACCTCCTGTTATCCGATCAGACAGTGGCAAGGGCTTGCGCGGCAGCGGGGGAGCGCACCGCCAACAGGCGGGGCAGCGAAATCAGGGTGATCATCCGATCCTCGCAGGTGACCAACCCTTCCAGGAAATTGTCGTCCAACGGGGTCGCCGCCTCGGGCACGGCGCGAATGGCTTCCTTCCGCACCGGCACGATGTCGGAAACACGATCCACCAATAGGCCGACGGTTTTTGCATCGGTGCTGACGATGATCACCGCATGCATGGCGCTGGTCTCGGTCGCGGCCCGGCCGAAGCGCACACGTAAATCGAAAATAGGCACCACCACGCCGCGCAGATTGATCACACCCAGCACATAGGGCGGCGCATTCGGAATGGCGGTCGTCTGGGTCCAGCCTTTGATTTCCCGCACCATCATGATATCGATGCCGAATTCCTCGGCACCGAGCGTGAAGGTCATGAATTGCTGCGACCCCTCATCGCTGAAGCCGATACCGTCCTTCTGTCGGGTGCCGCCGAAATCCTGGTTGGCGAGCGCGGATTGCTGCATCTTCGTCTCCGGTCTTGCTTGGTCAGGTCAATGCAGGCACGGCGCATTGCGTGCGTCCGGCGCAACGCGGGCAATATCGGGCGGACGCACGCAATGCAGACGCGACACATCAAGAATAAGTGCCACCCGCCCATTGCCCAGAATCGTGGCGCCACCTATCCCCTCGACCGCGCCGTAATTGTCCTCGATGCTTTTCACCACGACCTGTTGCTGCCCGATCAATTCATCGACCATCAGGGCAATCCGCTTGCCGCCGTCACCTTCGACGATGACGACAATGCCCTGGCACGGGTCGGTCACCGCATCAGGCACGCCGAAAATTTCATGCAGATAGACCAGCGGAATATAGTCGCCGCGGATCGCCAGCACATCGCCATAGCCAACCAGCGGGCGGATATCGCCGTCGCGCGGGCGGAGATTCTCGACAATATTCGACAGCGGAATGATATAGGTCTGGCTGCCGATGGCGACCACCATGCCGTCCAGAATGGCCAGCGTCAGCGGCAGCGACAAGGTGAAGCGCGAGCCGGAGCCGAAGCGCGATTCCAGGGTGATGCGCCCCCCCATGGCCTGCACGTTGCGCTTGACCACATCCATGCCCACGCCCCGACCCGAGACGTTGGAAATCGTCTCGGCGGTGGAAAAGCCAGGCAGGAAAATCAGATTCGTGACCTCGTCATCGCTGAGATTGGAATTGGGTGATATCAACCCCTTGCTTTCCGCCTTGCGCCGCACCTGATCACGATTTATGCCCTTCCCGTCATCGGTTATTTCAATGACGATCCGCCCGCTCCGATGCTCCGCCGACAAATGAATGGTGCCTTGCGCCGGTTTACCCGCCGCCACCCGGTCGGCCGGCGCCTCGATGCCATGGTCGATCGCGTTGCGAATCATGTGGGTCAGCGGATCGCCCAATTGCTCGATCACGGTCTTGTCGATCTCGGTGTTCTCACCGGTCATGATGATGCGTACATCCTTGCCCAGCTCACCCGCCAGATCGCGCACCAGGCGCGGAATCCGCGAAAACACGGACTTCACCGGCTGCGCGCGAATGGCCATCACGCTTTCCTGCAATTCCCGCGCATGCTGAGACAGACCCTCGATGCCGCGCAGCAAATCCGGGTATTGATCGACCGAAAGTCCAGCACTCTGTTCCAGAAGCACGGCCTGGGTAATCACCAGCTCCCCGACCAGGTTGACCAGCCGGTCCACTTTTTCGATGTCGACGCGGATGGAACGGGTTTGCGGGCTTGGCGCCGCCGCCGGCTTCTCGGCTGTCTTCGCGGCGTGCTTTTCCTCGGTCGTCACCGGCACGGTCGCGGCCGGCCTGGCATCAGCCGGGGCAATCGACAAGGCGCAATCATCCAGCACGAATTCAAACACCTCCCGAATCGCATCGTCCGGTTCGGTGGTGGCAAGTGTTATCGTCCACGCGAAATAGGATTCCTCGGGGTTCATCGCCGCGAGATCCGGCAGACGCGAGGTATCGGCAATGATTTTCGCCTCACCCAGTCGCGCTAACTGGCCGAGAATCAAAATCGGCTCATTGCCATTGCGAAATACCTGCGCATGCGGACAAAACCCGATAGCCAGCGTGCGTGGCCCCGCGCCACCGGTCGGTGCTGCCGGTGTATCTCCCTTCCTGGGTGCCGGCGCGGCGCCACCCGCGGCGCGCGTCATGGCGGCAACAATGTCGGCACCAAAATTGTCCGGCAGGGCAGTTTCGGTCTGCTCCGCCGCGATCAGATCACCCAGCGCATCATTGGCACGCAGCAGCAGGGTGGCAATGTCGTCGGTAGCCTCGATCTTTCCGTTGCGCAGGCAATCGAGAAGTGTTTCGAAGACATGGGAGAATTCGACCAGCCGGGTGAAACCAAAGGCACCCGCGCCACCCTTGATGGAATGGACCGAACGAAAAATCGCGTGCAGCGTATCCTCGGTCGCCGTGCCTTCGGCAATCTGCGCCAACTGGTCCGCCGCGGCGCCAAGCAGTTCGGCACATTCCTCGAAAAACGTGGCGCGAATTTCCTCCATGCCATCCATGGCGCGTGCCTCAGGCACAGACCTTGGCGGTAATTTCGATCAACCGTTGCGGGTTGAACGGCTTCACCAGCCAGCCGGTCGCCCCGGCGGCGCGGCCGGCGGCTTTTTTTTCGGCATCCGCCTCGGTGGTCAGAATAAGCACGGGCGTCGCGCGGTTACGGGGGCTTGCACGCATGGCGCGCACCAGCGCCAACCCATCCATGGTCGGCATGTTCAAATCGGTGATAACCAGATCATAGGCGTTGCTTTGCAGCGCCCGCATTGCCACCGCGCCATCCTCCGCCTCCTCGACCGCGTAGCCGGCGTTGCGCAACGTGAAACACACCATGTTGCGCATGGTTTTCGAATCATCGACGGTCAGAACGCGCCGCGTCATTGCGTTTCACTCCATTCAACCAGGGTTTGCTCGAGCCCGAGGCAGGTGAAACCCGAGGCAAGCGCCGCCGACGGGTTGCGCAGGCTGAAGGCAAGGTGGCGACGCGCGGCCTCGGCGCCGGCGGCCATCAACACCTGGGCGGCGGGCGTGGTCAGTCGCTCAACCTCCGTCCCATCCAGGCACACGGCTTGCCCCGCGGCCAAGGCACCCAGCAGCGCCTCGTGCAGCTTGGTCGCCTGCAACAGGTCCAGCACCGGCGGCAGGCTAAAGCTGGCTTCCTGCACGGTCAGGCACACACAGGCAGGTTGGCGTCATCGCCGGCGCACATGCTTCCTCGCTTCCGCGCGGGCAGCCAGTGGCCGGTCATCGCCACGCCGCACCCGCGCACATTCCGCACCGGCGCATGTCACCGGAATATATTTAAGATTTCACCAAGCGAACGAGTGCTGTGTCCTTCGGACGGCCGGCCTTCGCACGCAGGCAGGCCAGGCCGAACCGTTTGCGCAAAAATCCGCGCGCAAACAGGCCGTAAACGCCGAAAAATCCGGCCGGCCGGCTCAGCCCAGCGCTGACAGCGCCTCGAACATGGGCAACCCGTCCGTCCCGCCCAGCAGCGGATCAACCAGGTCTTCCGGGTGCGGCATCAGGCCCAGCACGCGCAAATTCTCGCTGTATACGCCGGCAATGTTGCGCTGGCTGCCGTTGCGGTTCGCGGCCTCGGTCACGCTTCCGTCCGCCTCGGCGTAGCGGAACGCGACGCGTCCCTCCGCTTCCAGCCGGTCCAGGGTTGTCGCGTCCGCAAAAAAATTACCGTCGCCATGGGCCATCGGCGCGCGAATAGTCTCGCCCCTGGCATACCGGTTGGTGAACACGGTATCGGCCCGTTCCACCCGCAAATATGTGTCCATCGACAGAAAGCGCTGGCCGGCGTTGCGCAGCAGCGCGCCGGGCAGCAACCCGGCCTCGGTCAATATCTGAAAGCCGTTGCACACGCCCAGCACATAGCCGCCCGCCTCGGCAAATCGGCGGATCGCGGCCATGATCGGGCTGTGCGCCGCCATCGCGCCGCTGCGCAGATAATCCCCGTGTGAAAACCCACCCGGCAGCACCACCAGGTCAAGCGGCGGCAGGTCGGTCTCGGCGTGCCACAGCATCATCGGCGCGCCGGCATTGCCGCGCCGCAACGCGACGGCCATGTCACGCTCGCGGTTGGTGCCGGGAAAAACCACAATGCCGGCGCGCATGCTGCCTATCCTATCGGTTGCATGGGTAAAGCCCGCGCAGGGCGGCCAGCACCGCGGGCGCCGCCGGGCCATTGCTGGTGGTGTGGGCTTGTAGCCAGCGGGTCACGCGCCGGCGCAGCAGCGCGAATTTCGTGCCTTCGGGAATGCACACGCCGCGCGCCACGCTGTCGTTCATGTCGGCTATGCCGGCAATATAGCCGGCGCAATCATTCAAATGGGTCTGCTCACGCGACGTGCAGGCGTGGATCAGCATGCCCCGCGTCACCAGTGCCGCATCAGCCGGGGTCGCGGCGCATGCCAGGGCAACAACCGATAGAATGATGGCTTTGCGCGGCAAGACTCACTCCCTGATATCGATGCGATAGGTTTCGATCACGGTGTTGGCCAACAGTTTGCGGGCCATGGTGTCGGCTTCCGCCCGCGCCGCCGCCGCGTCCGCCGCCGCAAGCTCGAGCTCGATCACCCGCCCGGCGCGCACATCGCCCACGCCGGCAAAGCCCAGCGTGGTCAGCGCGTGGCCAATGGCGCGACCCGGCGCGTCCAACACGCCATCCTTCAGCATGACGGTCACAATCGCCTTCACTGCATCAGCTCCGGCCCCTTCAGGTCGCGCACGCCGGCCTCGGGCAATATGCCCAGCCGCTTCGCCACTTCCTGATACGCTTCCTCAACCCGGCCCAGATCACGCCGGAACCGGTCCTTGTCCATCTTCTCGTTGGTCTTCACGTCCCAAAGCCGGCAATTGTCCGGGCTTATCTCGTCCGCCAGCACAATGCGCATATCGTCATTCTCATATAGCCGGCCGAACTCCACCTTGAAGTCCACCAGCATGATGCCGACGCCAAGGAACAGCCCGGTCAGGAAATCATTGATGCGCAGCGCCAGCGCCACGATATCATCCAGATCCTGGGTGTTGGCCCAGCCGAACGCGGTGATATGCTCCTCGCCGACCATCGGGTCGCTCAGCGCGTCGTTCTTGTAGTAATATTCAATGATCGAGCGCGGCAGGCGCGTGCCTTCGGCAATGCCAAGCCGGGTGGACAATGACCCCGCGGCGACATTGCGCACCACCACCTCGATCGGAATGATCTCGACTTCGCGGATCAGTTGTTCGCGCATGTTCAACCGGCGCACGAAATGCGTCGGCACGCCGATCTCGGCCAGACGCAGCATCAAATGTTCGCTGATCCGGTTGTTCAGCACTCCCTTGCCGGTAATCACACCCTTTTTCTGGGCATTGAAGGCCGTGGCATCGTCCTTGAAATACTGCACCAGCGTGCCGGGCTCCGGCCCCTCGAACAGGATTTTCGCCTTACCCTCATAGAGCTGTCGTCTGCGTGCCATGGTGCCAGATCCTCCACGGGCGCGCGGCCCGGCTGGCTTGCCTATAGCAGGCCCGATGGGCCGGGGCCATCACCGGCGGCCTGCGGCAAAATGGGGGCAGGCCCACACCCGCGCCCGCGTGCCGCCGCCGTGTCGATGATGCCTGCGCGCCATTCTATAGTCCCTTGACCAGAATGTTGCCAAGGCTACATCTGACCCGTGACACTGCAGCCCCCGGCCCCACCCACCACATGCGCGCTTCGGCCACGCCGCGCGCCAGGCGGGCCAGTGCCGGCGCATCGCGCCACCACCCATCGCCGCGATCAGGTCCCATGACTTTGGGCATCAGCGAGCGAACCACGGCCTCCATCCGAGAGGTACTGGGCGGCCAGCGCCACGGCATTCGCGCCGCCCTGCTTTTCGCCGGGCCGGCCATCATGGCCTCGATCGCCTATGTCGATCCCGGCAATTTCGCCACCAACATCCAGGCTGGCGCGCGTTATGGCTATGCGCTGCTCTGGGTGGTGCTGCTGGCCAATGGCATCGCCATGCTGTTCCAGGCCATGTCGGCCAGGCTCGGCGTGGTCACCAACCGGAATCTGGCCGAATTATGCCGCGCGCATTTTCCGCGCCCGCTCGTGGTCTGCATGTGGCTGGTCAGCGAGGTGGCCGCCATGGCAACCGACCTCGCCGAATTCCTCGGCGGCGCGCTCGGTCTCACGCTGCTGTTTCATCTGCCCCTGCTGGCCGGCATGCTCATCACCGGCGTGATCACCTATGCGCTGCTCAGCCTCGA
Source organism: Acetobacteraceae bacterium (assembly GCA_027459285.1). Lineage (GTDB taxonomy): Bacteria > Pseudomonadota > Alphaproteobacteria > Acetobacterales > Acetobacteraceae > JAJXVA01. The sequence continues at coordinate 12,561 of DAIDIQ010000050.1, forward strand.
CCGTGCCGGCTATCGCCCGATCGAGCTGGTGATCGGTGGGCTGATCGGCCTCATCGGGCTCTGCTACCTGATCGAGCTCGCCTTGGCGCCGCCGCACTGGAGCCAGGTCGCGCTGCACACAATGCTGCCAACCCTGCCAGACACCAATGCCGTCACCCTCGCCGTCGGCATCATCGGCGCCACCGTCATGCCGCACGCCATTTTCCTGCATTCCGGCCTCACCCAGGGCCGCGCCCCGGCCCGAGACGCGACCGAACGGCGAAAGCTCATCATTTTTTCCAACCGCGAAACCGTGCTGGCCCTCACCCTGGCCGGCGCCATCAACATGGCCATGGTCATGATGGCGGCCGCCGTGTTCCATGGTGGCCATGCCGACATCGCCGACATCGGCACCGCCTATCACACCCTCATCCCCCTGCTCGGCGCCGGCGCGGCCGGGGTTTTTCTGGTGGCGCTGATGGCCTCCGGCATCTCCAGCTCGGCCATCGGCACCATGGCCGGGCAAATGATCATGCAAGGGTTTGTCGTGTTTCACATTCCGGTCTGGCTGCGCCGGCTGGCAACCATGCTGCCCGCCTTCATCATCATCGCCCTCGGCTACAACGTCACCCAGTCCCTGATCATCAG
>DAIDIQ010000112.1 GCA_027459285.1 Acetobacteraceae bacterium
GTCGCCGCGTCCCAGCCGGCCACCACGCGGCCGATGAAATCGGCGAGTTTCAGCCGCAAATCCGGCAGCGCCCGCATCACCAGCGCGGTTGCCGCCGCGTTCAGCCGCGCGCGCACCGCGGGGTCGTCCTCCAGCGTATTGCCCGCCTCGGCCAGCAATCCCATCAGCGTCGCCTGCGTGCGCCCGCCGGGCGTTGCCGCGTCCTGTCCCAGCGTGTCGGTCAGCCGGTGCCACACATCCCAGAACCAGGCCCGCACCGTCGCATGCGTGAAAACCTGGCCAATCGCATGGCCCAGTTCCGCCGCCCGTTCCGGATCGGACTCGATCCGCTCGATCTCGCGCCGCACCCACTCATCGAACGCCGCCCGCAGGTCAGACCCGTCCGGCTCCATTTTCTCAAGCTCGGCATTCACCGAAACCAGCACCCGCCGCGCAACACTCGCGCCCAGCGCCCAGCCGATCAGTCGGCCGCCCTGCTCGCGCACACGGTCCTCAATCACCCGGCGCAGCGGCTCTTCCTGCGCGGCCATGGCGTCGCGCAACTGGTGCAGAATAAAGCCGAAAACCTCCTGGTGCCGCCCGCCGGCCACCAGGCCGCGCAGCGCCCGGGCCAGCACCACGCCGCCGGTGGCCCCGCCCAGCAATTTCGGCAGCATGCGCTCCACCAGCCGCTTCGCCCGCCCATCCTCGATGCCGCGCAGCGCCCGTGGCAGGGCGCGGCCAAGGCTTGCCGCCAAGGGCCCGGCCACCGTCTCATCGCGCAGCAGCCGGTGCAGCAGGGCAGGGGCGTCCAGCCGCTCCAGCATGCCCGCCACATCCGCTTCGGTAAACACGTGGTTGGCCACGAACCGGCCGAGTGCCGCGCCCAACCGCGCCTTCTGCCGCGGAATGATCGCGGTATGCGGTATCGGCAGGCCCAGCGGGTGTCGAAACAGCGCGGTCACCGCGAACCAGTCCGCCAGCCCCCCCACCAGCCCGGCGCGGGCCGCCGCTTCCAGCACCGCTGCCCAGTGCCCGGGCAGCGTGACAGCGCGGCCCACCCAGATCAGCCCGGCCATCACCCCAAGCGCCAGCGTTGCCATTGCCTTGTGGCGGCGCAATTCGCGGCGCGCCGCGCGGTCCGGGTCGGTTTCGCTCATGCCAGCCCGCGCGTCAGCCGGCTCCATGCCGGAACGGCCAAGGCCATGCCGGGTGCGGCGTCCTGGCATGCCGCGCCAGCCCGAAGAAATTGGCACTCTGCCAGCACGCCGCCACACCCGCCTCCTGTGCAAATGGCCCCGCCTGCCCCACGCGCAGCGCCGGGTCCAAATCCATCAGGCTCAGCGGCACGGCGTGGCCCAGCCCGTAAACCATGCTCTGCACCACCAGCGCCTGGCCGGACCGGTCACGCCAGGTCTCCACCCGCGCCGTGGCGCCGACGCTTACATCGCCCGGCCCCGCCGACAGCCCGTGCAGACCGCGAAATTGCCGCGCCAGCGCATCGGCATTGCCAGGCGCCACCACCGTATCGAGCGAGCCGTGCCAGATCGCAATCCGCGGCCAACGCCCCTGCTGGGCGCTTGCCCGCCGCGCCGCCGCCGCCAGCGCCTCGCCCGACATATCGGTGCCACGGGCCATCAACGCCACCCCCTCGCTCATGTCGCGCGCCACCGCGAAGGGCAGGCCAGCCAGAATCGCGCCGGCCGCGAACCGGTCCGGAAACAGCGCCAGCAGCCCGGCGGCCATGGCGCCGCCAGCGGAAAGCCCGGTCACGAACACGCGCCGCGGGTCCAGCCGATGCGTCGCCACCATGAACGCCACCATCGCCATGACCGAGGTCACTTCCTTGCCCTCGCGCCGTTGCTCCTCGGCGCGAAACCAGTTGAAGCAGCCGGCAGGGTTGTTTCGTGCCTGCTGTTGCGGCAGCAGCACGGCAAATCCACACCGCGCCGCCAGCGTCGACCAGCCGCACGCCACATCGAGCTCACTGGCCGTTTCCGTGCAGCCGTGCAGCGCCACCACCAACCCCGCACCCGGCGCCAGCGCCTCCGGCACGAAGGCAAACAGCCGCAACCCCGCCGGGTTATCGCCGAATGAAGTGACCTCGGTCAGATGCGTGGCCTCGTCATGCGCCCCGACCGCGCGCCGATACCGGTTCAGCGCGGCCAGTGTCGTTGTAAGCCCGGCCATACACATCCCCGTCCCGTGTCAGGCGCCGATATTGTGCGCCGCACTACCACATGAAACCATGCAACCGGTATCATGCCGGTACCCCGGAGCGACAGGATGGACGGCACCAGCAGCAGCAGCAGCGACGACATCATGCTCGACAGGCTGCTCGGCCTGATCATGGAGGCGCGCGCCCGCACCCAGACCGACCCGTTCGGCAACCCCATCCTCTGGGTCTCGCTGGTCATCTCCCGCCAGCTCGACCGTGCCGAGCTCGATCTGCCGACGCTGGAACGGCTGGTGCGTCATTTGCGCGACCAGGCGTTCCGAGACCGCGCGCGCCGGCTCGCCACCTATGTCGGCAGCATCGACCCCGCCGCCAGCGCCGCCGCCATGGCCCGGCTCGCGCACCGCCTCGCCCGCCCCGACCCCGCGGAGCCGCCCATCCCGTTCGCTCAGTTCCGCGACCTGATGGAGCGCACCCGGTTCGCCGCCGTCTTCACCGCCCACCCCACCTTCGCCAACCCGCCCCAGGTGTCCGACGCCCTGGCCCGGCTCGCCAGCGGCACGCTGACCGAGGTGCCGGCGTTCAAAACCCACCGCCCCGGCCAGATCACGCTCGAGGATGAATTCCAGCAGGCCAGCCGCGCCATCAGCCACGGCCGTGATGCGCTGGACCGTCTCGCCGGCGCCCTGCTGGCCGAGGCCGAAACGTGCTGGCCGGATCGCTGGACCGCCTGCGTGCCGCACCCGGTCGTGCTGTCCAGTTGGGTCGGCTACGACACCGATGGCCGCACCGATATCGCCTGGTACGACACGCTTCGCTTCCGCCTGCGCATGAAGCACGCGCAACTGGCGCGTATCGCGGGCCAGCTTGCCGCCATTCCCGGCACCCACGCGCTGGTCACGCGCATAGAGTCCGCCGCCACCGAAGTCGCGTCGCAAATCGCCGCCGCGCCCAACCGCGCCGATCCCGACCAGATCGCCGACTTCGCCGCCCGCCTGGTCGGCCGGCGTGATGTCGCGCTGACCAGCGTCGAGCCCCTGCTGCCGGATTTCGCCGCCCTCATCGCCGCCGCCACACCGCCTGAAAAGCGGGCGCTCGCGGTCATTCGCGCCGGCCTCGTCGGGCACGGCATGGCGCTTGCCCACACCCATGTCCGGCTCAATTCCACGCAAATCCACAACGCCGTCCGCCAGCGCCTCGGCCTGACCGATCCGCCCGAGGACCCCTCGCGCCGGCGCGCCCTGCTCGGCGCCATCAATGCGGCGCTCGATGCCGTGCACCCGGTCCCGGTCGATTTCGGCGCCTTGCTCGCCGAACAGGGCAGCGCCGCCCGGCTGATGATGACGGTCGCGCAGATCGCCAAGCATATCGACGCCGATATTCCCGTCCGATTCCTGATCGCGGAAACCGAATCCGGCTACACGCTGCTGGCCGCGCTCTATCTCGCGCGCCTGTTCGGCGTCGAGCGCCATATCGAAATCAGCCCGCTGTTCGAAACCGCGGAGGCGCTCGAACACGGCCAGCGCGTGCTCGAGGAAGCCTTGCGCAGCCCGCATTGGCGCGCCTACCTCAAATGGTCCGGCCGGCTCTGCCTGCAATTCGGCTACAGCGACTCCGGCCGCTATGTCGGCCAACTCGCCGCCAGCTACCTGATCGAGCGGCTGCGCATGAAAATCGCCGAGACCCTGGCCCGCCACGGCGTGACCGATGTCGAGGTCGTGCTGTTCGATACGCATGGCGAAAGCATCGGCCGCGGCGCCCACCCCCGCGCGCTGGCGGATCGGCTGAAATACCTCGCCCCCACCGTCGCCCGGCGTGCCCTCGGCCTCGCCAAAATTCCGGTTCGTGAGGAATCCGCCTTCCAGGGCGGTGATGGCTATCTGCTGTTCGGCTCGCCCGAACTGGCGCTCGCTACCGTCGCCCGCCTGGCCGAGCACGCCTTCGCCATCATCCCGCCCCCGGGCAGTGATCCGGTCTATTGGGACCCCGATTTCGCGGCTGATTTCTTTGCCGCCGTCGGCCAAGGCATGCAGGCCCTGGTCGAGGATCCGGGCTATGCCGCCATGCTCGGCGCCTTCGGCCCGGCGCTGCTCGACAAAACCGGCTCGCGCCCCTCGGCGCGGCAAAAGGATGGGCTCGGCGGCCCGACCACGCTTCGCCACCCCAGTGAATTGCGTGCCATTCCCAACAACGCCATACTTCAGCAACTCGGCTGGTGCGCCAATACGCTGCACGGTCTGGGCAGCGCCGCTTCCCGCCACCCGGAGGCGTTCATGGACCTCAAGCAGACCAGCCGCCGCTTCGGCCGCGCCATCGATCTTGCCGAACACGGGCTGCGCCATTCCGATATCGACGTGTTGCGCGCCATCATCGCCTGTTTCGACCCGTCCACCTGGTTCGACCGCGCCGGCCATTCCCGCTACCCGGAAAGCCGTCGCCAGGCGCTGATGCAGGTGGCCGAAGGCGTGGAAAGGCTCGGCCTCGCCGCCGCCACCCGCGCCATGTTCCACCGCATCCAGGCCGATTATCTGGCGTTGCAGAATGTCTGGCGCGACGCGCCGGCCATGAGCACGCGCGAATGTCTGCTGCACGTGCTGCGCCTGACCCTGATCGGCCGGATCTGGCTGCTGGAAACCCAGATCCCCGATTTCGCCCCCCGCTTCGGCCTCACCCGGGACGATCTGCGCGCCCGCATCCTCCGCCTCGATATTCCGGAGTCGCTCCGCTTCCTGGCCGAGGTCTTCCCCTACGCGGTCGATTCCGCGGTCGATCGGGATTTCTCCGAGCCGCCCGGCCCGCGCGAGGGATTTTCCTATGCGCGTGAACACACCGAGATTTTCGAGCCGATGCGACGCGCCTTCGAACTCGTCCGCGAAATCGGCGTCGCCATCACCCACGAGGTCGGCGCCTTCGGTTGATCGGCCAGGCACGACCCGGACCACGAAAACCGGCCCGCTCGGCAAACCATGGCCGCGCGTGCAGCGGTCCAGCCGTATAGAGGCTTACAGCAAGTTTTACTGGCATCACCTTGATATCCCTGCAGAATAACCGATGCCGCAGACTGCGGGAAAATCGCAAGCGGGGTATTGGGTTTGTATGGCCGAAACATTTCGTGACGGGGCCGCCCGATCTTCGGCGTGGGGGAAGGGTGACGCGGCGTAACCCGATCCAGTGCCGCCAACCCGCGGGAATTTCCCGCGTGTCGCATCCTGGTGCATCGCCTCGCCGGCGGACGTGTCGGCCTGCCGGATGCGCCCCAGCCACTGGCCGGCGCCAAACGTCAACAAAAGCCTCGCAAAAACGGCCGCCGCCAACCGGCGGCGGCCCCACGCAGCTTATATCGTCAGCCCGTCAGTGCCCATACACGGCATAAGCCGGCCCCGGATAGGCAAATGACGCCGCCCAGCCAGCGCCCTGATTTACCGCGATCCCCAGCGTGTCCACCTCGTCGGTCGTGTTCAAATTCCACGCCTCCCAGCCGGTCGGTGCCGTGCTCACCACCAGCCAGTATTGCGTTCCCGCTGTCAGGGTCACGCTATTCTTCGCCGCTACCGAGGCAACGCCGCAGCATCCGCCGAACGGCTCCAAATTCACCGCGATACCGCTATCCAGCGCCGTTCCCGGCAACCCGCCATTGTCCGAATAAAGGGCGATGCTCACCCCATCCGCGCCTCCCACGTAGCCAATCCCGATGCGGGCTCCGGCATAGCTTGCGGTCGCCGCCGGCGTAAACGGCACCGCCAACTCAATCTCTTGTCCAACGGCGCTCGTCGCTCCGGAAATCGTATATCCTTCAAGCGGAAAATACGTGCCTTTCGGATAATACGTGCCCAAATTGCCGGCAATCAGCGTCCCTCCCGCCGCCGGCGGCGGGCTCTTCACATAATGCCCGGCCGGGCCCGTTGCCGTCGTCATCCGCCGGTCCTGGCTCAGCCGCGGCGCATGCACAGTTCCCGCCAAAGCCGCGCCACTCACCAGGCTCAACGCCAGAAAACTCGAAAAAAGGCGTACCATCGAACAGTCTCCTCACATTTTTGAAAATGAAAAGCACGATGTCGTACGATAGCATCGCGACCCCCGTTTTCGGTCGCAATACGCAATGACCCTGGCACGGACCCGCCCTTCCGGCAAGCGTCTTTCACCGCCGGCTCAATGCATGCGCATCAATCCCCCAGGTGAAAATAAAAGCGTACCGGTTGAACAATAAACCATGGCACACGCCATCGACCTAGGCCCCCCGCGGGGCGTCCCAGTCGCACCCCGCGGCCAGCGCCGCCGCCACGCGCGCCACCAGCGTCCCGTCCGCGGCCTCGAATCGTCCAGGCTCGGGGCTGTCCAAATCAATCACCCCCACCACGTGCTCCCCCACCAATATCGGCACCACCAGTTCAGACCGGCTGGCCACGTCGCACGCAATATGGCCGGGAAAATCATGCACATCCGCCACCCGCACCGGCGCCCGCGCCAGCACCGCGGCGCCGCACACCCCCTGGCCCGGGCCAATCCGCACACAGGCCGGCTTGCCCTGAAACGGCCCCAGCACCAGCCACCCATCCGGGCGTAAAAAATAGAACCCGGCCCAGTTCAGCCGCTCCATCCCATGAAACAGCAGCGCCGCCACGTTCGCGCAATTGGCAATCGCATCACGCTCTCCCGCCAACAGTCCATGCACCTGTTCCAGCAAATCGCCGTCCATCTCGACCATCAACCAATCTCCCGCATTGCCTCGCTCAGTCGCCATTCACCTGAAATCCCTCGGTGCCGGCAACCCCGCCCGTGCCGGCTGGTCCACCAGCCCGCGCAACAGCGCGCCACGGTCGGCCAGGGTTTCCGCCACCACATGCACAATTCCCTCCGCGGATCGTTGCACCCGACCCGTCACCTCCAACAGCGCCGCCCCCAGTATCGCCGCCCGGAACCGTTCAATCAGGCTCGCCCAGATCACGATATTGGCGATGCCGGTCTCATCCTCGATGGTGGCAAACACCACGCCCCCCGCGCTGCCCGGCCGTTGCCGCACCAGCACGATGCCCGCCACCCGCAACCGCGTCCCGTCCGCGGCCTGCCCGGCCTGCACGCAGGTCACCACCCCGTCCGCCAAAAAGCCCGACCGCAAATGCCGCATCGGGTGGCCGCGCAGCGAAAGCCCGGTGGTTCGGTAATCATCCATCATCCGCTCGGCGTCCGGCGTCGGCGGCAGCGCCACCCGCGCCGCCACCGGTTCCAGCCCGGCAAACAGAGGCAATTCGGTCAAATCGGTAAGCCCGCCCACCCGCCAAAGCGCCGCCCGCCGGTCCAGGTCCAGGCCCCGCAACGCATCGGCTTCCGCCAGGGCGAGCAGCGCCGCGCGCGGCAGGCCGAGCCGCACCAGCGAGGCAAAATCGCCTGGCCGGTCGGCCATCAGCCTTGCCGCCCAGGCTTCACGGAACCCGCCAATCATCCGCAGCCCGAGCCGCAGCGCGCCTTCCTCGATCGTGCAATCCCAATCGCTTGCGCTCACATCCGCCGGCAGCACCCGCACCCCATGCGCGCTGGCATCGCGCACAATCTGCGCCGGCGCATAAAACCCCATCGGCTGGCTGTTCAGCAACGCGCAGGCAAAGCAGGCCGGATGGTGGCATTTCATCCAGGCGGAAATATATACCAATATGGCAAAGCTCGCCGCGTGGCTCTCGGGAAAACCATAAGTGCCAAACCCCTTGATCTGCTCGAAGCAGCGCTCGGCAAACGCCCGGTCATAGCCGCGCCCCACCATCCGCTCCACCATCGCGCGCTGAAACGTATGAATCGTCCCCACATTGCGGAAGGTCGCCATCGCCCGGCGCAGCGCGTTCACCTCGCCAGGGCTGAATTTCGCCGCCTCCATCGCAATCCTCATCGCCTGTTCCTGAAACAGCGGCACCCCCAGCGTGCGGCCCAATATCCGCGCCAACTCGTCCGGCGGCCCATGCTCCGGCGCCGGGCTCGCAAACCGCACCGGCTCCAGCTCCTGCCGGCGGCGTAGATACGGATGCACCATGTCGCCCTGAATGGGCCCCGGCCGGACGATCGCCACCTCGATCACCAGGTCATAGAATTCCCGCGGTTGCAGCCGCGGCAGCATGTTCATCTGCGCCCGGCTTTCCACCTGAAACACGCCAAGGCTGTCGCCCCGGCACAGCATCGCGTACACCGCGCCGTCCTCCCCCGGCACATCCGCGAGGCTGGTCACATCAACCCCCTGGCCGCGCAACAACGCAAACCCGCGCGCAAGGCAACTCAACATGCCCAGCGCCAGCACATCCACCTTCATCATCCGCAGGCAGTCGATATCGTCCTTGTCCCACTCAATGCAGGTCCGCCCGGCCATCGCCGCCGGCACCACCGGCACGGTCTCGTCCAACCGGTCCTCGGTCAGCACGAACCCGCCCACATGCTGCGAAAGATGGCGCGGCAGCCCGATCAATTCCCTGGCGAGCGCAATCACCTGGCGTAACGTCGGGCTCTCCGGGTCCAGCCCCGCCTCGCGCACATGCGCGTCCTGCCAGGGTTCATCGCCGCGCGCCCAGGTTTGCGCCGCCAGCGCCGCAATCGCGTCCGCGCCGAGCCCCATCACCTTGCCCACCTCGCGTATCGCCAGCCGCGCCCGGTAATGAATAACGGTCGCCGCCAGCGCCGCGCGGTGCCGCCCATAACGCCGGTAGATATACTGAATAACCTCCTCGCGCCGCTCATGCTCGAAATCGATGTCGATATCCGGCGGCTCCTGGCGTTCGGGTGAAATGAAGCGCTCGAACAGCAGGTCGGACTGCATCGGGTCCACCGCGGTCACGCCCAGGCAATAGCACAGCGCCGAATTGGCCGCCGATCCGCGCCCCTGGCACAGAATTCCCTGATCGCGGGCAAAGCGCACCATGTCGTGCACGGTCAAAAAATAGGCGGCATAGTTCAGTTGCGCCACCATCGCCAATTCCCGCGCCAGCATGGCCGCCACTTTCCCCGGCACCCCGGCCGGATAGCGCGCGGCGGCACCCGCCCGCGCCCGCGCCGCCAGATGCGCATCCGCCGTCATGCCCGCCGGCACGAATTCCGCCGGGTAACAATAAGCCAGCTCGCGCAGCGAAAAACGCGCCCGCGCCAGCACCTCGCCAATCGCCTCGATCGCCGCCTCATGGCCACGAAACAGCCGCGCCATTTCAGCGGCCGGCTTCAAATGCCGCTCGGCGTGCGGGGCAAGCCGCGTGCCCGCCTCATCGAGCGTGCAGCGAAGCCGGATGCAGCTCAGCACATCGTGCAGGCGCCGCCGCTCGGGCACATGATACAGCACATCGTTCACCGCCAGCAGCCTCAACCCGCTCGCCGCCGCCAGCGCCGCCATCCGCTCCAGCTCAACCGCATCACCCGCGCCAAAGCGCCGTCGCGTGGCCAGAAACGCCCGTCCCGGCGCCAACCGCCCGAGCCAGGCCAGGCGCGCCGGCAAATCCGCCGCCTCCGGCTCGGGCAGGGCAATCAACAGCTGGTCCGCCGCCGCCTCGGCCAAATCCGCGGCCTCCAGCACGCATGGCCGCCCCGGCACCGCAGCGCCCCGCGCCCGGCCCACCGAAAGCAGCCGGGTCAGCCGCCCCCATCCCGCCCGGTTCATCGGATAGCACAACAGGTCGGGCGTGCCGTCGGCAAACACCAGCCGGGCGCCGGCCAGCAGGCGCAGCCCCACCTGTTCGGCCGCCTCGAGCGCGCGCACCAGGCCAGCCACGCTGTTGCAATCGGCAATGCCGATCGCCGCGTGGCCCAGGGCCGCCGCCTGTGCCACCAGCTCCTCCGGCAGGGACGCGCCTTGCTGGAAGGAAAACGCGGTGCGGGTGGCCAGTTCCGCGTATAAGTTCATGTTATGTTCTTAATGGCTTCGATCGCTGCTTGCCAAGCCCGCGAAATCGCATCTGGCCTGCACCGCCCCCGGCGTGAAACCATGCCGGCGATGCGCTACAGTGGCGCGTGACCCATCGCTCCGCCTCGTCCCCCCGCGCGCATGCCGCCAAACCGCCCAGCCAGCGCCAGTTGCGCGTTGCCGAGGAAATTCGGCATGTGCTGGCCGGTCTGTTCACCCGCCGCGAATTCCGCGACCCCGATCTGGCGGCCGCCGACCTGACGGTCACGGAGGTGCGCATCAGCCCCGATCTGCGCCACGCCACCGCCTTCATCACCCGCCTCGGTCGCGCCGATGTGGATGGGCTTCTGCCCAACCTGGCCCGCGCCGCCCCCTATCTGCGTGGCGTCCTGGCCAGGCAATTGCATCTGCGGGTGGCGCCCGATCTCAACTTCCTGGCCGATACCTCGATCGATTACGCCGCCCGCATGGATGCGCTGTTGCACACCCCGGAGGTCGCGCGCGATCTGGCCGATGGCGGAGAGCGAGACGACGAGGGCGGCGGGGGTGAAAGGCAAAGCCGATGACTGAAACCGCCACTGAAACCGCCCCCGAAACCGCCCCCGAAACCGCCTTGGCCGAACGGCCCCGCGGCAGCCGCCCGCGCAAGCGCCGCGGCCGACCCATGGATGGCTGGCTGATCATCGACAAGCCCCAGGGTCTGACCAGCACCGACGTGGTCAACCGTGTCCGCCACGCCTTCGATGCGCAAAAAGTCGGTCATGGCGGCACGCTGGATCCGCTGGCCACCGGGGTTCTGCCGGTCGCGTTCGGCGCCGCCACCAAAACCGTGCCGTACGTGCAGGATTCCACCAAGCTATACCGCTTCACCCTTCGCCTCGGCCAAGCACGGGATACCGACGACGCGGACGGTAAACTCACCGCGGAGAGCCAGATCCGCCCCACCGATGCCGCGCTGACGGCCGCCCTGGCGCGGTTCATCGGCGATATTCTGCAAGTGCCGCCGGCCTATTCCGCCATCAAGGTCGCCGGTGAGCGCGCCTACGACCTCGCCCGCAGCGGCCGCCCGCCAGATCTGCCGCCCCGTCCCGCCCGGGTCGACCGCTTCGCCCTGATCGGCCGCCCCGATGCCGACCATGCGGAATTCGAGGTGCAATCCGGCAAGGGTGTCTACATGCGCAGCCTCGCGCGGGACCTGGCGCTGGCCTGCGGCACGGTCGGGCATATCGCCACCTTGCGGCGCCTGCGCGTCGGCCCTTTCCACATCGAGCAGGCCGTGACGGACGCCATCTGGCTGCGCCCGGCCGAAGCCGGTCAGCCCGGCGCCAATCTGTTGCTGCCGTCGTACACCGCCCTGGCCGGCCTGCCCGCCCTGGCCGTGACCGAGGCCGAGGCGATTTTGTTGTTCCAGGGCCAGGCCATTTCCCTGCTCACCTTCATGCAGCGCATGCCGCCCGACGCCGACGCCGCGGGCGGCCTTATCCGGGCCATGGTCGGCACACGGCTTGCCGCCTTATGCCGCCTGCAGGATGGCGCGTTGCGGCCCGAGCGGGTGCTGTAGCTCAACCAGATTCTTGGGGAAAAATCATTGAGCGATACCGTCGAGACAATGGAATTCGATGTCGTGATCGTCGGCGGCGGCCCAGCGGGCCTTGCCGCCGCCATCCGGCTCAAACAGCTTGCCCCTGACTGCAGCGTCTGCCTGATCGAGAAGGGCAGCGAAATCGGCGCGCATATCCTGTCCGGCGCCGTCATCGAACCGCGCGCGCTGACCGAGTTGCTGCCAGACTGGGCGGCACGCGGCGCGCCGCTCGCCACCAAGGCCGGCGAAGACCGTTTCCTGTTCCTCACCGCGCAGAAATCCTTTCGCCTGCCCACGCCCCCCAGCCTGCACAACCATGGCAATTATATCGTCAGCCTGGGTGATGTCTGCCGCTGGCTCGCCGGGCAGGCCGAGGCGCTGGGCGTCGAAATCTACCCCGGTTTTGCCGGCGCCGCGGCATTGGTCGAGCAGGGGCGCGTGGTTGGCGTGCGCACCGGCGATATGGGCATCGCGCCAGATGGCACCCGCACGCCCGCGTTCCAGCCCGGCATGGCATTGCGCGCCACCTACACCTTGCTGGCCGAAGGCTGCCGCGGCTCGATCACCAAGACGATCCTGCGGATGTTCGATCTGCGCCGCAACGCCGCCCCACAGACCTACGCCATCGGTATCAAGGAATTGTGGGAAATTCCGCCCGACCGCGCCCGGCCCGGCCTGATCGAGCACAGCATCGGCTGGCCGCTCGACCGCGGCACCTATGGCGGGTCGTTTCTGTATCATTTCGGTCAGAATCTGGTCTCATACGGCTTCGTCATCGGGCTCGACTACCGCAACCCCTGGCTTTCGCCGTTCGAGGAAATGCAGCGCGCCAAAACCCACCCCGCCTTGCGCGGGCATTTCACGGGCGGGCGGCGTATTGCCTATGGTGCCCGGGCCTTGAACGAAGGCGGCCTGCAGGCCCTGCCCAGACTGACCTTCCCCGGCGGGGCATTGATCGGCGACGCCGCGGGTTTTCTCAACGTGCCGAAAATCAAGGGCACGCACGCGGCCATGAAATCCGGCATGCTCGCCGCCGAGGCCCTGGCCGAGGCCCTGGCCGCCGGTCGTCCGGATGAGCCGGCCGGCTATGACGCCGCCTTCCGCGCCTCCTGGCTGCACACCGAATTGCACGCGGCCCGCAATATCCGCCCCGGCTTCGCCCGCTTCGGCCTGTGGGGCGGCCTCGCCAATGCCGCCATCGACGCCTATCTGTTCCGCGGCCAGGCACCCTGGACGCTCGGCTGGCGCCATGCCGACAATGAGGCGCTGCGCCAGGCGGCCGATGCGCCGAAAATCGCCTACCCGAAGCCCGACAATGTGCTGACCTTCGACCGGCTCTCCTCGGTCTTCATCAGCAACACCAACCACGCCGAAAACCAGCCGGCGCATCTGCGCCTGGCCGACCCGTCACGCTGGCGCACGGTCAATTTCGACGCCTATGCCAGCCCGGAAAGCCGTTATTGCCCCGCCGGCGTTTACGAGGCGGTCGACACCGACACCGCCCCGCGCCTGCAAATCAACGCGCAGAACTGCGTGCATTGCAAAACCTGCGACATCAAGGACCCGACCCAGAATATCGACTGGGTCACGCCCGAGGGCGGTGGCGGCCCCAATTACCCGTCCGGCATGTAGGGAATACCCTACCCCTCGGTCAGGTTTATTGGCTGACCTGATGCTTCAGCGCCTCGATCAGCGCATCGATATTGCCGTCGTGGTTCTGCAAATAGCTGGTATAGTCGCTGCGTTCGGTCTGGCGCAGGCTGGTGCCCTCGGCAATCACATCCAGTATGCGCATCGACCCGCCTTTGCTGCCAACCAGCCAGTTCACATCAGCCGGCGGGCTGCCGGGGCGGCGGATGGTGGTCTCAACCAGCGTATCACCATCCTCGGGCACATCCCGCCCCATGGTAAAGCTCGCATTGGCATAGGCGGAAAGCCGCGCGGTGACGCCATTGCTGATCACCTGATGGAAAACCTGCAGATACGCCTGCAACTGCTTTGCTGATGCCTGGCGCACATACGGGCCCAGCGCGAACCGGGCGATGCCATTCACATCCAAGGTCTGGTTGACCAGGCTCAGCAAGGCCTGCCGGGCCGCCGCATCGCCCTCCGCCTTCGGGGCCAACTGCAAAATCTTCTCGCCGTTCGTCTGCACGAAAGTCGCGGCATCCGATGCGGCATGGGCGGCACGAAGGGAAAGCGGCAGCGCCAGCACGGCGGCGGCAAGCGCAAGCATCAAGCGGCGGTTCAACATGGCACCCTTTGTCTGCGGGAAAGGCGTTATGGCGTTGGTTGACCCTTGCGGGTGGCGGCAATCACGCTGGCGCGGTTCTGCATATACAGGCTGCGCAGCGTCGCATACGGGTCGAGCGCGGTTTTCTCCACCGCCGCCAACTGACCCATCGCATTCGAATATTTGTCGATCGCGGTCATGCCGAAGCGGGCATAGATGAGCGCGGTGACCGCATCACCCTTGCCGATGTAATTGAACGGATCGGCCGCGCCATCCACACCATAGCCAATCGCGTCGCGCGGGTCGGTCGGGCCCAGAATCGGCAGAAACAGGAAAGGCCCCGACGGCACCCCCCACAGCGCCAGCGTGACGCCGAAATCCGTGTCCTGGTATTTATAGCCCCAGCCAGCGGCGACATCGAAAATCCCGCCCACGCCCAGGGTGGAATTGACCAGAAAGCGCAACGCCGTATCGCCAGACCGGCTGGCGCTGCCTTGCAGCACATCATTGGCGAAAATGATCGGCGAATTCAGATTATCCAGCACGTTATGCACACCGGTACGCGCCGGCGCCGGCACCACGTTCAGATATGCCAGCGAAGCCGGCCGCAATATCACGGCATCGATCGCGCCGTTCACCTTGTACAGAAACCGGTTGACGTGCTCATACGGGTCGTACACGCCGTTGGCACTCTGGGTCGCGGCGCCTCCCGCGCAGCCCATCAGCGGCAAGGCGGCCGCCATCGTCAGTACAGTCGCACGCACCCAAGCCGACATGGTATCCCCCATCGCGTGTCCGCTCGGCGCGGTCCCCGTTTATTTAGCCTTTCCGCCCGCCAATGCCAGTGCCCAATCATGCATCGTCATGATCAAGGGGCTGACATGAAGTCCG
>DAIDIQ010000119.1 GCA_027459285.1 Acetobacteraceae bacterium
AAGGTGCCGCCACGCTGCTGCGCCGACAGGGCCGGCTCATGCGCCAGCGTGCCGATATTCAGCCGCAAATCACGCGCGTAATCAGGCAGGCCGGCAACCAACGTCTCTAGCGACATGCAAACACCCTCCGTTCAGGCACCAAAACACCATCCGGGACGCCGCTGAAAAACCCCCGCGCGCACCGCGTCGTTCTTCCCTGCGCCCCGGAAATCCGATGCGGCAACGCCGCGCAGCCGGGCCGCGCCGCTCAGAGACCGTTTAGAATTCGCGCCGCGCGAGTCAGAGGCGGCGTTCGCCGCCGCCCGCCGGGGTTTGGCGAGCACCGAAGCGGAGCGACCCTAAGGGGTCGTGAGCATCGGCGCGCAGCCAAGCCCCGGCGGATGACCGTCGGAGTAGAATTATCAAGCGGTCTCAGCGCTCGCCGGAAAGCTCCCGCCGCCTCATATCCAACTCCTCGCTGTATCGTTTCAACGCGTGCTGCTCGGTCAGCAGGCCAATCACCTGCCGCGTATCCAGCCCGTCCACCACCGCCAGCGCATCGCTCTCCGCCGCCTCGAACGCGGCAATCGCCTCCTTCACGCTCATCTGCGGCAAAAGCACGGTGTCGGCGTAATGCAGCAAATCGCCCAGCGTCGCCGCCTCCGCATCCACCGCGTGCGCCTCCGGCGGAAACACAATCCCGGCAAACCGCCCCGCCTCGTCCACCATCACCACACGCTGCGTATGCCCCAACGGAAAATCCCGCCGGAACGCGCTCAGCGCCATCGTCACCGGCACGGTGCGAATATCCCGGCGCATCATCCGCCCCACCGTCAGATTGCGCACCCAGCCGATATCCACGGCACTGCGTATCGCCTCGCCGCGCAAATGAAACCGCCAGGTCGCGAACGAATAGCCAAAGGTCCGCCGCACCGTCAGCGACGACAGCACGCTCGCCGCCAGCACCGCAATCGTCAGCGGCAGGCTGCCCGTGCTCTCCAGCGCCAACAGGCTCATCGTCAACGGCCCGCCCACCACCGCCACCGCCAGCGAACTCATCCCCACCACCGCGCACACCACGTCCGGCAGCGCGCTCCCCACCGACGCCACCGCCAGCACCGCGGCAAATAATTTCCCGAACAGCGCGCCAATGAACAGCGACGCGAAAAACAACCCGCCCCGAAACCCCGAGCCGATCGAGGTCGCGGTCGCCAGGCTCTTCAGCACCACCAGCAGCGCCGCCCATTCCAGCGTGAACGGCGTGTCCAAATTCGCCCGCAGCGCCCCATGCCCCGATGACAGCACCATCGGCGTCACCAGCCCGAGCGTGCCCACCACCGCGCCGCCGATCATCGGCCGCAGCCAGGGTGGCACCCCGCTCCGCCGGAACGCCTGCTCCACCAGCGTCACCCCACGCATCAGCGCCACCCCGAACAACGAGGACAGCACCCCCAGCGCCAATATCGGAATGTAATCGAGCGCCGTGATCGCGCTCGGCACCTGCACCACGAACCCCGCCGGCTCCGCGAACAGAATATGGTTGGTCGCAATCGCGCAGATCGAGGCCACCATCACCGGCGCCAGCGTCGACAGCGAATAGGTGCCGATCACCAGTTCGAACGCATAAAACGCCCCGGTCAGCGGCGCATTGAACGCGGCCCCGATCGCCCCCGCCGCGCCGCACCCCAGCAGCACCCGCAAATCCGCCCGCCGCAGCCGGAAGCTCCGCCCAAGCCAACTCCCCAGCGCCGAGCCGATCTGCGTATACCCCGCCTCCAGCCCCAGCGACGCGCCCGACCCGTTCGACAGAATCGTCTGCGCCACCACCACCAGGCTGTCGCGCACCGACATCACCCCGCCATACAGCGCATTCGCCTCGATCGGGTCCACCGCCGGCTTCGCCATGATCCGCGCGAAGCCAAGCCCCGCCACCCCCAGCACCAGCCCGCCAAACAACGGCACCAGCAATGACGAAAGCGCCGGCACACTCGCCGCCGCCGAAAGCCGCACGCCAAGCGGCAAATGAAACAGCGCCTGATGCGCCGTCTGGGTCACCAGGTTCATCAGCGCCACCATGGCGCCCGCCACCGTGCCGGCCAGCGCCGCCAGCAGCACCATGCCAAGCTCGTCGCCGCGCACGAATACGCGCAGCCGCTGCGGCGCGTGCAGCACCGCCGCCCCCAACCGCCGCCGCCGCCACACATGCCAGCGCCGCAGCAGCCTCGGGCGGGCTCCCTTTACCGCGCCGCCATCCACCGCTTGCGCCATGCCAGGCCGCCCGTCATCTCGCCACCCCGCGCCCCATCACCCATGCCGGCAGCCATAGCCAACCCGCCGCCATCATGCACCGTCCGGGCGAAACATGGCCGTTCAAAGGCATGCGCCGTGTCCTATCCGCCATACACGATGCAGGCTTGCGTCAGCCCGGCAAAGCGTATGTCTTGCCGCCCATGATCCCAGCCGAGATGTCCTTCATCGCCTGCGATACACCAGGCCCGCCCGATGTCCTGACCATCGCAAGGGGCCCGGTGCCCCAACCAAAACCCGACGAGCTGCTCATCCGCGTCGTCGCCGCCGGCATCAACCGGCCGGATATTTTCCAGCGTCAGGGCCATTATCCCGCCCCCGCCGGCGCCAGCCCCATTCTCGGCCTCGAGGTCGCGGGCGAAATCGTCGCCGTCGGCGCCGATCTGCCGCCCGCCGCCATCGGCCGCCCCGTCTGCGCGCTCACCAATGGCGGTGGCTATGCCGAATATGTCGCGGTGCCGGCGGGCCAGGTGCTGCGCCTGCCGCACGGCTATGCCATGGTCCAGGCCGCCGCCCTGCCCGAAACCAGCTTCACCGTCTGGCACAATCTGTTCGAGCGTGGCCGCCTCGCCGCCGGGCAAACCGCCCTCATCCATGGCGGCTCCTCCGGCATCGGCACCACCGCCATCCAATACGCCAAAGCCCTCGGCGCCCATGTCATCACCACCGCCGGCAGCGCCGAAAAATGCGCCGCCTGCACCGCCCTCGGCGCCGATCTCGCCATCAATTACACCGACCAGGACTTCGCCGAGGCCGTGCGCGCCCACACCAATGGCCGCGGCGTCAACGTGATCCTCGACATGGTCGGCGCCCCCTATCTCGACCGCAACCTGCTCTCCCTCGCCGAGGATGGCACCCTCGTCTACATCGCCTTCCTCGGCGGCGTCGTGGCCTCCTCGGTCAATCTCGGCGTCATCCAGCGCAAACGCCTCACCATCACCGGCTCCACGCTCCGCCCCCGCAAGCCCGAGGTAAAAGCCGGCATCGCCGCCGCGCTCCGTCGCGTCGTCTGGCCGCTGCTCGATTCCGGCCTCGCCGCCCCGGTCATCCACGCCACCTACCCCCTGCATGATGCCGCCAGCGCCCATCGCGCCCTCGAGGCCGGCTCGCATATCGGCAAAATCGTGCTCACGGTCGCGCAAAATCCCTGATGCGCCTCGCCGTGACCCAGCATGGCCAGGGCGCGCCCGTCGTCCTGCTGCACGGCCTGTTCGGTCGCGGCCGCAATCTCGCCGCCCTGCAAACCGCCCTCGCCGGCCGGTTCCACGTCCTCGCGCCAGATCTGCGCAATCACGGCGCCAGCCCGCACGCCCCCGGCATGGATTACGCCACCCTCGCGCGTGATCTCGCCGAAACCCTCGATGCCCTCGCCATTCCCCGCGCGGCACTCGTCGGCCATTCCATGGGCGGCAAGGTCGCCATGCGTTTCGCGCTCGACCACCCGGGCCGCGTCGCCCGCCTCGCCGTGCTCGATATCGCCCCCATCGCCTACACCAGCACGCTCGGCCGCTTCGCCACCGCCATGCAGGCACTCCCCCTCACCCCCGGCCTCACCCGCCGCGCCGCCGACGCGGCCCTCACCCAAGCCGTGCCAGACGCCGCCACCCGCGCCTTCCTGCTGCAAAATTTCCAGCCCGGCCCCCAACCGGCCTGGACCCTCGGGCTCGACCATATCGCCGCCGCCATGCCAGACCTCATGGCCTGGCAACCCTCGCCCCCCTACACCGGCCCCACTTTGTTCATCGCCGGCGGCCGGTCCGACTATATCGATGCCACCGGCCACGAGGCCATCCACGTCCAATTCCCCACCGCCAGCATCACCGAAATCCCGCAAGCCGGGCACTGGCTGCATATCGACCAGCCGGCCGCACTACTTGCCGCGTTGAATGCATTTCTTGAAGGATAGGAAGTAAGATGTTCTTTTTGTGAACAAAAAGAACCAAAAAAACTTTGTAACTTACGACTTTTTTTCAAAAAAGTCGCCCTGTCTCCTCCCCGGCCAACACCCTGAATATCCCCGAATGCCGCGAAAAATTCGGATTATAGAACGGGTCCCGCGCCAGCACCCGTTCCCAGCGCTCATGCATCGTCTGGTTCTCCAGGCAAAACCGCGTCTGATGCTTCGGGTTGCTATCGTCGCCACGGCTGATCGATTCATGATGCTCGGCCAGAAATTCCGGCGTCCACACCACTTTCCAGCCCGCCTCGCGCAGCTTCAGGCACAAATCCACATCATTGAACGCAACCGTCAAATCCCGCTCATCGAACCCGCCCACCGCGGCAAACGCCTCCGCCCGGCACAGCATGCCCGCCGCCGTCACCGCCGATAATTCCTGCGCCAGCACCGCCCGCGCCATGTAACCCGGCGCCTCCGCCGTCAGCCCACGATGCGCGTGCTCGCCAATCCCTCCCACGCCCAGAATAACCCCGCCATGCTGCACCGTCTGGTCCGGATACACATATTTCCCGCCCACCGCCGCCACGCGCTCATCCGCCAGCGCCTCATCCACCAGAACCCGCAGCCAGTTCCGCTCGGTCACGAACAAATCATTGTTCATGAACATATGAAATGCCGCATCCGTGCTCGCCGCCGCCAGATTGTTCAACCGGCTGTAATTGAACGGCTCCGGCACCCGCAACACCCGCACCTGCCCGATATTACTGACGTCGGCGGCAAAATCCCGCGCCGCCGGACTTTCCGACCAGTTATCCACCAGAATGATCTCGTAATTCCGATACGCGGTCAGCGAAAGCACCGCGCGCAGGCAGCGCAGCGTCATCTCCACCTGGTCCCGATACGGAATAATAATCGCAACCCTCGGCTCGGCCTCGAACCGATACGTCACCCGATACGCCGTCATCCCCGCAAGCGGTGTCACATCTGCATCCAGCCCCCGCCGCGCCAGATGCGCCGCCACCGCCGCCGCCCCCGCCCGCGCGGCATAGGTTTTCGCCTCCCCGCTCAGCGCCGTCGATCCCGCACTTTTCCGCCAATGGTACAGCACCTCCGGCACATGCCGTATCTGCTCGGGGCGCAGCGTTTCCGCCGCCCGCAACATCAAATCATGGTCCTGCGCGCCATCGAAACTCGCCCGTAACCCACCCAGCGCCCCGGCCAGCTCCCGCGTCATCATGGTCAAATGGCACAGATAATTATTGCCCAGCAGCAGCCGGTAATTCCAATCCGGCTTGAAATGCGGCTCATCCAGATTGCCGCGCTCGTCCAGCTTGTCCTCGTCCGAATACAGCAGCGCGGCGCCACTTTGCTCGGCCTCCCGCACCATCACCTCCAACGCCACGCTCTCCAGCACATCGTCATGGTCGAAAAACGCCACATATTTGCCGCGCGCCTCCGCCAGCGCCGTATTGGTCGCCGCGGCAATCCCGCCATTCTTGCGCCGGAATATCGGCCGTATCCGCCCGTCCAGCTTGGCCGCGTCCTGCATCCACGCCTTCAGCGCCGCATCCCGGCTATGATCGTCAACCAACAGCAATTCCCAGTTGGCATGGCTCTGCGCCTGCACCGAATTCACGGCTTCAATAAAATGCCCGAGATCGGGCCGGAACACCGGGCACACCACGCTCACCAGCGGCGCCTCGCGCATCGGCGCCGCACCCGCCACCCGCGCCCGCAACGCCGGAAAATACCGCCGCGCCCAGCTTGCATATTCCAACAGGGTCGGCTCGTCCTCGGCCAGCAGATTGCGCAACGCCAGCCGCATCTGCCAGGTCTGGCTCGCCAGGCTTTCCGCCATCCGCATCAGCCCATGCAGCGTGCCGCGCGCGTCATTCGGCAAAAACGTCGCTTCCAACGGGCTGTTCAGCAACTCGGTGCGGTCATTCGCCACCACGAACCGGAACCGGCAGGTCCGCCCGGTGCGAAATTCCACCGGCGGCACATACGAAAACCCGCAATACGGGTCGCACCTGTGCGCCGCCCCCACGTCGGGGCGAAACCTGTCGGCGGTAATTTCCCCCACCGTCTCGCCATCTATCAGCACCAGCAGCCGGTTGCCGCCCAGCCGCTTGCCGCTCTCGGTATCAATCCGGAACACCCAGCCATTGATGGCGCCGCCTTCCGTCAGCCCATCCACAAATCCCTCATGCGCCGCCCGCCGCGCATTCGCGAAATGCCATTCCGGCACGCTCTGGCCCAACCGGTTGGTGAACAAAACCGGCGTGCCATTCTGAAACGTGAACGCAATCCGATGCTGCGCCCCGTCGAAACAGGCGTGCGGAATATCATAAACAAACCCCGCCCGCGTGTTCGGCAGGCCCGACGCGCCCAAATCATTGCGGCGCACGTCGCACAGCATCGTGTCCACCACGCGCCCATCCACCCGCACCGCCAGCCGCACCGGCTGCGTCACCCGGTCCAGGTCAATCGCCCAGCCAATCACCTGGGTCTCCGTCACCCGGTCGACAAACCCAAGCTGCCGTTGCTCGGGCTGTATCACCGTCGCCGTCCGCTTGCCGCCCGCCTGCATGGTAACAGTCTGCTGATCTTGCCCGCGTCGCACAAGCCAGGCCCGTCACGTGCCGAAGCCGGACAGGCAAGCAGCGACTTTTTTGAAAAAAAGTCGCCCAAAAAACTTTCATGACTTTGGGCTTATGGGCGGGCCACGCCCTGCGTTCCGGCGGCGAGAGCCGACAATAATAGGCCGCTTCGCGGCCAAGCCAGCATGGTCTGTCCTGGCGGGCAACGCCCGCATCCACCCCAAACGCCCGGAATCAAAAGTTTTTTGCGCGACTTTTTTTCAAAAAAGTCGCCCCTTTCTATCCCGTAGGCCGTCCCGTCTAAGCTCCCCCATGCCCCAGCAAAAACCGCCGCACCGCGCCAATCGTCGGCGCATCCAGCAGGGCAGGGGCGTGCCCCGTTTCCGGCACGCTCACGACCGTCGCTTTCCCGGTCATCCGCGCCGCGGTCTCCACCTCCAGCACATCGCTGTTCGCCCCCCGCAGCGCCAGCACCGGCACACTCAGCGCCTCCCACCATGGCCACATCACCAGCGCCGCCGGCGGCGTCTTGGCAAAGGGTGTCGCAATCGCCGGGTCGAAATGCAGCGCAACCGACCCATCCGGCAGCGGGCGCGCCGAATCCATCGCCATCTGCCGCCATTCCGCCTCGCTCAGCCGGCCGAACGGCGCGTGCACCCGGCGCAAATACAGCCGCAGCGCCTCCACATCGGCAAATCGCGGCGGGGTCGTCGTCACATACTCGGCAATCCGCCGCATCGCCGCTTCCGGCACGAACGGCCCGATATCGTTCAGCACCAGGCGGGCAATCGGCTGCCCCGGCATCGCCGCCACCGCCATCGCGCAAATCCCGCCCAATGACGTGCCCAGAAAATCAACCGGCCGTCCCACCCAGGCAAACACCTGCGCCAGCACCGCCACATAGGTTTCCACGCCGTATTGCGCCGGGTCCTCCAGCCATTCGCTCTCGCCCCGCCCCGGCAGATCGACCGAAACCACGAACATCCGGTCCGCCAGCGCCCGCGCCAGCCCATCGAAATCCCGCGCATTGCGCGTCAAGCCGTGCACGCACACCAGCGCCGGGTTCCCGCGCGCGCCAAGGCACCGCAACGCCACCCGCCGAAACGCCTGCCCTATCAGGCACGGCAGCAGCACCGTCGCCGGCTCATCCCGCCCGCTCAAACGTCCAACTCCGTCACCTCGCGCGCATGCTCGGTAATAAAGGCGAACCGCAATTCCGGCCGCCGTCCCATCAGGCTTTCCACCAGCGTCGCCGTCTCCGCCCGCGTCTCCGGCGCCGCCACCACCCGCAGCAAGGTCCGGCTCGCCGGGTGCATCGTCGTCTCGCGCAACTGCGCCATCGGCATCTCGCCCAGCCCCTTGAACCGGCTCACCTCGATCTTGCCCCGGCCCTTCAGCGTCTTTTCCTTGCGCGCCCGGTCACGGTCATCCATCGCATATACACTCTGCCCACCCTGCGTCAGCCGATACAGCGGCGGCCGCGCCAGAAACACATGCCCGCGCCGCACCAACTCCGGCAATTCCCGGTAAAAAAACGTCATCAGCAAACTCGCGATATGCGCCCCATCCACATCCGCGTCGGTCATGATGATCACCCGGCCATAACGCAGCCGCGCAATGTCGAACCGCTCGCCCACCCCGCAGCCCAGCGCCTCGATCAGATCGCGCAATTCCTGGTTCTGCCGCAGCTTCTCGGTGCTGGCACTCGCCACGTTCAGAATTTTCCCCCGCAGCGGCAGCACCGCCTGCGTCTCGCGGTTGCGCGCCTGCTTGGCCGTGCCGCCCGCGCTGTCCCCCTCCACCAGAAACAACTCGGTCGCGCCCGCATCCTCGCGCGTGCAATCGGCCAATTTCCCCGGCAATCTCAGCTTGCGGGTGGCAGATTTGCGCGGCGTATCCTTCGCGTCCCGCCGCCGTATCCGCTCCTCCGCCCGCTCGATCACGAACGCAAGCAGATTATCCGCCTCCTTCGGATGGTCGCCCAGATAATGGTCGAACGGGTCGCGCAACGCCGCGTCCACCAGTCGCGCCGCCTCGGCATTGGTCAGCTTTTCCTTGGTCTGGCCCTGAAATTGCGGGTTGCGCAAAAACACCGAAACCAGCCCCGCCACCGGCGCCAGCACATCCTCGGCCGTAATCGCCGCCGCCCGCTTGTTCGCGGTCTTCTCGCCCCACGCGCGCAGGCCGCGGGTCAGCGCGGTGCGCAACCCGGCCTCATGCGTGCCCCCCAGCGGCGTCGGAATCGTATTGCAAAACGAATGCAGAAAGCCCGGGCCGCGCTCCAACCACGTCACCGCCCATTCAACCCGCCCCTGCGCCTCGCCTGTCGCATCGCGCGGCAATTCCGCCTGGCCCACAAAAGCCTGCGCCACCACCCGCGCCGCCCCCTCGGTATCCTCGGCCAGGCTGTCGGCAAGCCCGCCCGGAAAGTGCAATTCCGCCACCGCCGGCACCGCCTCGCCCGCCAGCGACTCGTCACAGCGCCAGCGCAATTTCACGCCCTGAAACAGAAACGCCTTCGACCGGCACAGTTTGAACAGCCTCGCCGCCGAAAACCGCAGCGCGCCAAAAATCTCGCTATCCGGAACAAACCGGATCAGCGTGCCCCGCCGGTTCGCAACCGTCCCCAGATCCTGCAACTTGCTCACCGGCTTGCCGCGCGCATATTCCTGCCGCCACAGCCGCTTCTCGCGCGCCACCTCCACGCTGAACTGCTCCGACAGCGCATTCACCACCGAACTGCCCACCCCGTGCAGCCCGCCCGAGGTCGCATACGCGCCCTGGCGGAACTTCCCGCCCGAATGCAGCGTCGTCAGAATCACCTCCAACGCCGATTTGTTCTTGAATTTCGGGTGCGGATCGACCGGTATCCCCCGCCCATTATCGCGCACGCTCAACGCGCCATCCGCCTCCAGCGTCACATCGATCACGCTGGCAAACCCCGCCACCGCCTCATCCATGGCATTGTCCAGAATCTCGGCCGCCAGGTGGTGCAGCGCCGTCTCGTCGGTGCCGCCAATATACATGCCAGGCCGCCGCCGCACCGGCTCCAGCCCCTCCAA
>DAIDIQ010000206.1 GCA_027459285.1 Acetobacteraceae bacterium
GAGCGTACACTGCCATGGGTGGCCGGGTGGGGGTGCGGGCCGGTGCCGGACTTAAAACAAAGCATGCCGGTGCCGGACTTGAAAAAGCTTAGCCACGACCATCCTCGCCGGGTGCTTGACGGGCATCGGCGCGTTGGCACACTCTCATTCGCCTCGCGCAAGCCCGGCTTTACAAGCCGGCCCGGCCAGCGTATACGCCCGCCCCTCATCGGAACGCGGGAGATGTCGTGCGCGGCATCGCATGTACCGCGGTCCCGTCGGCTGGAAAGGGCCTGGGATGGCGAAGAAGATCGTCGGCTATATCAAGCTGCAAATACCCGCGGGCAAGGCCAACCCCTCCCCGCCGGTCGGCCCGGCGCTCGGTCAGCGCGGCCTGAACATCATGCAGTTCGTCAAGGAATTCAACGCGGTCACCCAGAACATGGAGCCGGGCATGCCCGTGCCCGTGGTCATCACCGCCTATGGTGACCGCACGTTCAGCTTCGTCACCAAAACACCGCCGAACACCTATTTCATCAAAAAGGCCGCCGGCATCACCAAAGGCTCGCCCACGGTCGGCAAAAGCGGCCCGATCGGCCGGGTCACCACCGCGCAACTGCGCGAAATCGCCGAAGTGAAAATGAAGGACATGAATGCCGCCAGCCTCGATGCGGCGGTCAGCATGCTGGCCGGTTCGGCCATGTCCATGGGCATCACCGTGGTGGAGGGCTGAGCCATGGCCATCGGCAAGCGTCTTCGCTCGGCTCAATCCACCATCGAACGCGGCAAGACCTACCCCCTGCCCGAGGCGGTGGCCTTGGTGAAGTCCAACGCCCGCGCCAAGTTCGACGAGACGGTCGAGCTTTCCATGAATCTCGGCATCGACCCCCGCCACGCTGACCAGATGGTGCGTGGCCTGGTCGGCCTGCCCAACGGCACCGGCAAAACATTGCGCGTCGCCGTATTCGCCCGCGGCGCCAAGGCCGAGGAGGCGCTCGCCGCCGGCGCCGATATCGTCGGCGCCGAGGATCTGTCCGAGAAAGTCCAGGCCGGTGAAATCAATTTCGACCGTTGCATCGCCACCCCGGACATGATGGGCATGGTCGGCAAGGTCGCGAAAATTCTCGGCCCGCGGGGTCTGATGCCCAACCCCCGGCTCGGCACCGTCACCATGGACGTCAAGGGCGCCATCGCTGCCGCCCGCGCCGGCCAGGTCGAGTTCCGCGCCGAAAAGGCCGGCATCGTGCATGCCGGCGTCGGCAAGGCGAGCTTCGGCGCCGACCAGCTCGAACAGAATATCCGCGCCTTCGTCGATGCCATCCAGAAGGCCAAGCCCGCCGGCGCCAAGGGCACCTATGTCAAATCGGCCGCGCTCAGCTCCACCATGGGGCCCGGCATCCGGCTCGACATCGCCTCACTGAGCTGAGGCAACCAACGTCACCGGTGCCTCGGCGCCGGTGGGCAGGGGTGGCTCGCCGCCCCGATCCTGTCCGAGACGATGCGTGTCCGGTGCGATGCCGGCACCTAAGGGGCGGAATGGCCCGCGCATCCATGACGGGAATGCCAAGGGTTCGGTCTGGCGCAAACCAGGCCAGGCTTTGGCGGTTCCGGCTGCAAGGACAGGCGAACCGGGGTGGGGCATCAGCGCCATCCCCTTTGGCAACCCGGCCCGGGCGCACGCCCAGGCCAGAGCAGGAGACGGAATTTGGACCGTTTGCAAAAGCGGGACTTCGTCGGCACTCTCGCCGCCGTCTTCGCCGAGACGTCCATGGTGGTCGTGACCCAGAACAAGGGTCTCAACGCCGCCGAGGTGACGGATCTGCGCAGACGGATGCGGGCTGCTGGCGCGACCTTTAAGGTCACCAAAAACCGGCTTGCCACCCTCGCTCTCGATGGGTCCAAGTTCGACGGCATCAAGCCAATGCTGAAGGGTCCAACCGCGCTCGCGTGGTCACACGACCCGGTGGCCGTGGCCAAAACCGCCGTCGAGTTCGCCAAGACCAACGACAAGCTGGTGCTTATCGGTGGCGCGCTCGGCAAACAGACGCTCGATCCGTCTGGCTTGCAGGCGCTCGCCGAACTGCCGTCGCTCGAAACGCTGCGCGCGGGTCTGCTGGGAATGATCCAAACCCCGGCCACCCGTATCGCTGGCGTCATCGCGGCACCGGCCGGCCAGCTGGCGCGGGTCTTTGGGGCCTACGCGAAAAAGGATGAGCAGGCCGAGGCGGCCTGACCCAGACCGCCATAATCCCTCAACGCAGCCGCCGCATCCGGCGGGGTTGCATGGAACCGACCGAAGTCTAGATACACAGGAACACCGACATGGCCGATCTCGCAAAACTGGTGGACGATCTGTCCGCCCTTACCGTCCTGGAAGCCGCTGAGCTGTCCAAGATGCTCGAAGAAAAATGGGGCGTCTCCGCCGCGGCACCCGTTGCCGTCGCCGCCGCCCCGGCCGCGGCCGCCGCCGCCGCTCCGGTTGAGGAACAAACCGAATTCACGGTCATCCTCGACAAGGCCGGCGACAAGAAAATCAACGTGATCAAGGAAATCCGGACCATCACCGGCCTTGGTCTGAAGGAAGCCAAGGACCTCGTCGAGGGCGCGCCGAAAACCGTCAAGGAAGGCGTGAACAAGGACGAGGCCGCGAAGATCAAGAAAGTGCTCGAGGAGCAGGGTGCCTCGGTCGTCGTCAAATAGCTTGGCTCGCACGGTCGGGCGGCGCGCCGCCTGACCCATGGTTGAACGGGCGCGGGTGGGAACGGCTTTGGTTCCCGCCCGCTCTCGCGTTGTCGCGCCGCACCGGGCACTCCGCGCGGCGCCGGTCGTCCGCCCCGCCTGGCGGAGCCTCTTTTGTCCGGCCGGCGGCCGGACCGCAACGGATTACAGGACGGCAGGACGGGGCATGAACGCAATCGGCAAGTCGTTTACCGGACAAAAGCGCATTCGCAAAAGCTTCGGGCGCATCCCCGAAGTCGTGACCATGCCAAACCTGATCGACGTGCAGCGGGCCAGCTATGAAGGCTTCCTGCAAATGCACGTCGCCCCGGACAGTCGTACCCAGACCGGCCTTCAGGAAGTCTTCAAATCCGTCTTCCCGATCGATGATTTCGCCGGTCGCGGCCGGCTCGAATTCGTCTCCTACGAGCTCGAGGAGCCGAAATACGATGTCGAGGAATGCATCCAGCGCGGCATGACCTTCGCCGCCCCGCTCAAGGTCGTGCTGCGCCTGATCGTCTGGGACGTCGACGAGGATACCGGTGCCCGCTCGATCCGCGATATCAAGGAACAGCCGGTCTATATGGGTGACATGCCGCTCATGACCGACAACGGCACCTTCATCATCAACGGCACCGAGCGCGTCATCGTCAGCCAGATGCACCGCAGCCCCGGCGTGTTCTTCGACCACGACAAGGGCAAAACCCACAGCAGCGGCAAATATCTCTACGCCGCCCGTGTCATCCCGTATCGCGGCTCCTGGCTCGATTTCGAATTCGACAGCAAGGACCTCGTCTATGTCCGCATCGACCGCAAGCGCAAGCTGCCGGTCACGACGCTGCTCTACGCCCTCGAAAGCGATGCCACCATGGCGCTGCGCGAGGCCCGCGCCGCCGCCGGCGAGCCGCTCGAGCCCCATGAGATCCGCGGTCTCGATGCCGAGGATATTCTCGGCTATTTCTATGGCACGGTTGATTTCACCCGCACCGCGAAAGGCTGGGCCCGCCCCTTCGACCCCGAGGCGTTCCGCGGCCTCAAGCTGCTCGAGCCGCTGATCGACGCCGAATCCGGCGAGGTGGTGGCCGATCCGGAAACCAAGCTCACCCAGCGCACGGTCCGCAAAATCGCCGAAAAAACCAAGGAAGTGCTGGTCGGCCGCGCCGATCTGCTCGGCCGCTTCGTCGCGCGTGACCTGGTCAACCCGGAAACCGGCGAAATCTACGCCGAGGCCGGCGAGGAACTGGCCGAGGCCCGGCTCGCCGCCCTCGAAGCCGCCGGCATCGAGCATCTGCCCACCCTCGCCATCGACCAGTCCACAGGTCCCTGGCTGCGCAACACCCTCGCCATCGACAAGAACGGCAACCGCGAAGACGCGCTGATCGATATCTACCGCGTCATCCGCCCCGGTGAGCCGCCCACCGCCGAGACCGCCGAGGCCCTGTTCCGCGGCCTGTTCTTCGACCCCGACCGCTACGACCTCTCCGCCGTCGGCCGGGTGAAAATGAACATGCGCCTCGGCGTCGACGCGCCTGATACCATGCGCGTGCTGCGACGCGAGGATATTCTCCGCACCGTAAAAATCCTCTGCGAGCTGAAGGACGGCCGTGGTTCCATCGATGATATCGACAATCTCGGCAACCGCCGCGTCCGGTCGGTCGGTGAATTGATGGAGAACCAGTACCGCGTCGGCCTGCTCCGCATGGAGCGCGCCATCCGCGAACGCATGGGCTCGGTCGATATCGACACCGTCATGCCGCACGATCTCATCAACGCCAAGCCGGCGGCGGCCGCGGTGCGCGAATTCTTCGGCTCCTCGCAATTGTCGCAATTCATGGACCAGACCAACCCGCTGTCCGAGGTCACGCACAAGCGGCGCCTGTCGGCGCTTGGTCCGGGCGGCCTCACCCGTGAACGCGCCGGCTTCGAGGTACGCGACGTACACCCGACCCATTACGGCCGCATCTGCCCGATCGAAACCCCCGAAGGACCGAATATCGGCCTGATCAACTCGCTCGCCACCTATGCGCGGGTCAACAAATACGGCTTCATCGAGACCCCATACCGCCTGGTCAAGGACGGTCATGTGCAGGATGGCTACCAGTATCTCTCGGCCATGCAGGAAGAGCGCCTGGTCGTCGCCCAGGCCGACGCCCCGATCGACAAGGGCGGCCGTTTCACCCAGGACCTGGTTTCGGTGCGCAAGCAGGGTGATTTCCGGCTCGTCCGCCCCGAGGACGTGACCGCGGTCGACGTCTCGCCGCGCCAGCTGGTCTCGGTCGCCGCCGCCCTCATTCCCTTCCTCGAGAACGACGACGCCAACCGCGCGCTCATGGGCAGCAACATGATGCGCCAGGCCGTGCCGCTGATCCGCGCCGATGCGCCACTGGTCGGCACCGGCATGGAAGCGGCGGTCGCGCGCGACTCGGGCGCCACCATCGTCGCCCGCCGCGCCGGCATCGTCGACCAGATCGACGGCGCCCGCATCGTCGTGCGCGCAAGCGCCGATGACGGCACCACCCGCGGCGTCGATATCTACCGGCTGCGGAAATTCATGCGCTCCAACCAGTCCACCTGCATCAACCAGCGGCCGCTGGTGCGGGTCGGTGACATGGTCTCGGAAGGTGACATCATCGCCGACGGTCCGTCCACCGAACTCGGCGAGCTGGCACTCGGCCGCAATGTGCTGGTCGCCTTCATGCCCTGGAACGGCTATAATTTCGAGGACTCGATCCTGATCTCGGAACGCATCGCCCGCGACGATGTGTTCACCTCGATCCATATCGAGGAATTCGAGGTGATGGCGCGTGACACCAAGCTCGGCCAGGAGGAAATCACCCGCGACATTC
This sequence comes from Acetobacteraceae bacterium, assembly GCA_027459285.1. Classification (GTDB taxonomy): domain Bacteria; phylum Pseudomonadota; class Alphaproteobacteria; order Acetobacterales; family Acetobacteraceae; genus JAJXVA01. Next base: position 5,544 of record DAIDIQ010000206.1, read on the forward strand.
CCAATGTCGGCGAGGAAGCGCTGAAGAACCTCGACGAGGCCGGCATCGTCTATGTCGGCGCCGAGGTGAATCCCGGTGATATCCTGGTCGGCAAGGTCACGCCCAAGGGCGAAAGTCCGATGACGCCGGAGGAGAAACTGCTGCGCGCGATCTTCGGCGAAAAAGCCTCCGACGTGCGTGACACCTCGCTCAAGCTGCCGCCCGGCGTCACCGGCACCATCGTCGATGTGCGGGTGTTCAGCCGCCGCGGCGTCGACAAGGACGAACGCGCCATGGCCATCGAGCGCGCCGAGGTCGAACGCCTGGCCAAGGACCGCGACGACGAGAAGGCCATCCAGGAACGCAGCTTCCTCAACCGCCTGCGTGAGAAGCTGCTGGGTCGCAAGGCCGGCGGCGGCTTCAAGGGCATCAAGGCCGGCACCCTCATCACCGAGGAGGTGCTGGCCGAGCATCCGCGCAACGCCATGCGCCACATGGTCGTGCAGGATGATTCCGTGATGGCCGAAATCGAGACCCTGAAGCGCGAGCACGATGCCGCGGTCGGCCGTCTGCAATCGCTGTTCGACAGCAAGGTCGAAAAGCTGCAACGCGGTGACGAACTGCCGCCCGGTGTCATGAAAATGGTCAAGGTGTTCGTGGCCGTGAAGCGCAAGCTGCAACCAGGCGACAAAATGGCCGGCCGCCACGGCAACAAGGGCGTCGTCAGCCGCGTAACTCCGCTCGAGGACATGCCGTTCCTCGAGGACGGCACCCCGGTCGATCTCGTGCTCAATCCGCTCGGCGTGCCCAGTCGCATGAATGTCGGCCAGATCCTGGAAACCCATCTCGGCTGGGCCTGCGCCACCCTCGGCAAACAGGTCGGTGAGCTGGTCGACAAATATCGCCGCAACGGCGAGGCGCGCCAGCACCTGCTGGAACGGCTGCGCGACGTCTATGGGGAGCGTGTCTTCGCCGAGGATATCGCTGCCCTCGACAACGACCAGCTATTCGAGTTGTGCGAGAATTTGCGCAAGGGCGTTCCCATCGCCACCCCGGTGTTCGACGGCGCCCGCATGTCCGATATCGAGACCATGCTGGCCAAGGCCGGTCTCGATACCTCTGGCCAGGTCATCCTCACCGATGGCCGCACCGGTGAGCCGTTCGAGCGCCGGGTCACCGTCGGCTATATCTACATGCTTAAGCTGCACCACCTGGTCGACGATAAAATCCACGCCCGCTCGATCGGCCCGTACAGCCTGGTCACCCAGCAGCCGCTCGGCGGCAAGGCGCAGTTCGGCGGCCAGCGCTTCGGTGAGATGGAGGTCTGGGCGCTCGAGGCTTACGGCGCCGCCTACACGCTACAGGAAATGCTGACCGTGAAGTCGGACGATGTGTCCGGCCGCACCAAGGTCTATGAGGCCATCGTGCGCGAGCAGGATAATTTCGAGGCCGGCATTCCGGAAAGCTTCAATGTTCTGGTCAAGGAACTGAAATCCCTTGGCCTGAACGTGGAACTCGAAAACAACGTAGCCTGAGGTCTTGGGGTCCGGGGCCTCGCGGCCCCGGCGGGGTCCAGGGGTGGCACCCCTGGAATCTTCCTTTTGCAAGGACGTGACGCATGAACGAACTGATGAAGATCCTGGGCCAGGCCGGCCAGGCGATGACCTTCGATCAGATCAAGATTCAGATCGCGAGCCCGGAGCAGATCCGCTCCTGGTCATATGGCGAGATCAAGAAGCCCGAAACCATCAACTACCGCACGTTCAAGCCGGAGCGGGACGGGCTGTTCTGCGCCCGCATCTTCGGTCCCATCAAGGACTATGAATGCCTGTGCGGCAAGTATAAGCGCATGAAGTTCCGCGGCATCATCTGCGAGAAATGCGGCGTCGAGGTCACATTGGCCAAGGTGCGGCGCGAACGCATGGGCCATATCGAGCTCGCCTCTCCGGTCGCGCATATCTGGTTCCTGAAGTCGCTTCCCTCGCGCATCGGCCTGATGGTCGATCTGACTCTGAAGGAGCTCGAAAAAATCCTCTATTTCGAGAGCTACGTCGTGCTCGAGCCCGGCCTGACCGATCTCAAGCAGCATCAGCTCCTGACCGAGGATCAGTTAATCGCCAAGCAGGACGAATTCGGCGATGACGCGTTCCGTGCCGGCATCGGCGCGGAAGCCATCAAATACATCCTTGAGGGTCTCGATATCGACGCGGTGCGAACCACGCTGCGCGCGGATCTGCGTGAAACCACCAGCGAGGCCAAGCGCAAGAAGCTGGTCAAGCGCCTCAAGCTGTTCGATGCCTTCGCCGAATCCGGCGCCAAGCCGCATTGGATGATCCTCGACGTCATCCCGGTCATCCCGCCCGAACTGCGCCCGCTGGTGCCGCTCGATGGCGGCCGCTTCGCCACCTCGGACCTGAACGATCTCTATCGGCGCGTCATCAATCGCAACAACCGCCTCAAGCGCCTGATCGAGCTGCGCGCGCCAGACATCATCGTGCGCAACGAAAAGCGCATGCTCCAGGAATCGGTTGACGCCCTGTTCGACAATGGCCGCCGCGGCCGCGCCATCACGGGGGCGAACAAGCGTCCGTTGAAATCGCTGTCCGACATGCTCAAGGGCAAGCAGGGCCGCTTCCGCCAGAACCTGCTCGGCAAGCGCGTCGATTATTCCGGCCGCTCGGTCATCGTCGTCGGCCCGGAGCTCAAGCTGCACCAATGCGGCCTGCCGAAAAAAATGGCGCTCGAGCTGTTCAAGCCGTTCATCTATTCCAAGCTAGAGAAATATGGCCACGCCACCACCATCAAGGCGGCCAAGCGCATGGTCGAAAAGGAACGCCCCGAGGTCTGGGATATCCTTGAGGAAGTCATTCGCGAACACCCCGTCATGCTCAACCGCGCGCCCACCCTGCACCGGCTCGGCATCCAGGCGTTCGAGCCCGTGCTCATCGAAGGCAAGGCGATCCAGCTGCATCCGCTGGTCTGCACCGCCTTCAACGCCGATTTCGACGGCGACCAGATGGCCGTGCACGTGCCGCTCAGCCTCGAAGCCCAGCTCGAGGCGCGCGTGCTGATGATGTCCACCAACAACATCCTCAGCCCCGCCAACGGCAAGCCGATCATCGTGCCCAGCCAGGACATGGTGCTCGGCCTCTATTATCTCTCACTCGAAACCGCTGATTTCCGCGCGACCGAGGATAACAAGGCTCCGCTCTTCGCCACCATCGGCGAAATCGAGCACGCGCTCGCCGCCAAGGCGATCACCGTCAACTCGAAAATCCGCGCCCGCCACTTCACGGTGGCGCCCGACGGCACGCAGCAGCGCAACGTCGTCGTCACCACCGCGGGGCGCATGCTGATCGCGCAAATTCTGCCCAAGCACCCGAACGTGCCTTTCGGGCTCATCAACAAGCAGCTCACCAAAAAGAATATCTCGGACGTGATCGACGCCGTCTACCGCCATTGCGGCCAGAAGGAATGCGTCATTTTCGCCGACCGGCTGATGGGGCTCGGTTTCCGCCACGCCTGCATGGCCGGTATTTCCTTCGGTAAGGATGACCTCATCATCCCGGACAGCAAGCCGCGCCTGATCGCCGAAACCCAAGCCGAGGTGCGCGATTTCGAGCAGCAATACCAGGATGGCCTGATCACCGCCGGCGAACGCTACAACAAGGTGGTCGATGCCTGGTCGCGCTGCACCGATACGGTTGCCGCCGCCATGATGAAGGAAATCTCCAAGCTCGAGCCGGGCAAGCCCATCAACGCGGTCTGGATGATGAGCCATTCCGGCGCCCGCGGGTCGCCGGCGCAAATGCGTCAGCTCGCCGGCATGCGCGGCCTCATGGCCAAGCCGTCCGGTGAAATCATCGAGCAGCCGATCATCGCCAACTTCAAGGAAGGCCTGACCGTTCTCGATTACTTCAATTCCACCCACGGCGCCCGCAAGGGCCTCGCCGATACGGCGCTGAAAACCGCGAACAGCGGCTATCTCACCCGCCGCCTGGTCGATGTCGCGCAGGATTGCATCATCGTCGAGGAAGATTGCGGCACCGAGCGTGGCATTTCGGTCCGCGCCGTCATGGATGGTGGCGAGACGGTGGCCAGCCTGTCCGAACGTATTCTCGGCCGCTTCACCGCCGAGGATGTGGCCGATCCCGCCACCGGCGGCGTGCTGGTCGCCAACAATACCCTGGTCGAGGAAGAACAGGCCGAGCGCATCGAACGCGCCGGCGTCGAGGCGGTGCGCATCCGCTCCGTGCTCACCTGTGACGCACCGATCGGCATTTGCGGCCATTGCTACGGCCGCGATCTCGCCCGTGGCACGCAGGTCAATGTCGGTGAGGCGGTGGGCGTCATCGCCGCCCAATCCATCGGTGAGCCTGGGACCCAGCTCACCATGCGCACCTTCCACATCGGCGGCGCGGCGCAGCGCGGCGCCGAGCAGTCCAATGTCGAGGCAAGCCATGACGGCGTGGTTTCGCTCCGCAACCGCAACGTCGTCATGAACAGCGCCGATGTGCCGGTGGTCATGTCGCGCAATTGCGAAATCATCCTGGCCGACGAGAAAGGCCGTGAGCGCGCGCGCTTCCGCGTGCCCTACGGCGCCCGCCTGCTCGCCGATGAAGGGGCGGTGGTCACGCGCGGTCAGAAACTGGCCGAGTGGGACCCGTACACCCTGCCCATCATCACCGAGCGTGACGGCACCGTCGAATATCTCGACCTGCTCGACGGCATCACCCTCGTCGAGCGCGTCGACGAGGTCACCGGCCTCACCTCGAAAGTGGTGGTCGACTACAAACAAGGCGCGCGCGGCGTCGATCTGCGGCCCCGCCTGCAACTCAAGGACGCCAAGGGCGATGTGGTGCGCCTCGCCAACAACGCCGATGCACGCTACTTCCTCGCCCCGGATTCAATTCTTTCCATCGAGAACGGCGCCCATGTCCGCGCCGGTGACGTGCTGGCCCGCATCCCGCGTGAGGGCAGCAAAACCCGTGACATCACCGGTGGTCTGCCGCGTGTCGCCGAATTGTTCGAAGCCCGCCGGCCGAAGGACCATGCCATCATCGCCGAGAATGACGGCCGGGTCGAATTCGGCAAGGACTACAAGGCCAAGCGCCGCATCATCGTCAAGAACGACGAAACCCTCGAGGAGACCGAGTACCTGATTCCCAAGGGTAAGCATATCTCCGTCCAGGAAGGTGATTTCGTGCGTCGCGGCGACCCGCTGGTCGATGGTCCGCGCGTGCCGCACGACATCCTGAAAGTGCTCGGGGTCGAGGCGCTGTCCGAATATCTCGTCAACGAGATCCAGGACGTCTATCGTCTGCAAGGCGTGAAAATCAACGACAAGCACATCGAAGTGATCGTGCGCCAGATGCTGCAGAAGGTCGAAATCCTCGATCCGGGTGATACCACCTATCTGGTCGGCGAACAGGTTGATCGCATCGAATTCGCGCTCGAGAACCGCAAGCGCGAAAACGCCGGCGAGCGCCCCGCGGTCGCCATGCCGGTGCTGCAAGGCATCACCAAGGCCAGCCTGCAAACCCACAGCTTCGTTTCCGCCGCCTCCTTCCAGGAAACCACCCGCGTGCTGACCGAGGCGGCAACCGCCGGCAAGGTCGATACGCTGAACGGTCTCAAGGAAAACGTCATCGTCGGCCGTCTCATTCCCGCCGGCACCGGCAGCGTCATGAACCGCCTGCGCGCGGTCGCCGCCGGGCGTGACCAGCGCATCCGCCAGGAAGCCGCCCAATTGCCGGCGGCGGAATAAACCACAGCCCTCCGGGCCGGTGCGTATGCCGGTCCGGAGGGCGAAACTCCGGCTATGTTCCGACTGTCGTATGGCGCCACTTTGGTCTATCAGCGGACCTGCACTCGTAAAACTCATTTGGGCACTTTCTTTGAAAAGAATCAAAGAAAATCATCCTTGATTTTCGAAAGGCTGAACCTGGGTGGGGCCTCGGGCGACAAAAGCCGGTTTCGTCGGTAGGTTTTAGCCGACCATTCAAAGATTGGCTTATCGTACCGAGAAGCACTCTTTCATATCCAGTGCCTTACGCAGGAACGGTCGCACGTTGTATGTTTCGCAACACGCCGTAGCAATCCGTTATCATTTCTCGAGTCATTCTGCGGTCCGACCAACCTATGGTAGGGCACGGAGGGCGAAATGCGCGCTTGCATTTGTCTCGATCATCCGAGGAATTTTTGGCTTGCCGGGTGTGCGCAGCATCGCATCGCGCGCCTTACCGTCTGTATCGCGGCAATGCTTGCCATGGTCTGGGTCGGCTCTGCCCGGGCGGATGACTTGGTCGCAGTACATAGCGGGCTAATGTGCCGCTCCGCCTCGGCGCTCGAGAAACTGACGCGAGATGACGGATCGGCGCGCACGAATGGCAAGCATGCCGCGGCCGATGACGTGCTGAAAGTGACAGGCGGCTGTCTTGACGTAGCCCCGGGGCTGCATGTGCAGGCGGTAAAAATCAATGTCGGCACGTCGGTGGTGACCTGTCTGATCGGCGGGCTGGCGCAGCAATTCACGGTGGCCAATATCGATTTCGCGCCAGTGCAGGCGGCGAGCAGGGGGCAGATCCTGCCTGGCGGGGCACCCGCGGCCGCGGCGGCAAATGCGCCACCACCGGCCGCGGATGCACCTCTGCCAGTCGATGCCCCGGCGACCGTGCCAGACCCGGATGCGCCCCCGCCCCTGAGCGCGACCGACCTGGCTTTGCTGACGCCGCCCTCGGCGCAGACGCCGCCGCAGGCCGCGGCCGTATCCTCGTCCAATCAACAAAGCCTGTCCGTTACCGGCCTGACCTTGGGCATGACCGAAGATGCGGCCGAGGCACGACTGGCAGGTTATCGCTTTGCCACCGAGCAGGCCTTGGGCGACCCGGCGATGACGCATATTGCCGCCGATGGCCCCGATCCCGGCAACAGCTATCGGCTCGGCTTCATTGGCGGAAAATTATGGTTCATCAACCACATGATGGCGTTTCCCGCTGGCCGACAGCCCTATCTGCCACGCTTGATCGGGCGACTGGCGGCGAAATACGGCACGCCGAGCCGGGTGAGCCAATCGGCCGCCGATGGATATCGCGCCTGGTGGCAGTTCAATGCCGATGGCTCCCCCATGCATGGCACCGTGGCGCATTGCCTGGCTGATGCGGCGCCGACGCGGAAACTGACGCGGCCAATGGCGGCAAATGCCGGGTTCGAGGTGAATTTCACCAATGACTGTCCGATCACCGTGAGCGCGATGGCGCTGCCGGATGCAACGGCCACCGACCATTTGGCGCGTCTGGAGATCATACTGGCCGAGCCGCAACCGGTTTACCTCCATTTGCGCGCCGAAGCCGCGGCACTGGCACAGCAAAGGATGGCCGAGACGGATCTCGCCACCGGCACGACTGAATCAGACGCGCCTTGAGCGGCGGCTATGCCGGGCTGGCGGGCGCGGGGCGCGTGCCTCGCGCATGGCGCCCTGACCGGCGCAGCCGGTCAAACGCGAGATACACCGCAGGCGTCGTATACAGCGTCAATATCTGGCTGACCGCGAGGCCGCCGACAATGGAAATTCCAAGCGGCTGACGCAGTTCGCTGCCGCTGCCGAAACTGATGGTAAGCGGCACGGCACCGAGCATGGCGGCAGCAGTGGTCATGATGATCGGGCGAAACCGCGTCAGGCAGGCCCGATAAATGGCGGCGGGCGGACTGGCGCCCGCGCGTTCGGCGGCAAGCGCGAAATCGATCATCAGGATCGCATTCTTCTTTACAATCCCGATCAGCAGAATGACGCCGATCAGCGCGATGATCGTGAAGGGCGTGCCGCACACCATGAGAGCCAGCAGCGCGCCAAGACCCGCTGAAGGCAATGTGGAGAGAATGGTGATGGGGTGAATATAGCTTTCGTACAGAATACCAAGCACGATGTAGATGGCACCGATGGCGGCGACCACCAGGAGTTTCTCGCTCGCGAGCGATCGCTGGAATTGCTGCGCGGTGCCGGCAAAGCTGGTAACCAGATCGGCCGGCAAGCCGAGTTGCGCGCGGACACGCAGAATATCCGCCTGCGCCTGGCCGAGAGAAATGCCAGGTGCCAGGTTATAGGAAATGGTGGTGGCGACGTATGTTCCCTGTTGATTGACCGCGAGCGGCGTGTGCGCGGTGCTGACATGCGCGACCGCCGACAGGGGCACCATGGTTTCCGCCCGGGTGCTGACCGCGGCACCGGTGGAAACCGAGCCTTTGCCACTGCCGGTAATGGCGTTGGCCTGCGCGTTCTTGGCCGCGACCCCGGCCGCATTGCTGGCAAACTGACCCTGCGCCAGACGAAACTGGTTCTTGCTCTGCCCCGAATTGCCCGGCGCGGTCGACTGGGTTTCGCTCACCGTGCCGACCGGCAGGCCGCTGAGCGAACTGGCCGCGGCGCCCGCGCCCGAGGTGCTGATCCAGATATTATCGAGCATGGCCGGCTCGCGCAGGTAACGCGGCGCCAGCTCCATGACCACGCGATACTGGTTGAGCGGATTGTAAATGACCGAAACCGCGCGCTGGCCGAACGCATCATACAGCGTATTGTCGATCTGACCGAGCGTGAGGCCAAGCGCGCTGGCCAGGGTCCGATCAACATCGACATAGGTTTCGACACCTTGCTCCTGCTGATCGGAATTGACATCGACGATGCCAGGTATTCTACGCATCGCCGCGAGCAGCTTCGGTGCCCACTGGTCCACCTCGGTCGTGCTGTCGCCTTCCAGGGTGAACTGATACTCCGCGTTTGATTGTCGCCCGCCAACGCGAAGATCCTGCGCCGCCTGCAAATAGACCTGGGCACCGGGAATATGGCTGAGCTTATGGCGTAGCCGCGCCATGACCTGGTCAATATTGCCGCGCCGCGGTTCCGGCTTCAGCGCCGTAAATACGCGGGCGGTGTTGGTTTGCGAATGCCCGCCGCCACCGCCGGTGCCGGTGAAGCCGACCACGTGCAGCACTGCCGGATCGTGGCGGATTATATTCACCGCTTGCGTGAGCTTGGCGGCCATCGCCTCGAATGAGGTCTTCTGGTCAGCCTGCATCGCGCCGATCAGCAGGCTCGTATCCTGCTGCGGGAAAAACCCCTTGGGAATGACCGCGAACAGCCAAACATTCAACGCGATGGTGGCAAGCAGAACAACCAGAACCAGTCCGGCATGGCGCAGGCTGGCCGCGAGCGTTCTCGCATAGAAGCGGTGCAGCCTGCCCAGGATCCGCAGGCGCAGTCGGGTTTCGTGGCGCTTGCGGTCCCGGCGCAACATCAGCGCGCCCAACATGGGCGTGGTGGTGAGCGAGATGAGCATCGAGATGATGATGGCCAATGACAGGGTCATGGCGAATTCACGGAACAAGCGACCGACAATGCCGCCCATCAGCAATATCGGCAGAAAGACCGCAATGAGCGAGGCGGTGATGGACACAATCGTGAAGCCGATCTCGCGCGCGCCGCGCAGCGCCGCGGCCAGCGGATACATGCCTTGTTCGATGTGACGCATGACGTTCTCGGTGACCACGATGGCATCGTCGACGACAAACCCGGTGGAGATTGTCAGCGCCATCAGCGACAAATTATCGAGGCTGAAGCCAAGCAGATACATGCCGCCGAAAGTACCGATGATGGAAACCGGCACCGCGATGGCGGGAATGAAAGTTGCGCGCGCACTGGCAAGAAAAGCGAAGACGACACCGATGACGAGCCCGACCGCGATCAGCAGCGTCCATTGCGTATCATCGAGTGAGGCGCGGATATCGACCGAACGATCCACCATCAGATGGAAATCAAGCGATTTGGGGAGCGCCTTCTGCAACGCCGGAATAGCCGCCTTCACCGCATCGACCGTGGCCAGAATATTGGCCCCCGGCTCACGAAAAATGATCACCATGACCGCGGGCTTGCCGTCGATCAGGCCGAGATTGCGGATGTCCTGAACGGAATTGGTGACCGTCGCCACATCGGACAGGCGCAGGGCGGCGCCATGGCGATACGCGATGATGAGCGGGCGATAATCCTGTGCATGGTTCGCCTGATCGTTGCTGTACACCGTAAAACGCCGACCGCCGAGATCGATGGTGCCATGCGGGCTGTTGGCGTTGGCGCCGGCAATGGCGGAACGCACATCCTCGAGCCCGATACCGTAGCGGAACAGCGCGCCGGGATTGAGATCGACGCGCACCGCCGGCAGCGCCGAGCCGGACAATTCCACTTCGCCAACGCCGTTGATCTGCGACAGATACTGGCCGATGACGGTGCTGGCCTGATCGTAGATCTGCGGCCGGGTCAGGGTCTTCGAGGTCAGCGCCAGCACCAGCATCGGCGCGTCGGCCGGATTGACCTTGTAATAGGTCGGATTGCTGAGCAGGTTGCTGGGCAGATCGACCCGGGCCGCGTTGATGGCGGCCTCCACATCGCGGGCGGCACCGTTGATATCCCGGTCGAGGCCGAATTGCAGCACGATGCGGGTCTGCCCGACCTGGGAGCTTGCGGTCATTTCCGTGACATCGGCAATTTCACCCAGATGCCGCTCAAGCGGCTCGGCAAGGCTGGTGGCGACCGTTTCCGGCGAAGCCCCCGGCAACTGGGCATTGACGCTGATCGTGGGGAAATCAACCTCCGGCAGCGGTGAGACAGGCAAACGCCCATAGGCGAAGGCGCCGGCGACGGCGATCGCGAGTGTCAGCAAAATGGTTGCCACCGGCCGCAGGATGAAGGGCGCTGACAGGTTCATGGGTGTTCCGGCGACGCGCGCAGGGCCAGCCAGTCAGACACACGATCAAGCGCGAGGTAGATAACCGGCGTGGTGAACAGGGTCAGCAATTGGCTGACGATCAGGCCGCCGACAATGGCCACGCCAAGTGGGCGGCGCAACTCCGCGCCGGTGCCTGTCGCCAGCATCAGCGGCAGCGCGCCAAGCAGGGCGGCCATGGTGGTCATCAGAATCGGGCGGAAGCGCAGCAGCGCCGCCTGGCGAATGGCGGCACGCGGCGGCTTGCCTTCCTCGCGCCGCGCGACCAGGGCAAAATCGATCATCATGATCGCGTTCTTCTTGACGATGCCAATCAGCAACACGATGCCGATGATGCCGACGATATCGAGGTCGAACCCGCCCAGGCGCAGCGCCAGCAAGGCGCCGATGCCGGCCGACGGCAGCGTGGACAGGATTGTCACCGGATGGACGAAGCTTTCGTACAGCACGCCGAGCACGATGTAGACGGTGACGATGGCGGCAAGCAGCAACGCCACTTCGTTGGACAGCGCCTTGCTGAAGGCGGAAAGCACGCCTTGATACGCCGTGTCGATGCGTGACGGCAGGCCGATCTGCCGCTCGGCGCGTCTGATATCCCTGACCGCGGTGCCGAGTGAAGCGTTGCGCGCCAGGTTGAAGGAAATTGACACAGCCGGGAATTGACCCAGATGTTCGATCATCAGTGGCGCCGGCCCCGTTTGCAGATGCACGATGGCGGCCAGCGGCACCTGACCCAGCGACGCGGTGGCCGATGGCAGATAGATCGATTGCAAGGCGGCATGCAGAGACGTGGCATCATGGATGTCGGCCTGCATGACGACGCGGTACTGGTTGGTCTGCGTATACAGGGTCGAGATGATGCGCTGGCCGAACGCATCATACAGCGCATTATCGACCGTGACCGGCGTAATGCCGAAGCGCGCGGCGGTGGCGCGATCGACAATCAAATGCAGGCCAAGCGCGCGGCTGGAAAGATCGCTCGTGACATCACGGAATTGTGGCACCTTGCCCAGCGCCGCGACCAGGCGCGGCACCCACACCGGAAAATCCGAGGCATCCGCGCTTTCCAGGAAAAAATGATACTCGCCCTTGCTCTGCGTGCTGTCGATCGTGAGTTGCTGCACCGGCTGCATGGTCAGGGAAATACCTGGCACATCGCCGGTCTCGGCGCGCAGCCGCCGCATGACCGCCAGCACATTGTCCCGCCGCTGACCGAGCGGCTTCAGCACGATCTGGAAACGGCCTTCATTCAATGTGGAATTCTGGCCATCGACGCCGATATAGGACGCGACCGCGCGCACATCACGGTCCGCCATGATGGCACGGGCCAGTGCCTGCTGATGCGCCGCCATCGACGCAAACGAGATATCCGGCGCCGCGGTCGAAATGCCGGCGATGATGCCGGTATCCTGGGTCGGAAAGAAACCCTTCGGAATCTCGATATACTGAGCAACCGTGAGAATGACGGTGATCGTCGAGACGACCAGGAACAGGATTTCCCGGTCGAGCACCCAATCGAGCGCGCGCCCATAGCCCTGCACCAGTCGATCGAACGCGCGGTCCAGCGTCTGATCGATCCGTGGCCGCAGGTGCTCGGGGCGGGGCTTGACCAGCAACGCGCACAGCATCGGCACCAATGTCAGCGAGACGATGGCCGACAGAATAATCGTGACCGTAAGGGTCAGCGCGAATTCGTGGAACAGGCGCCCGACCACATCGCCCATGAACAGCAGCGGAATCAGAACCGCGATCAGGCTGACGGTGAGGCTGATGATGGTGAAGCCGATCTCGCTCGAGCCACGCAGCGCCGCCTCCACCGGCGCCATGCCCTTTTCCACAAAGCGCGAAATATTCTCGATCATCACAATGGCGTCGTCGACCACGAAGCCGGTCGAGATGGTCAGCGCCATCAACGATAAATTATCGAGGCTGAAGCCGAGCAGATACATGGCGGCAAGCGTGCCGACCAGCGAAAGCGGCACCGACAGGCTGGGAATGAGCGTGGCCGGCAGGTTGCGCAGAAAGACGAAAATGACCGCGACCACCAGCAACACCGCCAGCGCCAGTTCGAACTCGACATCCGCCACCGAGGCGCGGATGGTTTCGGTCTGGTCGCTCAACACCCGCACCTTGATCGAGGAAGGCAGTGTCAGGCTCAGCCGGGGCAGCAGTTTTTTGATGCCATCCACCACCGCGATGACATTGGCGCCCGGCTGCTTCTGCACGCTCAGAATGATCGCGGGGGTCTTGTTGGCCCAGGCGGCCAGCTCTGAATCCTCGGCCCCGTTCACGGCGCGCGCAATATCGCGCAAATGGATGGGTGAGCCGTTGCGATAGGCGACCACCAGGTTCATGTATTGCGCGATCGAGGCCAACTGGTCGTTGTCATCGATCGTGCTGGCCGTGGTGGCGTTCTCGAGGCTGCCTTTCGGCGTATCGGTGTTTTCGTTGGCAATCGTGGTGCGCAGGTCATCGATGGCAAGCCCGTAACCGGCCATGGCCGCGGGGTTGATGAGCACCCGTATGGCCGGGCGTTGACCGCCACTCAGGCTGACCAGCCCGACGCCGGGCACCTGCGAGATTTTCTCGGCCAGCCGCGTGTTGGCGATGTCCTGCACCTCGGGCAGCGTCAGCGTGCGTGACGTGACCGACAATGTCATCACCGGCGCATCAGCCGGGTTGACCTTGGCATAAACCGGTGGCGCCGGCAGGTTGGATGGCAGCAAACTGTTGGCGGCATTGATCGCCGCCTGCACTTCCTGTTCCGCCACGTCAAGGCTTACAGCAAGAGAGAATTGCAGCGTGATCAGGCTGGCCCCGCCCGAGCTTTGCGAGCTCATTTGCGCAAGCCCCTCCATCTCGCCGAACTGCCGCTCCAGCGGGGCCGTGACCGCCGTGCTCATCACATCGGGGCTGGCACCCGGATAGAAGGTCTGCACGGTAATGGTCGGATAATCGACCTGCGGCAGGGCCGAGACCGGCAGGAACAAATAGCCGACAATGCCGACCAGCAACAGTGCCGCCATCAGCAGCGAGGTGCCGACGGGGCGCAGAATGAACGGGCGCGAGGGGCTCATGCCGGACGGCGGCCTGACCTTACTCGCCGGACGGCGTCGCGGCCGGAATGGTCACCGCCGATCCGTCGCGCAGCCGGTCAGTGCCATCAGTGACCACGCGGTCACCCGCGGCGAGGCCCGACAGCACCTGCACGCGCGTGCCATCGGTCGGACCCGTCGTGATCCTGGTGACCGACACCGTGTTGCCGGCGCCGATCTTGAACACGAAGGTGCCGGGCGCACCGTGCTGCACGGCGGCAGCCGGCACGGTCAGCACATCGTGCAGGGTCTGCACCGTCAGGCGCGCATTGACGAATTGCTGCGGGAATAACGCGTCGTCCTGGTTGGCGAACAAGGCCCGCATCGCCACGGTGCCGGTGGTGTTATTGACCTGGGAATCGAGCGCCGACAGATAGCCGGTGGCAAGCCTGATGGTGTTGGACCGGTCGTAGGCAGCCACGGCAAGATGCCCCACCCGCATCTGCCGCTGGATCGATGGCAGATCATCCTCGGGCAGCGTGAACTCGACCGATATCGGCCTAATCTGCGTGATCACGACCAGCGGCGTCGCGCCCGAGGGCTGCACGTAATTGCCGAGATCGACCTGCCGCAGGCCCACCCTGCCATCGATCGGCGAGGTGATATGGCAATAGGTCAGATCGAGCTTGGCGCTGTCGATGGCTGCCTTGTCGGCAATGATGTCGCCTTCGTACTGCTTGACCAGAAAGCCCTGATCCTCGGCCTGCTGCCTGGCAATGCTTTGCAGGCTGGCCAAGTGCTGATAGCGCGCGAGGTCGGTTCTGGCCTCGCCCAGCAAGGCCTGGTCACGCGCCAGATTGCCCTGCGCGGTTTCCAACGCAACCTGGTAAGGGCGCGGGTCGATCTGGATCAGGAAATCGCCCTTGTGCACCATCTGGCCTTCGGTGAAGCCGATCTTCATGATCTGGCCGGCGATCTGCGTTTGCACGTTCACGGTGGCAAGCGGCGTGACCGCGCCCAACCCGTCGAGCACGATCGAAATGTCACCCCGGCTGACGGTGGCGGCAGCCACCGGTTCGGGCGGAATGGCGCGCTGATGCCTGCGCGCCGCCCTGCCGTGCACCAGCGCATAAAGCCCGCCGCCAACCAGCAGAAACAACGCCACCAGCACCAGCACCGGCCGGGCGCCACCGCGGCCAGCCTTGGGTTTCGGGCGAACCCGATCCTGCGTCAGATCATCCAAGCCTGCATTCCCCGATCCGGGCCGCCTGTCGCCAGACACGCATCACCGTCCCGGTGGCAGATACCGGACCGATATTGCCCCCGTGTGTCACGTGCTTGTCGGATCCGACACGCAGGGGTTCGTCTGTTGACGCGCCGTCGCTTCTTCAGTCTGTTTCATCCCGACCAGGACGGACATTGCCCATGACGGACGCGCCGCAAGAGCCTAGCCCCGATCCGGAACGCGAGGCAGTGACCGCGCGCCTCAGCCAAGCCGAGGCGGCGGCGGCCCGCAAGCATTTCCATGAGGCGGTGGGTATCTGTCGTGACATATTGGAGGCAAAGCCCGAATGCGCCGCGGCCATGGCGGTGCTGGGCGCGATCGAGGCCCATCGCGGCCATCTGCTCGAGGCGACAAGGCTGCTTGAGCGCGCGGTGGCGCTGGAGCCCGGGCAGGCGGCCTGGTTCGGCAATCTTTCCGGCATTTATCGCATCATGTACCGGCTGGATGATGCCCTGACGGTCGCGCGGGAGGCAGTGCGGCTGGCCCCGGCGCTCGCGCGCAACCACATCAACCTCGCCAAGGTGCATGTGGATCGCGGCGAGCGCGACGAGGCGGTGGCCAGCTTCATGCACGCCCTGGTGCGTGACACCGACAATGCCGAGGGGCATCTGGGCATCGGCCAAATTCTGTTGTCGGAGGGCAATTTCCGCCCTGGCTGGCATGAATATGCCTGGCGCAACAAGCTGGATCAGGCAAAAGGCATGCTGCCGCGCATGGTGACGCCGGAATGGAACGGCATGAGCCTGCCGAAGGACCGGATCCTGCTGGTCGGTGACCAGGGCTATGGCGATTCCATCCAATTCGCCCGCTATATTCCCCGCGTTGCCCGCATGGTCGGCGAGGTCGTGGTGGGCTGCAGCCCGGAACTGGCGGCGCTGCTGCGCCCGGTGCCGGGCGTGGTCAGCGTGCACACACGCTGGGACGAAATCCCCCGCCATTCCGCGCACGCGCTGCTTTCCAGCCTGCCGGGCATTCTCGGCACTGATTTCAGCAGCATCCCGCGCGACATCCCGTATTTCCGGCCCGACCCGGCATTGTGCGCGGCCTGGGAAACCCGGCTCGGACCGCGCCCAACCCCGCGCACCCGTCGCGTCGGGCTGGTTTGGGCCGGCCGGCCAACCCACCCGAATGACAGCCGCCGGTCCTTGCGGCTGGACGCGCTGGCGGGGCTGCTGGATCTGCCGGACATACAGTGGGTCAGCCTGCAAAAGCCGCTCCCCCCGCGCGACACGGAGCGCTTCGCGGCGCTGGGACTGACTGATGTCTCGCCCGACCTGCCCGATTTTGCCGCGACCGCCGCCTTGCTCACGCGGCTCGACCTCGTCATCAGCATCGACTCCGCGGTGGCGCATCTGGCCGGCGCGTTGGGCAAGCCGGTCTGGATCATGACGCCGACGCCAGCCGATTGGCGCTGGCTGCAAGACCGCGCGGACAGCCCCTGGTACCCGAGCCTGCGCCTGTTCCGGCAAGAAAAACCAGGCGCATGGCCCCCGCTCATCGCCGCGGTGCGCGAGGCATTGGCCAGCGTCGCCGCGCTTCCGGCGCCCGTGCCCGCCTAGAGCGCGACGGGATCAGTCCGGCACCGATCCGATGCGTACGCATCGCGCCCTAAAACGCCGCCTCGATCAGGCTGGCGGCACGAGCGAACACCGCATCCGGATCAAGGCTGGTGGTATCGATAATGACCGCGTCCGGCGCCGGGCGCAGGGGGGCGGCGGCGCGCGTCGCATCAAGGGCGTCGCGCCGGCGCATATCCGCCTCAACCTCGGCCAACGTCACGGTCTCATGCCGCGCCTGACGCTCATGATAGCGCCTGGCGGCGCGAGCCTCGAGCGAGGCGGTGATGAACAGCTTGACCGGCGCCGAGGGGAAAATCACGGTGCCGATGTCGCGCCCATCGAGCACGCCGCCCTGCGCCGCGAAGTTGCGCTGAAAATCGATCAGGGCGGCGCGCACGCTGGCGATGGCCGCCACCTCGCTCGCGGCCTTGTCGGCGTCCGGCGCGCGCAAATCGGCGCGGTCGAGATCTGACGGGCGCAGGGCACGCGCCGCGGCCAGCGCGGCGGCTTCGTCGGCCGGCGCGTCGCCCGCGTCCAGCACCTTGCGGCCGACGGCGCGATAAAGCTTGCCGGTATCCAGATACGGCAGGCCGAAATGCCGGGCGATCCGCCGCGCCAGCGTGCCCTTGCCCGAGGCGGCCGGACCGTCGATGGCAACAACCAGCGTCACGCCGCGCCAAGCCCGGCGCCAAGCCCGTTCATGATATCCACGAAGCCGGGGAAGCTGGTGTCAACGAAGCGCATGTCATCAACCGTGACCGGCGCGGTGGCGACCAGGCCAAGCACGGCGGCGCTCATGGCCAGGCGATGGTCCATGTGGGTGGCGACATGCCCGCCGCCCGGCGGCGGGCCGGCCTGGCCGGTTATCAGCAGGTCATCAGCCTCGATCGCGACGGCGACACCATTGGCGGCAAGTAGGGCGGCGGTGGCGGCCAGCCGGTCGCTTTCCTTGACGCGCAATTCGTGCAGGCCGCGGAGCCGCGTGGTGCCGGCGGCACAGGCGGCCGCGACCGCCAGGATCGGGTATTCATCAATCATGCTCGGGGCGCGGGCCGCCGGCACATCCACCGCGCGCAACTGGCCATGGCGCACGCTGATATCGGCCACCGGCTCGCCGCCTTCCCGCCGCTCATGCGTAAAGTCGATATCGGCGCCCATTTCGCGAAGCGTGGTGAACAGCCCGGTGCGCAGCGGGTTGATGCCGACCGCCTCGATTTGCGCGGCCGAGCCCGGCACCAGCAGGGCGGCCACCAGCGGAAAGGCCGCCGAAGACGGATCACCCGGCACCAGCACGGAGGCCGCGCGCAAGTCCGGCTGGCCGATCAGGCGAATAACGGTGCCGCCAGCGTGCTGGCCAACCTGCACGCTGGCGCCGAAATGGCGTAGCATGTTTTCAGTATGGTCGCGGGTGGCGGCGGGCTCGGTGACAATCGTTTCGCCCCGCGCGTTCAACCCGGCCAGCAGGATGGCGGATTTCACCTGCGCCGAGGCAACCGGCACCACATAATCGAGCGGCAGCGCCGAACCGGTGCCCTGCACGGTAAGCGGCAGGCGGTTGCCGGCACGGGCCATGAAACGGGCGCCGCATTGGCCAAGCGGGTCCAGCACGCGCGCCATCGGGCGGCGGCGCAGGCTTGCGTCACCGGTCAGGGTGGCAATGACCGGGTGGCTCGCCAGAATGCCGCACAGCAGCCGCGCCGCGGTGCCGGAATTGCCCATATCCAGCACGTCCTCGGGCTCGACCAGGCCGCCTATGCCGCGGCCGGCCACCATCCAGGCCGCACCATCACGCCAGATCTCGGCGCCCAGTGCCCGCATCGCGGCAGCGGTGCGCAGCACATCCTCGCCTTCCAGCAACCCCTCGATCCGGGTTTCACCGACTGCGAGGGCCGCAAACATCAGTGCCCGATGGCTGATCGATTTGTCGCCCGGCACACGCACGGTGCCGGTAAGGGGACCGACGGGGCGGGTGACGATGAGGCTGGCCGGGACGCGCATGCGGCGGCGTTTGACAGTGGCGGCGTGCAATGGCAATGCCCGCGCCCGCGCGGCTGACGCAAATCGGCCCGCACGGACCGGGCATGCGCCGGGCGGACCGACAGGACGGCACACGGAAACATCGACGGCGTGGTTTCAGCCAGGCTGGAACCGGGCAAGGGGCACTGCAATGGCCAAACCGGAACTGGGGCACAAGCGCGTTTGCGTTGCCTGTTCGACAAAATTCTATGACCTCACACGCGTCCCGGCAGTGTGCCCGAAATGCGGCACCGAACAGCCGGCCGAGCAGCCGCGCCTGCGCCGCGGCGGCAATGTGGCCGATGATAAGCGCCCGAAGAAATTGCCGACCGCCACCGATGAGCCCGATATGGAGGTCGAGGTGGTCGCCGACGGCGATGAGGATGTGCTGGAGGAAAGCGTCGAGGACGAGGACGTGGACACCATTCCAGAGGAGCTGGAGGTGGACGCCGAGCAGGATGAACGCAACTAGGACCTGATGGTGCCAGTCCCGCATAGGACGGCACGCCATGCCGGTTCGCGATCTGCCCTGGGTCGCGCCCGATAGGGCGGCGGCGCGGCTTGCCAGGGATGCGCCGGATTGCCGCTTCGTGCTGTTCGACAGCGCCGGGCCGCTCGGCGACGGCGCCCGATTTTCGTATCTGGCGCTTGATCCGGTCCGGGTAATCGCCGACGCCGACGCAGACGCAGCACCACTCGATGCGCTGGACCAGGCCCTGGCCGCCGGCCACCATGCGGCGTTGCCGCCAGACCAGGCGGGGTTCGCGTTTCGCGGCGGTGTGGCGGGCTTCATCGGCTATGAGTGCGCGGCCGCCTGGCAGGGTGTGCCGGCCCGGCACGCGCCCCACCCCGACGACCCGCCGGGCCTGTGGTTCGGCCTGTTCGACCTCGTGATCGGGTTCGACCGCGCCGAGCGACGGACCCGGGTGCAGGCAACGCCGCTTGGCGGGAATTCCGCCCGGGCCCTGGCGCGGTTGGACTGGGCCTGCGGCTGGCTGCGCCGCGCCGCTGATGATGACGCGCCGGCGGACCGGCTGCCCACCCTGCGTTTCGCGCCGGATCTGACCGAGGCGGCCTATCGGGACCGGGTGGCGGACATACTGGCATATATTCGCGCCGGTGATATTTTCCAGGCGAACCTCACCATGGCGCATGTGGCCGCCCGGCCGCCCGGTCTCGACATGGCCGAGGTGCACGCGCGGCTGCGCGCGCGCAACCCGGCACCGTTCGGTGGCTGGCTGCGCGCGGAACGCTTCGACCTCATCAGCGCCTCGCCTGAACGGTTCATCGCGCTCGACCATGCCGGGCGGATCGAGACCCGCCCGATCAAAGGCACCGCGCCGCGCGACGCCGACGCGGCGGCGGACCGCGCGCGGGCGGCATGGCTTGAGACAAGCGAAAAGGACAGGGCCGAGAATATCATGATCGTTGACGTGTTGCGCAACGATATCGGCCGGGTGGCGCGGCTGGGCAGCGTGCGGGTGCCGGATTTATGCCGGCTGACCAGCTTCGCGACGGTGCATCATCTGGTTTCGCGCATCGAGGGCGCGCTGGCGCCGGGCCGCGGCCCGGTCGACGTGCTGCGCGCGGCGCTGCCCGGCGGGTCAATCACCGGGGCGCCGAAAATTCGCGCCATGCAGATTATCGCCGAGTTGGAGGCGGCGCGGCGCGGTCCGTATTGCGGCAGCATGGCCTGGATCGGATTCGATGGCGCGATGGACAGCAACATCATCATCCGCGGACTGCTGGCGACACCGCGACGGCTGATTGCCCAGGCCGGCGGCGGCATCGTGGCGGATTCCGACCCGGCGGCGGAATATGCCGAGATGCGGCTGAAGCTCGCCCCGGTGCTGGCCGTGTTCGGCGGCGGGTCGTGACCGCGCCGGTGTGGCTGAACGGCGCCGTGGTGCCGGCGGCGGCAGCGCGCATCGACCCCGCGGATCGGGGGTTCACGCTGGGCGACGGGGTGTTCGAAACCATCGCGGTGCGGGGGGGCACGCCATGCCGGCTCGAGGCGCACCTCGCGCGCCTCGCCCGCGGCATGGCGTTGCTGGGACTGACCTGCCCCTGGCCGATCGAGGCCGCGATCAGCGATCTGCTGGCCAGTGCCGCGATGCGGGATGGCGTGCTGCGCCTGACGCTTTCGCGCGGGGTGGCGGCGCGCGGATTGTGGCCCGCCACGATGGACCGCCCAACCTTGCTGCTGACGCTGGCACCTCCCGCCGCCGCCACCAGCCAGGCCCGCCTGGTGCTGTGCCGCGGCACGCGGCGAAACCAGAATTCTCCTCTTTGTCAAATAAAGTCGCTGAACTATCTGGACAATGTTCTGGCCCGGGCCGAGGCGGCGGCCAGCGGCGCCGACGATGCGATTGTGTGCAACACACGCGGCGCCATTGCCGGCGCGAGCGCGGCCAATCTCATCATCGAACACCAGGGACGATGGCTGACCCCCCGGCTGCGGGACGGCGCCTTGCCCGGCACCGTGCGCCAATGCCTGCTGGCGGCCGGGCTGATCGCGGAGGCAACCATGTGGCCGAAGACACTGCATGCCGCCTCGGCAATGATGCTGACCAACAGCCTGGGCATTACCCAGGCCTGCCGTTTCGAGGGACGGGCGCTGGCCACGCGGGATGATTTCCGGCGCCGGCTGCTGGCAGTGGCGGAATGACCCCGTTGACAGGGATGATCGGCCGCCGCCCTATTGGTCGCCCGTAAATCCGTTGGCAAGCGCATGGCACGACAGTTGATCAGCCTCGGTCCCCGTATCGAGACCGCCATGCAGCTTCGGATGCATGGCGCGGACACTGTGGGGCATGTCTTTGACTGGCTGACAACGCCCTTCGCCGGCCTGCTTCGGGTCCTTGAGGCCGATTTCGATGTTTTCCATCCCGAGGGATTGGTGTTGAGAACCGACATCAGGCCGCATCGGGTGGAGGATCTGCCCACGGGTATCGTGTTTCGCAACCAGTTCCCGCTGTTCCGCGGCAACGCGACAGCCGAGTTTCTGGTTTTCTATCAGGAATTCATGGACGGGTTTCGTAAGCAGGTGGCACGGTTCAAATCATGCCTCGGCGCCGGACCAGTCACCTGCGTGCGGCGGGATATGAGCCTGGATGATGCGCTGCGCCTGGAAGCGGCAGTCTCCGCGCTTTTTCCCGATGCCGATGTCCAGTTTCTGTATCCCAACGAACAGGGCGAGGAATTCGTGACACCACGAGGACAAGCGCGCTATCTGCCGAGCTCTGGCGTGCTTGGCGATCCTGCCGCCTGGGCCAGAATCCTGGTCGAACAAGCGCTTGTCAGCACGCCATACCGGCGGGCGGTATCAGAAATTCTCGCGCTCGAAAGCCGGCATTTGGCAATTCCGATCGCGAACCGGCTGACTGAGCCGCAATTACGTGCCGCGATCGAGGCCAATCCGGATTCCGCGGCATTCCGGCTCGACCTGGCCAGCCTGCTGATGGCGCGGGATAACTGGCCGGAGGCGGATAGTCAGGCGCAAGCCGGCCTGAAACTCGCCCCGGACGACCCGGTTGCCCAGTACACCGCGACCCTGACCCGCTTCCACAACAAGGGCTGCACGCGGGGCGCGGCGCTGGCGGTGCTGCTGCCGCTGCTCGAGGCGAGACAGGCCCAACCCGGCTGGTTCGTGACCGTGGCTTCCCTGCTGGACCAGGAAGGCAGACCGGAACAGGCGCTGCAGGTCAGTCGGAAAGCCATCGCGGCATGCCCGGACCGGGCCCGTTATTACTTTAATCAAGCAAAATACCAGCGCAGATTGAAGGATTTTCAGGGCGTCATCATGACGTTGCAAGCCGCGGCCCGGCTTGAGCCATTACCGGAACGCTACAGCCAGATGCTGGAGAATTCCACACTCGCCCTTGCAAGATTGAACGACGCGCGGGAGCCCGAGCCGGTAACCGAAACGTCCCGGCAGGCACAACCGCCAACCGGCCCGGGGGCCTTCATGTATTGGACACACCCCGAGATGGACCGGCCGGCATCTGCTGCGGCCTGGCAGGCGATCATCCCCGGCTTTCAGGTTTTCGGCGACGCCGATGTGCTGCCATTGCTTCCCGAGGATATCCGGGCGCTGTATCAAAAAATCCGTCTGCCCGCG
>DAIDIQ010000139.1 GCA_027459285.1 Acetobacteraceae bacterium
CGGTCCGGCGGAGGGCCGGGTCGGTTTCGTCGTCGGCGATGCGGTGGGTGAAGTCGTATCGGCGGCCCATGATGAGCACATAGTAGGAACGTGGTGTCCCCACGTCAAGGGGGAGATTCCTAGGTTTTTTTGTTTTTCATGCTGGGATGGCCATGGCTAGGCGCCGTTGGGGCTTAGTCCGGTGGCTATGTAATTGAGTTATAGAGTTTTTTTGGTTCTTTTTGTTCACAAAAAGAACGGTCTTGCCTGTTCATATTCCATTTCCCAGCGCGAGACGAGATCGGCGACCGGGGTGATGGTGGTGATGGGGCCGATGCCTTGGCCGCAGCCCCAGATGTCGCGCCAGGCTTTTTTATCGTGGCCGAGGGTGGCGATATCGAGTTTGGCGGTTGGGTTGAGGCCGAGGCTGGTGGGGTCGAGCCCGGAGGCGGCGATGCTGGGGCGGAGATAGTTGCCGGGCACGCCGGTGAAGGCGTCGGTGTAGAGGATATCCTCGGCGTGGCATTGGGTGACCATGGTTTTGTAGGCGGGGCTGGCGTTGGCTTCCTCGGTGGCGATGAAGGGGGAGCCGATATAGGCGAGGTCGGCGCCGATGGCCTGGGCGGCGAGGATGGCGCCGCCGGTGGCGATGGCGCCGGAGAGGGCGAGGGGGCCGGCGAAGCTGGCGCGGATTTCCTGGATGAGGGCGAAGGGGGAGAGGGTGCCGGCGTGGCCGCCGGCGCCGGCGGCGACCGCGATGAGGCCGGGCGCGCCTTTTGCCAGGGCCTTGGCGGCGAAGCCGGGGGTGGTGACGTCGTGCAGGACGAGGCCGCCATAGTCGGTGATGGCCTGATAGATGTGGGGTTGGGCGCCGAGCGAGGTGATGACGATGGGCACGCGGTGGCGGACGCAGAGGGCGAGGTCGGTTTCGAGCCTGGGGTTGGTGCGGTGGGCGATGAGGTTGACCGCGAAGGGGGCGTCGGATGCGGTGAGGGTTTGGCCGAGATCGGTCAGCCAGGCATCGAGTATGTCTGGCTCGCGGGCGTTGAGGGAGGGGAAGGCGCCGATGATGCCGGCGCGGCATTGGGCGCGCACCAGGGGCGGGGTGGAGACGAGGAACATGGGCGCGCCGATGACCGGCAGGCGGAGGCGGGCGCGGAGGGCTTGCGGAAGGCTCATGTGGGTTGGGTAGCGGGGGGTTGGGTCAGGCGCCAGAGATTGTTTTGCTGTTCGGCGCGGCCTTCGGTGGCGAGTTTGAGCAGATGGGCGCGCAGCGTGAGGGCGGCGACCTGAGCCAGGATGGGGGCCTGGCTGCCCGGGGCGTGGGTGGGGGCGAGGCCGGGATAGAGGCGGGCGGTGAGGGTGGCTTCGGGCGCCGGGCCGGCGGCGAGGGCTTTGAGGAGGGCGGCCTCGCGGCGGGTGCGGCGGGCGAGCAGGCTGGCGAGCAGGGCATCGGGCGTGGTGATGGCCGGACCATGGCCGGAGAGAAACAGCCGCCAGCCCTGGCCGTGCAGGCGGCGCAGGCTGGCGATGTAGGCCGCCATGTCACCATCGGGGGGTGGGATGACGCTGCTGGACCAGCCCATGACGTGATCACCGGTGAAGAGGGTGCCGTCTGGCAGGGCGAAGCAGAGATGGTCCGAGGCGTGGCCGGGTGTGTGCAGGACCTGGAAGGGGCCGAGGCGGGCGCCATCGACCAGCGTGATGTCGGGCGGGGTGGGCAGGGTGGCGTGGCCGAAGGCGGCGATGGGGGCGCCGGTGGCGGCGGCGAGGGCGGCGGCGCCGGCTGAATGGTCCTTGTGGGCGTGGGTGAGGAGGATGGCGGCGGGGGGTTTGGGCAGGGCGGCGAGCAGGGCGGCGCGGTGGGCCGGGTGATCTGGGCCGGGATCGATCAGGTAGGTTTCGGTGCCGGCGCGGACGAGCCAGGTGTTGGTGCCGTGGTAGGTCATTGGCCCGGGATTGGGAGCGAGCAGGCGGGCGATGGCGGGCGTGACCGGCAGGGGGGTGAGGCGGGCGGGTTCGGGCTCGGTGCTGTGGGCCATGGGGTGATGGTGGGGGGTGGGGTTTGCGAACCCATCACGTCAAGACGATTTCTGCACTGCAACCTGATTATGGCTTCAATCCGATTGCGCACCCGGTTATGTTTCGTTGCATGACGAGCACCCCTGCCCGTGACTTTCTGTTGCCGAGGTTGACCGCGCTGCTTGCCGACGCGGCGGCGCAGGGGATTGCGCGCGAGGTGGCGGTGGCGGTGCTGATTGATTTGGTAACCGGCCCCGGCTTCAATGACACGCCGTTGGACCCGCGGGCGGACGACCCGCCGGCGCAACCCGAAACCTCGCCGCTGACGGTTGATGAGGTGGCGGTGGCGGAGGCGGACGCCACCAGCCCACACCCGATTGAGCATGTGCTGAACCGCCTTCATCGATTCTAACCCGGAAAGACTGCCGCCATGAACAGCTTTGCCACCCTGAGCAACCGAAAGCTTGTCGTGCCATCGGCCAACGGCAAGTATTTCGCGGTCGATCTGCATTATTTCGTGGAATGCCACAGGGAGGCGGTGAGTTCGGTTTTTTTCGATGAGGCGTATTATCTGCGACGCTATCCGGACATTGCCGAGGCGCTGGAGGCGGGCAAGATTCCGACCGCGCATGAGCATTATGTGACGCAGGGCTATTACGAGCACCGCATGCCGCACCCGATTTCGGTGGATGAGACCTGGTATCTGGAGACCTATGCCGATGTGAAGGCGGCGGTGGAGAACGCGCATTTTCCGAGCGCGCAGGCGCATTTCGAGCGGGCCGGGTTTCGGGAGGGGCGGCTGCCTTATGCCGGCTTCATTCTGCGCAAGGCGGCGTCCGCCAAGCCGGCCAAGGCCGCGAAGGCTGGCGCGCAGCCGGCGCTGGCGGAGCAGGATTCGTGAATGGCAAAGCCAAGCCGACGCCGGACATAGACCTGGAGATGGATCTGGACCCCTCGCTTTGGGCGGAGGGTCTGGTGGAGGTGGACCTGGCGGTGGCGGAGGCCGCGCCGGTGGCACACGCGGCGGCGGGCGCGGCGGGCGCGGCGGGCGCGACGCCGGAGGGCTATGACGAGGCGAAATATCTGCGCGCCTTTGGCGATGTGGGCGATGCGGTGCGGCGCGGCGACTATGCGTCTGGCCTCGTGCATTACGAGCGGTATGGGGCGGCGGAAAACCGGCTGGCGTGGCTGAGCTACCGGCACGCGCACCCGATACGCGAGAGCGCGCAGTTTCCGGCGCATGGGGCGGATGCGGCGTTCTGGACCGCGTCTGGCCATGCCATGGTGATTGGCTGGCTGGATGATGTGGCTGAGCCATTGACCAGCCTGAGCCTGGTGAAGCACGAGACGCTGCTGGGGGCGACCGAGGCGATTGCGCGCTGCCGGCGGCAGGATGCGGAACGCGCGGTGGGCGCGGCGGACGGGCGGCTGCTGGGGTTTTGGAGCGTGTTTGCCTGCCGCACCGATGTGACGCCGGACGATGTGCGGCTGGTGCTGATGACCGAGGCCGGCTGCAAGACGATGCCGATGAAAATTCAGCAGGTGAGCGACGAGCGCCTGCGCGAGATTGCCTTGGAATATCTGGCGCATGCCTCCTATTGGGGGCACCCGCAGGTGGAGGCGTTCGGCTTTCTGGACCGGGGGTTGGGCACGGCCTTGGTGACGCAGGGGGCGCGGCTCGCGGAACGGATTGCCGATGGCGCGTTCTGCAAGCGGTTCGGGCCGAGCCGGCGGTTTACCGCGTCGATCATTGTCTGCCTGTATGGCAAGGTCGAGTATATGTTTTTGCAGGCGGCCTTGTTTTCCCGCGGGGGCGGGTTCGAGGCCTATGAATTCATTTATGTGTCGAATTCACCGGAACTGGCCGAGCGCCTGTGCAAGGAAGCGGAGCTGGCGGCGCAGATTTATGGCGTGAGCATCGCGCTGGTCATTCTGCCGGGCAATGCCGGGTTCGGGCTGGCCAACAACGCGGCGGCGCGGTTCGCGCAGAGCGACCGGCTGTTGATCGTGAACCCGGACGTGTTTCCGCGCGGCGATGATTGGGCGGTGGCGCACACGGCGCTGCTGGACGGCAAGCCCGAGATCGAGACGCGGCTGTTCGGCGTGCCGCTGTTCTATGATGACGGGTCGTTGATGCATGCGGGCATGTTTATGGAGCTGGACGAGGGATTTTCGGTGACCAGCACGGCGATCACGCGCCGGCAGCTTGCCCGGGTGGAGCATTATGGCAAGGGCGCGCCGCCGGGGACGATGGCGCTGCGCCGGTCACGCCCGGTGCCGGCGGTATCGGGCGCGTTCATGTCGGTCGAGCGAAGCTGGTTCGAGCGGCTGGGCGGGTTTTCGGCGAGCTTCGTGTTCGGCCATTACGAGGACGCGGATTTATGTTTGCGCAGCTTGCAGGCGGGTGCCGCGGTTTATGTGCATGACCTGCCCTATTGGCACCTGGAGGGGAAGGGATCGACCCGACGGGCGGTGCATGAGGGGGGGTCGTTGGTGAACCGGTGGTATTTCACGACCGAGTGGGCCGATGTGATACGCGACGGCATGATGGGGCCGAAGCCCGAACGGCTGGCGAAGCTCGAGCAAGGCGTGGAGGCGGCGTGAGCAGGACGACGACCAAGCGGGCGGCGCGCCCGGCGCCGCGCGTGGTGGCGCCATCGGCGGGCGGGGTGACGCCGGCGGCGGGCGGGGTGGCGCCGGCCGAGGCGGGCGCGGTCAAGCCGCGCGCGACCGAGGGGCCGGGCAAGGTGTTGCTGATCAGCCTGTTTCACCCAGAGCTGGTGCGCGGCGGGGCGCAGCAGGTGGCCTATGAGCTGTTCGAGGGGTTGCGCGAGGTGCCGGGCTGCGAGCCGGTGCTGCTGGCCGCGATCGACCAGAGTTTTCCGGCACTGTACAAAAGCGGGGCGCGGATAACCGGGTTCGACGGGCGACCGAACGAGTATGTGTATCTGAGCGCGGAATATGACTATCTGTGGCACAAGACATCATCCGCGCTGCATCTGGCGGCGGTTGAGGAATTTCTGCTGACGATACGCCCGGACGTGGTGCATTTTCATCATTTTCTGGCGATGGGGGTGGATTGGCTGACGCTGGTGCGGCGGGTGCTGCCGGAGGCGCGCATTATTTTCACGTTCCATGAATTTTTGAGCATCTGCCACGCCGATGGCCACATGGTGCGCAAGACCGACCGCAGCCTGTGCACGCGGGCGAGCCAGGTGCGCTGCCACCAATGCTTTCCGAACCTGGCGCCGGAGCATTTTCTGCTGCGGCGGCTCTGGTTTCATCGGCATCTGTCGGCCGCCGACATGTATACCTGCCCGAGCCATTTCATGATCGAGCATTACGTGACGTTCGGCATTCCACCCGAGCGGATGCGGCACGTGACCAACGGGCAGCGGAACCAGGCGGTGGCCCAGGCGGCGGCGGTAAGCGGCAAGCCGCAACCGGGGCTGAAGCGGCGGTTCGGGTTTTTCGGCCAGTTCGTGGACGTGAAGGGCGTGCGGGTGTTGTTGCAGGCGGTGGCGCTGCTGCGGGCCGAGGGAATTACCGGATTTTCGGTGGATTTGAACGGCGATAATCTGCGCTATGCGAGCGAGGCGGCGCGCACCGAGATCGAGACCTTTCTGGCCGAGGAGGCGGCGCTGCCGGCCGAGACGCGGATTGTGCACAATAACGGGTCGTACGAGGTGTCGCAGTTGGCGGCGCGGATGGCGCGGGTGGATTGGTGCATCGTGCCGAGCGTGTGGTGGGAAATATTCGGCCTGGTGATTTCGGAAGCCTGGATGTTCGGCAAGCCGGTGATCTGCTCGAACGCGGGCGGCATGAAGGAACGCGTGGCCGATGATGTGAACGGGCTGCATTTTCAGCTTGGCGACGCGGCGTCGCTCGCGCGGGTGATGCACCGGGCGATGTCGGAGGATGGGCTGTGGGAGCGGTTGCACGCGGCGCTGCCGAAGCCGCCGGCGCGCGATGTGATGGTGCGGGGGTATCTGGACGCCTATGCGGAAGCGGCGGTGGCGCGGGGTGTGGTGGCGGGGTAGCGGCGGCGGGGCAGGCTGGCGCCCGACCGGCGGCACGTTACCCGAGCACGAGGATCGCGCGGAAATCATTCACGTTGGTTCGCGTCGGCCCCGTGATGACCGTATCGTTCAATTGATGGAAGAGGTCGGCGGACTGGTCGGCATCGAGCATTGCCCGGGCATCGAGCCCGCGCGCGGCGGCGCGGGCCAGG
>DAIDIQ010000146.1 GCA_027459285.1 Acetobacteraceae bacterium
CTCGCCGCCCTGCTCGGCCTGCCCACGCTCGCCGCCGCGGCCCCCATGCCGCGTTACGCCCACATCTTCGTCATCCTCGAGGAGAACAAGGGCTACGACGACATCATGAACCGGCCGGACACGCCCAACATCACCCGGCTCGCGCACCAATACGGCATCGCGTCAGATTATTACGGCATCGTTCATCCCAGCGAGGGCAATTACGTTGCCATGCTCGGCGGCGATACGTTCGGCATCCATGACGACGATGCCTATTTCTGCACCCCGCATAATCCCAGCCGCTACTGCGCCAAGTCCAACCGCCCCTTCTACGCCAATCACACCATCCACGCCGAAAGCCTGATGGACCAGCTTACCGCCCATGGCCTCACCTGGAAGGGCTATTACGGGGCGCTACCCAGGCCCGGCGCCATGGATGTCGAATATCCCGCAACCGCGGAAAACCCCCGGCACCTGCCCCAGGGCCTGTATGCCTCCAAGCATAATGGCTTCATGAATTTCGCCGATGTGCAATCAAGCCCGGACCGGGCCGCCCACATCGTTCCGCTGCGCCAGCTCGCGGCGGATATCGCGGCCGACACCCTGCCCAACTACGCCCATATCGTGCCCGACCAGTGCGACGAAATGCACGGGCGTTCCGGCCCCAATGTCCCGCCCGATTGCAATTACGCCAATAAAGCCGCCCTCATCGCCCGCGGCGACCGCGTCACCGGCCGCATCGTCGCGCAACTCATGCACAGCGCCGCCTGGCGCGGCGCCGATAACATGGCCATCGTCATCACCTTCGACGAGGATGCGAAAAACCATCCCCATCAGCGCCAGGGCTGCTGCGGCACCGTGCCCGGCAGTCGGGCCAATTTCGGCGCCGGCCGCATCGCCACCATCGTCATCACCAATCACGGCCCGCGCCACATGGTCGACACCACGCCGTACAGCCACTATTCCCTGCTGCGCACCACCGAGGATGCGTTCGGCATCCAGCACCATCTCCGCCATGCCGACGATCCCGGCGTGGTCGACATGACGAAACTGTTCGCCACCCCCGCCCCAACCAGATAAGGCCGCCAATGCGCAACCGCCTCGCCCTCGCCATCCTGCTCGGCGGCTTCGCCGCGCCCGCCCTGGCCGCGCCGCTCTACACACTGAGCCGCACCATTCCCCTCGGTCCGCCCGATCACTGGGACTATCTGACCTTCGATCCCGCCAGTGGCGACGTGCTCGTCGCCCACGCCAATCACACCGACATCGTCGATCCCCGTGCCGGCAAGATCATTGCCCGCCTCGGCCCGCTCGATGGCGCGCATGGCCAGTTCGTGGCCGCCAACGGCGATATCTTCGCCGATTCCGGCGAGGCCGGCACCGTCTCGGTGTTCGACGGCAAAACCCATGCCCTCAAAAAAACCCTGAAGGCCGCGGCCGATGCCGATGGCATGACCTATGACCCGGTGCACCACACGCTGGTCGTCGTCGCCGGCGATGCGAAATCCGCCTTCCTGATCGATACCGATACCGAAACCGTGCGCGGCCGCGTCGCCCTGCCCGGCAAACCGGAAGCCCCCGGCGCCGACGGCATCGGCCATGTCTATATCAACATCGCCAGCACCGGCCACGTCGTCAAACTCGATCCCGGCACCGACAAGCTCACCGCCGATTACGCCGTGCCCATGTGCCAATCCCCGCACGGCATCGCGGTCGATGCCGCCACCAACCGGGTTTTCACCAGTTGCCGGAATAAACGGCTCGTCGTCATCGACACAAAATCCGGCCGCGTCACCCAGACCCTGCCCATCGCCGCCGGCACCGATTTCGCTGATATCGACCCCGTGCGCCACCGCGTCTTCAGTTCCAACGGCTCGGGCTCGCTCTCCATCTTCGCCGAAGACAGCCAGGGCCACCTCACCAAACGCGCCGAAATGCCCACCGAGGTCGGCGCCCGCACCATGGCGGTCGATCCCAAATCCGGCACCCTGTTCCTGGTCACCGCCACGCCGGACGGAAAGCCGGCCCCCGGCCATTGGCCAGGCTACAAGCCCGGCACCGTGCGCCTGCTGGTCTACACGCCGGCGCCATAACACCGTCGCGTTCGTCTCCTCGGAAAAAGAACGGGTTCTTACCCACCCGCCGCCGCGCGGAGGCGCGTGATGAAATCAGGTCGGCATCGGCCCGCACCTCCTGTCCTGCCGCCCACACACGTACATTGTCACGGGGGGCAGGGCAGGGGGGCGGGCCGGTGCCGCCGTGTTACCGGGGCTTGACCTTGGCCAGCGGCAATTCCGCCACTTCCTCATAGCGGGTTGGCGGCACAGCGTGCACCGCGGCCAACCGCGTGCGGTCGTCACGCGGGCGCAAATCGCGCGGCACCGGGTTCAGCGGCTTGGTGCCGGCCATCGTTGCCAACCGCACCGGCTTCCAGCTCAAGCTGTCCTCCGGCCGGTCGTAAATGAAGCCGTAGGTCGGGTACACGCTGCCGTAATTGCCGGAATGGCCCAGCGCCACGCGCACCGCGCTCCAGTCATTATGGGGGGATACGTCGACCACGGCCACCTTATGGCTCACCACGCCGTGCCCGCCACCCGGACCCCACCAATTCGCCTGATCCACCAATATCTGGCGTGAATTCACCACCGCCCGCACCACCGCCACGTGCCCAAGCGGCATCGCCCGGTTGGCGCGGAAATTCAGCACGCTGCCAGGCTCGGGCACATCGCCGCGCGCATAACGCCCGGCCGCCTCGCCCCACCATACATAGGCATCACCCACCAGATGAATGCCGCTTTCCTCCCGCGCGAACGGCACGCAGGAAATGCCGTGAAAATGCCGGCCCCGGTAATAATTGTGCCGGTAATGATGCCGCAGCGACCGGTATTCACCATGATACGACGCGAGTTCGACCCGGTGCCCATGCCCCGCATAGCCATGCCCCGCGTACCGATGGCGATATGCCAGCCGATGCCCCGTTTCATGGCGCCCCGTTTCATGGCGCAACGCCGCCTCGTGGTGGCTCGCCGCATGGGGCACGCCCGCATGGTGCGCGGTGGCGTGGTGGGTGGTGGCGTGGTGGGTGCTGGTGTGATGGACGGCACCTTTGTGGTGCCGGGTCCTGGCGTGGGCGATTATCGGGACGCTGCTCAGTACGATGGTACCAATCAGCCACGCCCCTTTCGCCGTCCAATCCCGCATGCCGCCTCCAGTCCCCAGGCCTCCGCGTTAGCGCGGGGTCTGCCATTCTGGCAACCGGCCCCTTGAAATTTTGTCACTTTTTTTCGGAACTTTTTGTGTTTTCCTGTGGATAACCCGGGCGACCGGCTGAAAATTCATTCCGATTCCTGACCGATCGGTCAGGTTAGGCCGACTCCACCGTCCATAACATAAAAAACACAGCGGGCGTTGCATTACAGCAACAGGGCGGGAGCCGGCCGTGTCGCGCCGCCCGCCCCGGCCGCCGCGCCTACCGGCAGGCCGTGATCATGATCTCCACCAGCCAGCGCGGGTCGGCCAGTTTCGCCTCGACGCAGGCCCGGGCGGGCGCCAGCCCCTCCGGCAGCCAGGCGGCCCACACGGCATTCATCGCCGCGCGGTCGTTCATGTCGCGCAGCCATATCTGCGCCTGCAGCAGCCGGGTCTTGTCCGTGCCGTGTGCCTCCAGCAGCGCATCGATCTGCGCCAGCACATCCGCCGTCTGCGCGCTGATATCCGCCCCGGTGTCCCGCGGCACCACGCCCGAGGTATAAACGAAATTATGATACTCCACGGCCCGGGCCAGAATCGTGTCAGCCTCGGTACGGGTAATACGGCTCATCCCAACACATCCTTTCATTTTCAACCTGAAACACGACCCAGGAACGTCCGTGACTGTCGCCGCGTGGTCACCGTGTCGCCCACCCAAACGCCCCGCCTGGTCACAAAAGTTTTTTGCGCGACTTTTTTTCAAAAAAGTCGCCCTTGGCTCCCTTACGGCACCGGCGCCGCGTCGCCCTTCACGGGTGGCGGTGGCTTGTCGCCAACAATCCCCACCCCTTCCCCGCCATTCAGGCAATTCGTCAAATCCTGGTTATACTGGTACTGCGCGCTCAGCCGGTTGGTATTGGGCACAGGCAACCCGATGCCCGAATAGGGCGAATCCTTGGTCAGCGCCTCGTATCTGTCCTGTTGATAC
>DAIDIQ010000188.1 GCA_027459285.1 Acetobacteraceae bacterium
TCAATGGAAAATCAGCGAAAGCGACTATACCGAGCGCGCACTGTGGCCCGCCTATATCGACGCCTATCAGGATGCCATTGCCCAGACCAGCACCGACGCGGCGCCATGGTTTGTGATCCCGGCCAACCATAAATGGTTCCGTAATCTGGCCATTTCGCAAATCGTCGCCGATACCATGCAGGCCATGGGGCTGCATCTGCCGCTGCCGCGTGTGAACCTCAGCGAAATCGCACGGCAATATCACGCCGACGTGACTGCGTGACCGACCAGCCAGCACTGATCACCCCTGGGCGCGGTCCTGTCGCCATTCCATAAACAGGATCGCCCGAATGCGTAGTCACCTGCGCGTGCAGCGACTCATTGTATCAACCATTAATTGTATCACGATGCGTTAAAGCACGCGTGAGTTTTAGCTCGTCAGCACAATCACTGATATTATGACGACGGAACGGAAGGGACTGAGCGCGCGCAGCGGATAAATTCGCCGCGGATGGCTTAATGAGACCTTCCGGCGCCGTTAGCCCTGGTAAACATCTCATTAATGGCGTTTAATGCCGCAGAGGTCTGGCCGTTCATGCCGATCAGCCTCGGGATGGTCGTTTCCTAGTTTCTGCTACCTTTTCGCACTCAAACCAGGAGTACTCTGTTCTTGTCAGTCAGATCCCTACTGCTCGGCGCCTCCGCGCTCGCGCTTGCCGCAATTCCCGGGGTTGCCTTGGCGGGCGCGCCCATCGCGCCGCACATCGCCTCCGTCACCATCTCGCCGGTCACGGTGGTCAACCTGGCGCAGCTCGCCAAAAGCGCCGCAAACGCGCGCGCATTGAGCATGCCGGTTCCTTATGCCGCGCTGCGGCATAAATACCCGACCGCCGATGGACGCCCGCGGGCCGCGCGTCTGCTGCCGACCATGGCGCCCAACACCACGATTACCCGCGCCGCCGGCAGCTTTACCGGCTTCAACGGCACCTATGATGGTCAATTGCCCGCCGTTCTCAACTACGAACTCGAGCCGCCAGATCAGGGCCTCGCCGTCGCCCGGAATACGATTGTCGAGGATGTGAACAATGTGCTCGAGATTTTTCAGGCAACGGGCAAACCCCTCGTCGGTCCAGTATCCGACTATGCACTGTTTGGCCTGACGGAAAACAACGCGCCCGTCCTCTCGGACCCACATGTCGAGTTCGACCCGGATTCGCAGCGTTGGTTCATCGAGGAAGTCGTGGAATTGTCGGACGGCTTCAATGGGTTCGCCCTTGCCGTCAGTCAGACCAGCAATCCGGCCGGCGCCTATTACGTCTATCTGATCGATGATCAGGGCGCAAATATCTCGGGCTGTCAGGGTTCCTGCCTCGCCGACTATCCTCAGCCTGGCTATGACAAGAATGCCTTTTACATCACGGCCGATTTGTTCTCCAACGTCACCGGCAATTATGTGAATGCTGGTCTTTATGCGCTGCCAAAGGCCGCGCTGATCTCCGGCCAAAGCTTCACATACGACTATTATGTCGTGCCGGAGTTTGTTCTCGAGCCCTCTATCCCGGCCAGGCCAAATGATTTCTCGACCAAGAACAATGGCACCGAGTTTTTTGAGACGGCCCAGGAGATCTACTACGGCACCAACACCCTGGGCATCTACGCGCTCACCGATACCGCTTCTGTCGGATCCACGACGCCGCCCCCCTTGTTCAGCACCACGGTGACTCCGGAACCCTATGCCCAAACCGTGCCGGCCACTGAGCCGAACGATGTCGGGCCTTATGGCCAAAGCCAGGGCGCCACCACCTCGCCTCAGCTTGATGGTGGCTATAATGCCGTCAGCGGCGGGGTGAAATTCTACAATCACGGCCTGTTCGCGGCACTCGCGACCGGCAGCACTGACAAAAACGGCCTGCCCGTCGATGATATCGCTTGGTTCAAGGTCGCTGTCAGCGCCGACAGCACCGGCGTTCATGCCCAGATGGGCGTGCAAGGGTATATTGTTCCGCCAACGGGCTATTCGCTACTTTATCCGGCAATCGCCGCGGGCATCGGTGGCCGGGGCGCGATCGGCTTCACCATTGTCGGCAAAAATGCCAGCCACCCGGGGGCTTATCCCAGCACGGGCTACGTGTTGTTCAAAGCGGGTCATCACCACGGCGGCCCGATCACAATCACTGGTCAGGGCAGTGCCTCTGATGATGGCTTCACTGGCTATCCCGGCGCTGGTCCGGCCGGTGTCGGCCGATGGGGTGACTTCGCTTCTGCGACCGAAGACCCCGTGACCGGCTATCTCTATCTCGGCAATGAATACATCCCCGACGCCTCGCTCTACCCGCGCGGCAGCTACGCCAACTGGGGCACCTACATCTCCGTCATCAAATAAAGCAACCTTACCTGTCCGGCCGGTGGCAATCACCGGCCGGACGCCTATTGCCATTGGGCCTCCGCCTGCATCCGTGCTACTCGGCGCCACCCTTTCCCGGCCAGGCGCATGACCAGCATCCGAACCAGCCACAACCCGCCCGCACCGTCACCTGCAAAGGCAAGAACTTTTCTTGGTGAGCCGCGCGGTCTTGCCTTCCTTGCTTTCACTGAGGCGTGGGAGCGCTTTTCCTATTACGGCATGACCGCCCTGCTGGTCCTCTATATGACCCAGCAACTCCTGCAACCGGGCCATATCAGCCATATTCTCGGCTTCGGTCCCTTTCGCGCCGTCATCCAATCCGTGTTCGGCCGGCTCAGTCCGCTTGCGCTCGCCTCGCAAATCTTCGGGCTTTATTCTGGCTTCGTGTATTTCACCCCGGTATTCGGTGGATTACTGGCCGACCGTCTGCTGGGTCGCCGCGCCGCGATCGTCATTGGCGCGGTGTTGATGAGCGCGGGGCATATTGCCATGGCGTTCGATGCCTCTTTTCTGCTCGCTCTCCTGTTGCTCATCCTTGGCTGTGGCCTGCTCAAAGGTAATATCTCCGCCCAGGTTGGCAGCCTCTATCCTGAGCATGACAGCGAGGGTCGCACCCGCGGCTTTGCTATTTTCTCGATTGGCATCAATGTCGGCGCCACCGCCGGCCCCATTCTGTGTGGCCTTCTGGCACAGCTATACGGCTGGCACGCCGGCTTCGGCCTTGCCGGCTTGCTGATGCTGTGCGCGCTAGCAACCTATCTCGCTGGCTACCGCTATCTGCCGGAAGCCGGTCAATCGCAGCGGAAGGTCCACCCACCGCTCCATCCCGGTGACGCGCGCGTCATTGTCGCTCTCGTCATCGTCATGGCTCTCACCATGTTCCAGTCGGTCGCCTATTACCAAAACACCAATGTCGCCCTGCTCTGGATCGACAAACATGTCGGCCTGAATTTCCTCGGCTTTCACATCCCCGTCGCATGGTTTAATTCCATCGATCCCTTGGCCAGCATCGTCTTCGTGCCGCCCCTGCTTGCCCTGTGGCACCGCCAGCCCGGCATGGCCAGTGAAGGCAGCGAACTGCAAAAAATCGCCGTCGGCGCCTTTATTACCGCGCTCGCCAATCTGCTGCTCGTCGTCGCCTGCCTCGTCTCAAACCGCACACCCGGCATAATTCCCTTCATCTACGATGTGCTGCTCGGCATCGGCTTTCTTTATTATTGGCCCACCCTGCTCGCCCTCGTCTCGCGGGCCGCGCCCCAAGCTGTCAAGGCCACGCTGATGGGCACCGTGTTCTTGTCGCTTTTCATCGCCAACATCACCATCGGCTGGCTTGGCCGCTTCTATGCGCCGCTCACTCCCGCTGGCTTCTGGGCACTCAACGTTGCCATCGCCGCCGTCGGTGGCCTGCTCACCTGGCTAATGCGCGCCCCGCTGGAGCGGAACTTGCGGCAGCATGGCGTCAACTGAGTCAGGCAGGCAGGGCTGTCAACCCGGGGGCTACCCTCTTATCATCACTTCCCCGTTACCGCGCCGCTTCTTAAATCCGCCGTTTTCCCTTACCACCGCCCGCATGTCCGCAGCCCTTGCCATCGCAGCCGTTGATGCCGCCGCCGCCGCCTTTCCGGTCTGGTCCGCCCTCGGTCCAACCGCCCGCCGCGCCGCCCTCATCCGCGCCGCGGCGGCGCTGCAAGCGCGCGCCCCCGCCTTCATTGCCGCCATGTCGGCCGAAACCGGCGCAACCGAAGCCTGGGCGCGCTTCAACCTCAGCCTCGCCGCCAGCATGCTGCGCGAGGCCGCCAGCATCACCACGCAAATCACCGGCAGCATCATCCCGTCAGACCAGCCTGGCTGCCTCGCCATGGCGGTGCGCCAACCGGCCGGCGTGGTGCTTGGCATCGCGCCCTGGAACGCGCCCATCATTCTCGGGGTGCGCGCCATTGCCACCCCGCTCGCCTGCGGCAACAGCGTCATTCTCAAAGCCTCGGAACGCTGCCCCCGCACCCACGCGCTCATCATCGAGGCCATGCACGCCGCCGATTTTCCCCCCGGCACCGTCAACCTGGTCACCCATGCGCCCGGGCAGGCCGCCGAAATCGTCGGCGCCCTGATCGACCACCCCGCCATCCGCCGCATCAATTTCACCGGCTCGACCGAGATCGGCCGTCAGGTCGCAATCCGCGCCGCGCAAAACCTCAAGCCCGTGCTGCTGGAACTCGGCGGCAAGGCCCCCCTGCTGGTGCTCGATGATGCCGATCTCGAC
This sequence comes from Acetobacteraceae bacterium, assembly GCA_027459285.1. Classification (GTDB taxonomy): domain Bacteria; phylum Pseudomonadota; class Alphaproteobacteria; order Acetobacterales; family Acetobacteraceae; genus JAJXVA01. The sequence continues at coordinate 4,644 of DAIDIQ010000188.1, forward strand.
CATGCCGCCGCCGCCGCCAGCTTCGGCGCCTTCGCCAATCAAGGCCAGATCTGCATGTCCACCGAACGCGCGATCGTGCTCGACGCGGTGGCTGATGCCTTCGCCGCCCGGCTCGCCGCCCGGGCAGCCCACGCCCCACCCGGCGCCCTGATCGACACGCACGCCATCACCCGCGTCCAGGCCCTGATCGATGCGGCGCTGGCCGCCGGCGCCGTGCAATTATGCGGCGGCCCGGCCCGCGCCACCGTCATGCCCCCGCACGTGCTCGACCACGTGACCGAATCGATGCGCCTGTTCCACCAGGAAAGCTTCGGCCCTGTCGTCGCCATCACCCGCGCCCGCAACGACGCCCACGCCATCGCGCTCGCCAACGCCACCGAATACGGCCTGTCCGCCGCCATCCACACCAAGGATATTGCCCGTGGCCTGAAAATCGCCCAGCGCATCCAGTCCGGCATCTGTCACATCAACGGCGCCACCGTGCATGATGAGGCGCAAATGCCCTTCGGCGGCACCAAATCATCCGGCCATGGCCGCTTCGGCGGCCAGGCGGGTATCGACGCCTTCACCGAAATGCGCTGGATCACGGTCGAGACCGAGGCTGGTGTATTTCCGTTCTAGATCGGATCGCCGCCGATAAGTCATCTGTTCTCTTTGTGAACAAAAAGAACCAAAAAAACTTTGTGACCGCGCTGTTTTCGCGTGGTGATCAGAGCGGTTCCACTTGGCTGGAACCGCTCCGGCGCGTCTTTCTTACTGCATCGCGCGGGCAAACCCTATCGCCCAGCTCATCGGGTCCGCCGTGCCGCCCGGGTCGGAATTGAAATATTCCCAGCCGGCCACGCCGCCAAAATTGCTGTATTGGGTGGAAAGCGCGGTCACCGTCCCTTCCGCGGTGCCAATCGGCGTGAAGCCGCCGCCATTGCTCGGGTTGGTCAGCATGCCCGCCACCACCTGGTTCGCCGGATAGCCATTGGCGATGCAATTATTGTAATCGGTGGTCGAATACATGTCACCGAACCCGCTATAGAACTGCACGTTGAACCAGGAAATATATTTCCCGGCCGGGCTATCATACAAATCCTTGTAGTTGAACCCGCCCAACCCGTAGCCGTATTCCAGATCGGTCGCCACCGGCGACATGGTGATGATGAAGTTCGGCCCGAAATCATGGTGCAGTTGCGTGATCAGCCGCTCCACATCCTGCAATGTCACAGTCTCCTCGATATCGAGGTCGATGCCGTTCAAATGATAGGTGCGAATGGTTTGCGCCAGAATCGGATAGAAAACTTTTGGCTGCGAGAAAATATCCTGATAACTGCCCTGCGCCGCGCCCCCCAGCATCATCCGTGCCGTGATACCGTAATGTTGCAGCACCTTCACCTGCTGCCACATCTGGGTGAACATCGGGTCGCCCGGCACATTGTCATTCAAATGAATATACGGCGTGCCATCCGAATTATACCCCAAATGAAACGCCGCGATCATCACATCCGTCACCACCGGCTTGCCGGTGGCCGGGTTGCGCGTCTGCCACATCGGCGCCAATGAAACATAAGTCCCATTATCATACTGGGTCTGGTAATAATAAATCACCCGGTGGCTGCCGGCCGAGGCCTGCGCCAGCGCCGGTGTCGCCGCCATGGCCAGCATGCCCGCCAGTAACAAAAGCCGTGTTCGCATACGTAATTCCCCCACAAAGCCTACAGCCTAGAGCGAATCGCCACGGGGTGGAAGCACCTCAATCGGGCCAGCCGGCCGCCTCAACCCGCGAGGGTGACAGTAATCGCTGCAACCGCGCCGTTCCCGGCGCGATCGTCGCCCACTCCCCCGGCACCGCAAGCTGCGCCAGCGTCCCGGTCGGAAAACCGCGCGCGAGGCGCGGCCAGTCCGCCGCGCGCTCATCGGCGCATAAAAGCAAAGCCAGATCGTGCAACCCGGGGTTATGGCCGATTACCAGCACCCGGCGCAGCGTCGGCGTCACCTGCCGCAGCACGTGCAAAATATCCCCGGCACTGGCCAGATACAGCCAGTCCATCGGCTCCACCTTGTTCGGCGCAATGAATGGTTGCAGGCATTGCAGCGTCTGCATCGTCCGTCTGGCCGATGATACCAGCACCACATCCACGCACAGCCCAAGCCGCGCCATCGCATCGCGCATGGTACGCGCCGCCTCCCGGCCGGGCTTGGTCAGCGCCCGCCCATGGTCCGGCGTGCCGGCATCGTGCGGCACGGCCTTCGCATGGCGCATCAGCAGCAGCGTGTTCATGGCCCGGCCAAACTGGCACGAACCCGGTGCCCGTAGGAAGGCATGTTCCGCCCGTGTCCTGGATCGAAGCCGGCACCGGCCACCCACAAGCGTACACTGCCATGGGTGGCCGGGCGGGGGTGCGGGCCGGTGCCGGACTTTCTTTTTCAAACTGAGACACTACCGCCTCCCCGCCCGGCTTGCACCCGCGCCCCGCCTGCTTCAGAACCAGTGACGTGACTGACCCGTGCGCACAATGGCGTCCGACGCGCCGCCAGTTCACCCTCGGTCTCGCCACCATGGCCGCCATGCCCCGCGCCTGGGCCGAGCCGCTGCCCGCGGCCCTCGCCTGCACCATCTTTCGCAACGGCGCCAAGGTCGGCACCGCCGCCTACGAGTTTCTGCACCGCAACAACGCACTCTCCGTCATCATCACGGTCGATCTGCGCATCCGCCTCGGCTTCATCACCATGTTCCGCTACCAACACCACAATCAGGAACAGTGGCGTGACAACCAACTGGTCTGGTTTTCCGCCCGCACCAACCGCAACGGCGAACGGGGTTACGCCCAGGGCCACTGGAACGGCACCGACCTCATGGTGCAGGGCAGCGACGCCAAGCCCTATATCGCCCCCAAGGGTGCGCTCGATACCTCCTACTGGAATTTCCGCACCGTCACCGCGCCGCTCATCGATTCGCAAACCGGCCGCCTGCTGCACATCACCCTCACCAACGCCGGCCCTTCCGCAGCACCCCGCGCCGACGGCGCGGCCATCCCGGCCACCAAATACAGCATGACGGGCGACCTGCATCTCAATCTATGGTACGCCAGTGAACGCCTCACCGGCATGGAATATTTCGCGCATGACGGGTCGGTGCTGCGCTACGAAATCCAGTGAACAAAAAAGTCGCGAGCTTATCGTCGCGCTCGGGCTCGATGAGAAACAGAGCGTAGAACGCGATCAGCTTCTAGAAAAGCACTCGGTGTTTTCTACAGAAAACTTGCCTTTCACTGACGCGCATTGCGGCTAATTCCCGATACGTCGTGAGTGGTTTCAATTCACCGCGTGGTCACGGTCAGCCTCGATGATGGCCGGGGCGCGCCGCAATACCCGGGCCAGGAAATCAACCGTGGTGGCGAGCGTTTCTCCCTGGTCCAGGGTCAGGTCGGCATGGGTGGCGCGGGCCACCAGGCGGAACGTGACCGGGGCGCCTTTTGCCAGCAGGGTGGTGGCCAGTTCCTGGCTTTGCTGCCAGGGCACCAGGCAATCATCGGTGCCGGCAACCAGCAGCACGGGCGGGGATGTGGGGGTGGCGTAACTGGCGGGATTGGCCAGCGCGTCCCGCGCGGGGTGGTTTTCGATGGACACGCCGAGAAATTTGGATTCGGGGCCGCGCGGCCCGTCATGCGGCAGAAATGGGCCGGTCATCGGA
>DAIDIQ010000192.1 GCA_027459285.1 Acetobacteraceae bacterium
CCGATGAAACCGAGATGCATTGGGGTCTCCTGGTTGGGGTCAGTCGGCGAGCAGCCGGTAGCCGACACCGGGTTCGGTGCGGATGAGGCGGGCGGCGGGGCCGAGTTTCTGGCGCAACTGGCCGATATAGACGCGCAGATATGGCACGTCCTGGACGTGGGCGGGACCCCAGATTGCGGTGAGCAACTGCCGATGGGTGAGCACGCGGCCGGCATTGCGGGCGAGCAGCGCCAGCAGGTCCCATTCGAGCGGGCTCAGGGTGAGCGTGCCGGCGCCTTCCGGGCGGGCCTCGCGCGCCGCGAAATTGATGCTGAGCCCCGGCAGGAGGAGGGTTTCGGGCGTGCCCTGCTGGGCGCGGCGATGGCGGAGTGCGGCGCGGATGCGGGCGAGGAGTTCGGCGACGCCGAAGGGTTTTTCGATATAGTCATCGGCGCCGGCATCGAGGGCGGTGACTTTTTCCGATTCCCGGTCACGGGCGGAGATGACCAGAACCGGCACCTGCGAGAATTCCCGGAGTTTGACGAGTGTCGCCTGGCCGTCGGCGTCGGGCAGGCCAAGATCGAGCAGGACGGCATCTGGCGCGCGGGCGGCGGCGAGGCGCAGGCCCTGGGCGGCGGTATCGGCGCGTTCGACGGCGTAGCCGGCGGCCTCGAGGGCGGGGCGGAGGAAGCGGTGGACCTGGGGTTCATCATCGATCACGAGCACGAGAGGACCGGTCATGCCTGGGTGGCCTCGGGCAGAGTGAGGCGGATGACCGTGCCCTGCATGCCACCGGCCGGCATGGCGGGGTTGGGGCTTTGCGCGGCGATGGTGCCGCCCATGGCGCGCATCAGGCCGCGGGCGATGGCGAGACCGAGGCCGAGGCCGGCGGCGGTGCGGTCGGTGCGGCGGGCGCGGAAGAAGCTGTCGAAGATGTGGGGCAGGTCCTCGGGCGGGATGCCGATGCCCTCATCGGCGATGGCGATGGTGACCTGGCCGCGCGCGGCCTCGGCGCGGACGGCGATGAGCGAGCCGAGGGGGGCGTATTTGCGGGCATTTTCCAGCACGTTGAACAGGGCCTGCTCGAGCAAGGCGGGGTCGGCCTGAACGGCGAGGCCGGGGGGCGCGTTGACGGTGACGGAGAGGCTGTCGGGCAGGCGGGCGATGGCGGCTTCGATGATGGTGACGACCGGCACGCGGCCGAGCCGGGGCAGGATCTGGCCGGTTTCGAGACGGGTGAGGTCGGTGATGTTGCCGAGGAAGCGGGCCATGCGGGCGACGTCCTGCTCGATCGTTTCGAGCAGGTCGGCGCGGGAGGGCGGGCTGAGTTTTTCCCAGGCGGTGCGGAGTGTGGAGGCGGCGCCCTGGATGCCGGTGAGGGGGGTGCGCAGGTCATGGCCGAGGGAGGCGAGGAGGGCGGTGCGGAGCGACTGGGTTTCCTCCATGGCGGCGGCGCGGGCGGCCTGGCCGGCGAAGGCGAGGCGTTCCAGCGCGACGGCGGCCTGGTCGGCCAGGGCTTCCAGCGCTTGTCCGAGCGGGTCGGTCAGGGGTGCGTCCGGGTTGACGCCGAGCACGCCGGAGAGGCCGCGCACGGTGCTGAGCGGCAGGAAATGCCAGGGGGCGGAGGGGAGGGTGGTGGTGCCGAGGCCGGTGGGCTGGTTGTGGGTGGCGCACCATTGGGCGGCGGCGGCGCTGCCCTCGTCGAGGGTGACGGGGCTGGGGGCGGCGGCGACCGGGGTGAGGTCCCCTGCCCTTTCCTGCAGGACGATGGCGCGTTGGGCGAGGCCGGCGGCCTGTTGGGCGATTTCGGTGAGGAGTTCGGGCTCGGTGGCGGGCTGGCCGAGGCGGCGGCTGAACACGGCGATGCGGCGCAGACCCTCGATACGGGCGCTGGCGGCCTCGACCTCGGCGCGGACGCGGCCGGCGAGGCTGCCGGTGAGCAGGGCGATGGCGGCGAAGACGAGGCCGGTGACGAGGTCCCGCGGGCTGTCGATGGTGATGGTGTAGAGGGGGGCGACGAAAAAAAAGTCCCACAGCATGAGGCCGAGCGCGGCGGAGACGAGGGCATAGCGGGTGCCGAGCAGGGCGGCGACCGAGACGGTGACGGCGAGATAGACCATGTCGGCCGCGGCGGCGGGCAGGGTGTGACGAAACCAGATGCCGGCGCCGGTGACCAGGGCGAGGGCGAGACCGACGGCGAGCCAGGGGAGTGCCAGGCGCGATTGCGCGGGGCGTTGCGGGCGGCGCGGGGCGGGCACGGCGGTGGGTGCCGGCACGACGTGCACCACGAAATCAGTGCCGCGGCGGAGCAACTGGGCGGTGAGCGAGAGGCCGAGGCGACGGCGCCAGGCGGGGGTGGGCGAGCGGCCGATGACGAGATGGGTGGCATTGCGGGCGCGGGCGGCGCCGAGCAGGGCGCCGGCGAGATCGGGGGTGGCGGCGGCACGCAGATCAAGCTCGGCGCCGAGTTGGGCGGCGATGGTGAGCGGGGCACGCAGCGCGGTGGCGGCGGGCTGGCCGGGCTTTTCGATGTGCAGCACGACCCAGGGGCCGTGCAGCGCGTCGGCCAGGCGCTTGGCCTGACGGACGACGGATTCGGCGGCTTGATCCGGGCCGACCAGGGCGACGATGCGCTCACCGGTGGGGAAGGCGCCGGCGTGGCCGGCGCGGCGGAGCAGGGCGCGGACATCGGCATCGACCCGGTTGGCGGCGCGGCGGAGCGCCACCTCTCGGAGCGCGGTGAGATTGCCTTCGCGGAAGAAGCCATCGAGGGCGCGGGCGGCGGTTTCCGGCGGGTAGATTTTGCCGCCCTGGAGGCGGGCGCGGAGCTCGGCCGGGGGGAGATCGATGAGCTCGATTTCGTCGGCCATGTCGAGCACGCGGTCTGGCAGGGTTTCGGTGGGGCGGATGCCGGTGATGCGGGCGATATCGTCGTTCAGGCTTTCCAGGTGCTGGACGTTGAGGGTGGCCCAGACCGGGATGCCGGCGGCGAGCAGATCGGCCACGTCTTCCCAGCGTTTGGCGTGGCGGCTGCCGGGGGCGTTGGTGTGGGCGAGTTCGTCGACCAGGAGCAGGCCGGGACGGCGGGCGAGGGCGGCATCGAGATCGAATTCGGGGATGGTCTGGCCGCGATAGGCGATGGGGCGGCGGGGCAGGACGGGCAGATCGGCGAGCTGGGCCTCGGTATCGGCGCGGCCATGGGTTTCGATGATGCCGGCGACGACGTCGAGCCCGTCGGCGGCGCGGCGGCGGGCCTGGACCAGCATTTCCCAGGTTTTGCCGACGCCGGGGGCGGCGCCGAGAAAGATTTTCAGATGGCCGGCCTGGGTGGGTCGCGCGTCCGGCAGGGCGGCGAGCAGCGCATCCGGGTCTGGGCGGCCGTCTTCCTGCATGGTGGGGAAAGTGGCGGGGAAGCGGGGCGATGGGAAGGGGGGTGTTTGCTACGTAAACGAAATGATGAGGGCGTGCGAAAGCGGCCGCGCGGGGCGGGTCGCCCTATTTCGTGGCGCGGGCATCGAGGGCGAGGTTTAGGTCGAGGACGTTGATGTGGGGTTGGCCGAGCAGGCCGAATAGTCGGCCGGTGGTGTGGGCGCGTACCAGGGCTTGCAGGGTTGCGGGCGGGAGGTGGCGGGCGGCGGCGATGCGGGGAATTTGCATGGCGGCGTTTTCGGGGGAGATGTCGGGGTCGAGCCCGCTGGCGGAGGTGGTTACCATGTCGGCGGGAACGGGGGTTTTGCCGATGCGGGCGATGGCGGCCTTTACCCGCTCGATGAGGGCCTTGCTGGTGGGGGCGAGGTTGGAGGCGGCGGAATTATCGGCGTCATAGGGATCGGGGATGGTGTTGCCTTTCGCGTCGGTCGTGGTGATGGCGCTGGGGCGGGGGTGGAAATAGCCGGCGGTGGTGAAGGCCTGGCCGATGAGGGCGGAGCCGATGACCTGGCCATTTCGGCGGATGAGCGAGCCATTGGCCTGGAAGGGGGCGATGAATTGGGCGAGGCCGGTGAAGCCGAGCGGCAGGGCAAGGCCGGTGAGGAGGGTGAAGAGGAGAATAAGGATGGCGGCGGGACGGAGATGCTGGACCATGATCAGGCGAGCCCCAGTGTGGTGAGCAGAAGATCGATGAGTTTGATGCCGGCGAAGGGGGCGATGAGGCCGCCGGCGCCGTAGATGAGCAGATTGCGGCGCAGGAGAGCGCCGGCGCTGATGGGGATGAATTTCACGCCGCGGAGAGCGAGCGGGACCAGGGCCACGATGATGAGGGCGTTGAAGATGACGGCCGAGAGGATGGCGCTTTGCGGGGAATGCAGGCGCATGATGTTGAGGCTGGCCAGTTCCGGGTAGGTGGCGACGAAAATGGCCGGCAGGATGGCGAAATATTTGGAGACGTCATTGGCGATGGAGAAGGTGGTGAGCGCCCCGCGGGTGATGAGGAGTTGCTTGCCGATTTCGACGATTTCGATGAGTTTGGTGGGATCGCTGTCGAGATCGACCATGTTGCCGGCCTCTCGCGCGGCCTGGGTGCCGGTTTGCATGGCGACCCCGACATCGGCCTGGGCGAGGGCCGGCGCGTCGTTGGTGCCGTCACCGCACATGGCGACGAGGCGGCCTTCGGCCTGGACCTTGCGGATGTAATCGAGCTTGTCCTGGGGCTTTGCCTCGGCGAGGAAATCATCGACGCCGGATTCGGTGGCGATGGCGGCGGCGGTGAGGCGGTTATCGCCGGTGACCATGATGGTGCGGATGCCCATGCGGCGGAGTGCGGCGAAACGCTCGCGGATGCCGGGCTTGACGATATCCTTCAGTTCGATGGTGCCGAGCAGGCGGTTGTTGAGGGCGACCGCGAGTGGCGTGCCACCGGCGCGGGCAATTCGCTCGACCGCGCTGGTGAGGGCGGCGGGGGCGGCGGTGTCGGCCATGGCGAGCACGCTGTCTATGGCGCCCTTGCGCCATTGGTCGGCGCCGGCATCGAGCCCGGAGAGGCGGGTATTGGCGCTGAAGGGGACGAGGATGGCGCCATCGGGCCTTGGCGGGGTGATGCCGAAACGGTCACGCACATAGGCGAGGATGGAGCGGCCCTCGGGCGTATCGTCACCGAGGCTCGCGAGGCTTGCGGCCTCGGCGAGGTCACGCTCGGCGACGCCGGGAATGGGGTGCAGGGCCGCGCAGGCGCGGTTGCCGAAGGTGATGGTGCCGGTCTTGTCGAGCAGGAGAATATCGACGTCACCCGCGGCCTCGACGGCGCGGCCGGAGGTGGCGACGACGTTGAAGCGGACCAGACGGTCCATGCCGGCGATGCCGATGGCGGAAAGCAGGCCGCCGATGGTGGTGGGAATGAGGGTGACGAGGAGGGCGGCGAGGACGGGCACGGAGAGGTGGGTGTGGGAATAATCCGCCATGCCGACCAGGGTGACGACGGCGACGAGGAAAATGATGGTGAGGCCCGCGAGGAGAATATCGAGCGCGATTTCGTTGGGGGTTTTGCGGCGGGAGGCGCCTTCGACCAGGGCTATCATGCGGTCGAGAAATGTGTTGCCGGGGGCGGCGGTGATGCGGATGACGAGGGAATCGCTCACCAGTTGGGTGCCACCGGTGACGGCGGAGCGGTCTCCGCCGGCTTCGCGGATGACGGGGGCGGATTCGCCGGTGATGGCGCTTTCGTTGACGGAGGCGACGCCTTCGATGACCTCACCGTCCGAGGGAATGAGGTCGCCGGCCTCGACCAGGACGAGATCATCCGCGCGGAGGGAGGTTGCGGGAATTTGCTCGACATGGGCGCGGTTTGTGCCGAGGAGGCGGCGGGCGGTGGCGGTTGAGCGGGCACGGCGGAGACTTTCGGCGCGGGCGCGACCGCGGCCTTCGGCGACGGCTTCGGCGAAGGTGGCGAAGAGCACCGTGATCCAGAGCCAGGCGGCGATGGCGAGGGCGAAGTGCCAGGGCTTGCCGGTGGCGAGTTCCCTGACGCCGAGGATGGTGACGAGGAAAGCGACGGTTTCGGTGACGAAAATGACCGGGTTGCGAATGACGTGGCGCGGATTGAGCTTGACGAGACTATCGAGCGCCGCGCGGCGGATGATGCTGGGGTCGAGGAGGGCGATGGTATCGGCGGTCATTGGGGTTTTTCTGGGTTTGAGGAAGGGATTCGTTCTTTTTTGAAAAAAAGAACCAAAAAACTTTTGTTACCTCGGGTCTGGGGGTGTTGCACGGTCCGCGGTTTGAACGTCGGACCAGGCCGCAAAAGTTTTTTGCGCGACTTTTTTTCAAAAAAGTCGCTACTTGTCTTCACCTTATCTAACCACATCAATACATCTTTCCCGCCAGCATGGCGAAATGCTCGGCGATCGGCCCCAGGGACAGAGCGGGCAGGAATTGCAGGCCGCCGAGGATGATGACGACGCCGATGAGCAGGCAGACGAAGAGCGGGCCGTCGGTTGGGAAGGTGCCGGCGGAGGCAGGCAGTTTTGGCTTTGCGGCGAGTGAGCCGGCGATGGCGAGGGTTGGGATGAGAAAGCCGAAGCGGCCGAGCAGCATGGCGATGGCGAGGCCGTAATCGAGCAAGGGTGTGTCGGCCGAGAGGCCGGCGAAGGCGCTGCCG
>DAIDIQ010000216.1 GCA_027459285.1 Acetobacteraceae bacterium
CCGTCGCGCGCGCGTGCCGTGCGGGCCGTCAGCCTCAGCCATGGGTAGCGTTGTTCGATCAGGGCCACCTGGGCTTCCTTGCGGCTGGCCACCTCGACCTCGCGGTCCAGCATCGAGGCGCCGTGCACGCGATAGTCGCCCACCAGGTCCGGCACATGCACCCCGTGCAGGCCGAGATCGATCAGGCGGCACCAGAGGTCGAAATCTTCCCAGCCCATGCCGCGTGGCATGGCATAGCCGCCGGCGGCGGCCCAGGCCCACACGGCGATGAGGGCCATGGCGTCGATATAATTCCCGCCCAGCAGCCGCGCCGGACGGAAAGGTTCGTTCGAGAAAACGCTGTCGGCGGCATCGAACATGCGTAGGCTGCCATAGGCGAAGGCGGGTGCCTCATCGGTCTCGATGGCGGCGAGCAATGTTGCCGCGGCGTCGGGTCGCAGCCGGTTATCGGCGTCGAGCGGCAGCACAAAGGGCGTTTCCGCGGCGGCAAAGCCGGTGTTGCGCGCCGCCGCCAGACCGGCATTGGCGTGGTGGCGCAGCAGCAGCGCGCGGCCGAACCGCCCGGCATGGGCGCTCAGCCATTCGCCCACCAGCGTGGTCAGCATCGGGTCGGTCGAGGCATCGTCGATCACGACGATATCGAGCGCGTCGAGCGATTGCGCGCGCGCCGATTCCAAGGCGTCGAGCACGAACTCGGCATAATTATAGCAGGGAATAATGATCGTCACCTGGGCCGGGCGGCGCGTATCGGCGGCGAACAGGGTCTCGGCCGGGGCGAGGCTGATGTGCCGCGTCTCCTCATGCGTGGCCATGGCGGTTTGCGCGGCGAAGGCGGCGGCGCCGTCCGCGCCACCCAGGGCCTGGCGCAGGCACCAGGTGGTGAGCATGGTCCGGCGGCGCGGGCCGAACCGCCACAGGCAATCAAGCCGCGCCTGCACGCCGAGCGCGCGGCGCAACGCCGCGTCATCGACCAGGCGCAGCAGCGCCTCGTGCCAGGCTTCGTCATCGGCGGCGAGAAACCCGTTTTCGCCGTGCCGCACCACCCGCGCGAACGGCCCGGTGGGCGAGGCGACGCTCGGCACATCGACCAGGGCGGCCTCGAACAGCTTGAGCTCGCTTTTCGCCTCGCAGAACGGGTTACCCGGTTCCAGGGGAGCGAGGTTGATGTCGAAGCGCGCCAACTCGTCCGGCAGGGCGGCGTGCGGCACGGTGTCGCGCCACTCGATCCGGTCGGCGAACCCGGCCAACGCCTCGAATTCCTCGGCCATGACCATCTCCAGCCCCTCCGGGGTGCGGAACAGCACCAGCCGCACCTCTGGCCGCGCCGCCAGCACGCGCAGCAGGGCGGGCAGGGCGCAGGCAAAATCCCGCTGGTGGGTCAGCGTGCCGGCGGCATAGCCGATGCGGATCAGCCCATCCCGGGCGGCGGCGGCGCGGGCGCGCACCGCGGCGCGGGACCGCGCCAGCCAGGCATCATCATAGCCGTTCGGCAGCACCAGGGTCGCCTTCTGGAATTGCCGCATATGCACGGCCAGTTCCTCGGTGGTGGCGGTGCAGAAATCGGCGGCCAGCATGGCGCGCTGCACCTCGGCGAAGGTGCCGCGGGTGGAGGCGAGCCCCGCCTGGGTGGTGCGAATGCCATCGATCGTGCGGGTGTTGGCGAGTTCCGGCCGCAGCATCAGGTCATCCAGGTCAAACAGCACGATGCCGCCGCCCTTGCGCACCTCGTGCATGATGTTGCGCACATGCTGGCTGTCACGCACCCGCCACAGCACGCAGACGCGCACCCCTTGCAGCAGGGCGGCGGAGACCTGTTCGATGCGCAGCACGGCCGCGCGCATGCCGCGCACCGCGGCCGCGTGGCGGTCGCAACGATAGGTGCTGCCGGGCGTATCCGGCTCACCCGACACATACAGAACATCGATCTGCCCGGCCCCGGCGGGGGCGGTTTTGTGGCCGGCGGCGCGGCCCAGTGTGGCGAAATGCTCGGCCGGCGTCATGCCCGGCGCCAGCGCCTCGGGGTGGGCGGCGACATACCAGGGCGCGTCGAACCCGGGGGCGGGGTCACGCCCCTCGGCCGCGCCATGCGCGAGATAGTGGCGCGCGGGGTCTTCGCCGGCGGCCGCCACGTCCGGATAGCGTTGGGCATACCAGCCGGCATCGAACACGCCACCTTGCGCCAGGGCGCGCAGCCGCTCGGCCATCGCATCGGCGTCGCGCCGGCCGGCGAGCCGCCGGGCCACGCGGCGCCAGACCGGCCGTGCCGGCGGTGTGGCGTTGCTGGTTGGCCTGGCCGGCGGTGGCGCCGCCTGGTGGGGTTGTGGGGCTGCCGGCTGATTGTGCGCCAGGGCCAGCGCCGCCGCCACCGCCTCATCCCGTGCCGCCTGCATGGCCTGCGCCTCGGTCCGGGCCGCGGCTTCGGCCACGCGCAGGCGGGCCACCTGCTGGCGCAGCGCCGCCGCCTCGGCGCCGCGCGCCGCATCGGCGGCCAACAGCGCCGCATGGTCGGCCCGAAGCAGGCGCAACTCGTCCTCGGCCAGGCCCGCCCGGGCCTCGGTCTGGCCAAGCCAGTGCATCGGCTCGGCCGCCAGCAGCGAATCGGTCAGCCCATCCAGCCTTTCGGTGCCGGCGAGCAGCAACAGCGCGTCCGGCTGGCTGAGCCCGCGGCTTTGCGCCACCCGCACCAGATCCGTGTGCCGGAAAATCAGCGGCGGGCCGCCCGAGCCGCCCTGGCTGGAGCCGACCAGGGCGGAGCCGACCAGCCCGATCTGGCCGAACACGCACACATCGGCAAAGCCCGCGCGCAGCAGGGAGGCCGCCTCGGCCGCGTCGAGCGACCGCCGGGTTGCCGGCTCGGGCGCCAGGCCGCAACTGAGCAGCACCCGCCCGCCCTGCCGCGTCAACCGACGCAGCCGCGCGACCAGCGCCGCCGGGTCTGGCACGGTTTCGAGCAGGCCGAGCGCCAGAACCAGGTCCGCCGGCTCGGCCGCGTCAGGCGCCAGCACCTGCCGCGCGCTGCCATGCAACAGGCCGGGCAGCGCCGCTGGCACCGCGGACAGATCGAGCACGTCCTGCCCGGCGCCCAGCACGCGGGCCAGATAATACGCATGCAGCAACGCATGCCGCCGCGCGACCGGCAGTTCCGCCAGTGCCAAGCCCGACGCCTGCGCGAAATAGTCAGCCATCGAAAACTCCTAAATTGACGCGCCGCCCGGCACCAGAAGTGTTTGCCATGCGCGCCTGCCCGGCGCGAAGTCCGGCACC
>DAIDIQ010000211.1 GCA_027459285.1 Acetobacteraceae bacterium
GTGCTCGGTCGGGTGCTGATAATAATGCAGCGCGACATGAAAGGCCCGCTGCATCGCATCGGCGCGGCCCACCAGCGTCAACAGCGACCGGTTGGCCGCGCTGTCATCGACGGTGATGCCAAAGCCGCGGAAATAAGCGGCAGCGCGGGCAAAATCAGCCCGGGTCGGCCCAAACCGCTCGGTATATTGCGCAACCGACAGGAAATGCCGGTAATTCGGGCTGGCCGGGTCATAAATTTCCCGCAGCAGGGCATCACGCGCCCGTGGGTTGCGCACCGGCAATGAAACCGAAACCGCCATCATCGTATCCGGCGCAACCGCCCCCGCCGGCGCCACGCGCCCCGCGGCAACCACGGCCGGCACCGTCGCCTGCAAAACCGGGTGGGCGGCAAGTGCCGGCAGCGCAACGACGGCGCTGACGGCAATGGCCAAACCACTGGCCAACCGGGAATTGAGGCGCATGACCAACCCACTCCTTGTCTGTTCGCGGGTCAGCCTAGCGTGATTTTTACCCGGCTGGGAACAGGCAAGCGTGATGTCTTCGCGCGGTGCCGGCGGCGGCTTGCGTGCAACGCATAACGCGAGGCACAGCCTTCACCATGATGCCGGCAATGACATCGAGCGCCCGCTTATCGCTTCGTCTTCTTTTTTGCCTCCGCCGGGTCGAGTGGCGCGTGTGCGCGGTCCAGCAGGCGAGACCAAAACCCCGGTGGCTTCGGCTGGGGCGGCGGCGCGGCCGCTTCCCGCCGCGCGCGCGCTTCCGCCGCCGCCTCCTTTTCCTTCAGTTTCAGCCATTTCTCCAGCGACATGCCCGCCTTGGCGGCGCGCCGCGCCTCGTAGGCGCGTTGTCCCTCGGTCAGTTTTCGCTCGTCCATGCCGCTTCCTACTCCCGCACCAGGCGGCGCGCGAGCCACCCGAGCGCCGCGTTGATGGCGATGCCGGCCAGCGCAAGCAAGACCAGGGCAGCGAACATCTTCGGAATTTCCAGCCGATACCCCGCTTCCAGAATCCGATAGGCGAGGCCCGAGGCAAACCCGCCGGAGCCAGCCACGAATTCCGCCACCACCGCGCCCACCAGCGCCAGCCCGCCCGAGATGCGAATGCCCGCGAGCATGAGCGGCAGGGCATGCGGCAGGCGCAACCGCAGCAGCACGGTCAGCCGCCCCGCGCCGTACAGCCGGAACAAATCCAGCAATTCCGGCGGCACCGCGGCAAGCCCCGCCACCGTATTGGAAAACACCGGGAAAAACGCGACGATGGCGGCGCATACCACCAACGCCATGAACGGGTTGCCGACCCAGACGATGATCAGCGGGGCGATGGCGACGATCGGCGTCACCTGCAGCGCCACCGCCCAGGGCTCGATCGCCGCGCGCGCCAATCGGCTGGCCGCCACCGCCAAAGCCATGGCGATGCCGAGCACGCACGCCACCGCCAAGGCGGTCACGGTCACCAGCATGGTGGCCAGCAGCGCGTGCGACAGGCTGCCCGCATTGGCCAGCAGGGCCCGCGCGATGCCGAGCGGGCCGGGCAGCAGATAAGGCGGCACGTGCAGCAGCCAGACCGCGCCCTGCCAGGCCAGCAGCGTCAGCAAGCCGAACAGGGCGGGGGCAAAGCGGGTCATGCCGCGTCCGGAAAGGCGTGCACGATGGCAGCGACATCGTGCTGGAACGCATCATCCAGCCGGGAACCGTGCGGCGCCATGGTCAGGCTTGCCACCACCCGCCCCGGGCGCGGCGCCAGCAGCACCACCGTCTCGGCACAAAACGCGGCCTCGTACATCGAATGCGTGACCAGCACCACGGTGGTGCGGCTTTCCGCCTGCAAGCGTTTCAAATCATCCTGCAAGCGGTGCCGGGTCGGCTCATCGAGGGCCGCGAACGGTTCATCGAGCAGCAGCAGGTCCGGGCCGGTTGCCAGCGCCCGCGCCAGCGCCACGCGCATGCGCATGCCCCCCGAGAGCGCGCGCGGCCGGGCGGCCAGGAAATCACCAAGGCCAAGCCGGCGCAGCGCCGCCTCGGCGCGCGCATCGGCCGCGGCGGCGGGCTCACCCAAAAGGCGCAGCGGCAAGGCGGCGTTGGCCCGCGCATCGGCCCAGGGCAGCAGCACCGGGTCCTGAAACACCATGCCGATGCGGCCCGGCGCCGGCGGCGCGCCCGCCTGCCAAACCAGCCTGCCAGCGCTTGGCTGGTCAAGCCCGGCAATCAGCCGCAACAGGGTCGATTTGCCACAGCCCGAGGGGCCCAGCAGCGCCGTGAAGCTGCCGCGCGCCAGGCTGAATGACACATCCCGCAGCGCCAGCGTGCCGCCCGGATAGGCCCGGGAAACCTGTTCGATCCGCAGCACGCGCGGCTATTTCCCAAGCCCGACGCCGTGGTTGACGAAGCGCAGCGTGAACGCCTGCTGATAGTCCATGCCGCGCGGAAAAAGCGTCTGGCTGATCATCAGGCCGGTGAAATTGGCCCAGCGGGTCTGGCTCATGGCGCCGATGCCAAGGGTTTTGGCATCTCCGGAATCGACGATGCCATGGCGCCGCATCACCTGGCGGCCATAGGCCAGCACGGGCTCGGTCATGTCCGGGTTGGCTTGCCGTATCAACGCATCGGCCGGCTTCGGGTCGCCATACAGATAGGCATACCAACCCTCGATCGAGGCATCGACGAAGCGCTGCACCAGGCCAGGGTCCTTGGCCACCAGCTTGCGGGTGGTCTCGATCAGGCTGCCATACGAGGTGAACCCGGCATCGGCCAGCAGCAGCACCACTGGCTGCTGGTGCATGGCCTTGGCCAGCGCATAGGGCTCATCCATCAGATAGCCCTGCTGAATGGCGCGCGGATTGGCCAGAAAAGGTTGCAGATTGAAGGTGTACGGACGAATCTGGTCGTCGGTATAGCCGAACCGCGCCTTCAGGAAATTCCACCAGCCCGCCCGCGTATCGCCACTGATCTCGATCGGCTTGCCTTTGAGCGCGGTCAGCGTGTCGTCACCCACGCCTGGGTGGGCGATCAGCACCGACGGGTCCTTCTGAAACATTGCCGCGACCGCGACCAGGGGCAGATGCTCGTGCACATAATTCAGCGCGATCAGACTGTTCGAGGCCAGGCTGAAATCAAGCCGCCCGGCCAGCAGCAATTGCGCCTGGTTCACCTGCGGCCCGCCCTGGCGAATGGTCACGGCAAGCCCGTGCCGCGCGTAAATGCCGTCGGCAATGGCCTCATAATAGCCGCCATACGCCGCCTCGGCCTGCCAATCGATGCCGAACGTGACCCGTTGCGGCGCGTTGGCCGCCCGGGCCCGGCCGCACGCCAGCCCGGAAAGCGTTGCGACAAGCAAGGTCAAGGCGGCTGGCAGCAGTTTCATGCGCGTCCGGTTCCGGTTACTGCACCCAACATGGAAGACCCACGGCTGAAGTCCAGGCTGCGCGTGCAAGCCATGCTGCGTGAGGCGCAGGCGCGCGGCGTGGTCGGCACGGTTCTTCGCCGCGGCGACGCGGATGCCGGCAGCCTTGTGCTGATCCTGCGCGGCCGCGAGGGGCTGCGCCTGTTCACCGAGGCACAGGACCAGACCGGACGGAAAGGCTGGCTCGCCGGCGCCAACGGCGCCTGGGTCGATCAAGCCGCCGCCGACGCCTATCAGGCACGGCGGGTGGATATCGACCCAGATTGCTGGGTGGTGGAATTCGAAGCCGAGACGCTGCCCTTCACCGCCCGGGTTCTGCCCTGAAACACGGCGACACGCCGCGACTTTTTGACGATCGTCGCGCCAAAAACCTGTGTGAGCTTGAGGCGGCTCGTGGGTGGCCGGGTGGGGGTGCGGGCCGGTGCCGGACTTCAAACTGAGACACGACCATTCTTTGCCCCACCCGGGAAAAAAGAACCAGGCTTACGCCTGCCCGTTTGACATCGCCGCTTTGACATCACCGCGCGAACAGCAGCGCGGGGTCACGCATTGCCTTGAACTCCAGGGCGTTGCCCGACGGATCGGCGAAGAACATCGTCGCCTGCTCGCCAATCTCCCCGGCGAAGCGAATGGCTGGCGGGATAATAAATGCCGTGCCCGCGGCCGCCAGCCGCTCCGCCAGACGCTGCCATGCCGCCCATTCCAGCACCACGCCGAAATGCGGCACCGGCACGTCGTGCCCGTCCACCACGGAATGGTGCTCCGCTCTGGGGGCGGCGGCGCGCCCGGGGTCCAGATGCGCCACGATCTGGTGGCCGAAGAAATCGAAATCCACCCAGTCGGCGGCGCTACGCCCCTCCGCGCAACCCAGCAGGCCGCCGTAAAATGCCCGGGCCGCCGCCAGATCGTGCACCGGAAAGGCCAGATGGAACGGGTTTATCGTCATGAGACTGCCTCTCTTGCCAGGCCGGTCATTTCGCCGTGGCCTGGCCGCCGAAAATGCCGCGCAGAAAACCCGGCGTCAGCGCCGAAAGCGGGTTGATATGCACCACCGGGTCGGCCAGCGGACCGTCCAGCGTGTAATCGGCGGCGAACAGCCCGCCGCCTTTTTCCAGGCTGAACAGCTTGCCGATGATCGGCACCTTGCCAGGCAGGGAATTGAAAAAATACCCCGGCACGATGGTGCCCTTCAGATCGGCCCGGTTCGCCACCAGGTCGATATCGCCTTCCGCGGTAAATCCCAGCGAGCTGCTATACGCCCGCGCCCGCCGCAGCCGCAGCACCGTATCCTCATACCGGAACGGCGCCACCAGCCGCGTGAAGGCAAGGCCCGGCCCGCGCAGCACGTCCATCAGCCCGTACAAGGTCATGCCTTGCAGCAGCCGCGCCATCGCCGGCGCGCCCAGCACACGGAATTTCGTCAGAACCGCCTGTCCCACCAGCGGGTCGCCCGGCCGCGCATCCTGATAGGTCGCGTCCAGCACCAGATGCCCGCCGCTGATCGCCCCGCTTATGTCCAGCGCGTGCAGCAGCGCGCCACCATTCTCGGCGCTGCCGGTCAGCCGCCGCCCGCCCGCGCCCGGCGCCAGCAACAGCAAAAACCGTCCGCCGCCGGCAACGCCCTGAATATCGGCGCGGCTGACATGCCGCCCGTCATCGGCCAGGGTCGCGGTGGCATCGCTGATTTCCCGGCCATGCCCGGTCAGCACGCGGGCAAATTTCAGCGTCGCCCGCCAGGCCCGCCCCTTCGCCCGCGCGGCCGTCAAGGCCGCCGCGTGCCGCGCCGCCGCCGCCGCCCGCGCCTGTTGCCGGCTCGGTGTCGCATGCTTCGGCCCCGGCGCCAGCGCCGCCGCCAAGTCCAGCACCGGGCCGGTCAGGGCAACCGTGATCGGCTGGCCCGCCGCCGACGGAAACGATAGCTGCCCCGCCGCGTCGGTTTCGCCCAGCCGCAGCCGCGTCAGGGTCAGCTGTGCCGGCCCCCCGGGCGTCATGGTCGCGTTGCCCGCAACCGCGAGCCCCGGCGCGTGCACCATGAGGTCGGTCACCGCACCCGGCTCGTCCGCGTGATTTAGCACGATCGTGGCGCTGGCGCTGGCGCCAACCCCCGCCGGCTTGCGCCAGCCCAGCGGTGGCACGGCCAGCCCCGCCTGGCCCAGGTCCAGCGCCAGGGCCACCTGCCCCGTGCCATCCTGATGCTCGGTCAAGGTCGCGTCATAGCCGAGCCCGCCATCGATGATGCCGAGCCCGGGCACGCCCGCCACCGGCAGTCCAGCCGCCGCCAGTTGCGCGGCGCTCGCGGTGCCGGTCGCGTGCGCGGTCGCGACCACGCCGCCCGCCGGATGCGCGCCGAAATCCGCCGCGACCCGCAATGTCGCCGGCGTGCCGGCCAGTTGACAGGTGCCATCGAGCGTCAGGCCGTCATTCCCGGCAATCAGGCTTAAGGCGCCCTGGTCCAGCTTCCGCCCGGCCATGATGCCGGGCAGGGTCACATCGCTCAGCCGGCCATGCACCGCGATCGCCACCTGGTCCACCGTGTCGCGCGCGTCCAGCGGCAACGTCACGGAAACATGCACCGCCGCCTGCCCGCTCGCCGCCGCCACCGGCACCTTGTGGGTGGCCAGCAAATGCAGCCGCGGTTCGCTCAGCAGCGCCACCGCCTGCCGCACGCTGCCCGCCACCTCCGTCTCCACAGTCCCGGTCTGCACCCGCCGGGTCAGGCCGGAAATGCCGAATGTGGCGTGGTGCAGCGTCAGTGGCGGCTCGTTCGGGTCGCTCGGCGTCTGCGTCGCGCCGGCAAGCGCGATCGTCAGCCGGTCGGGTGACAGCACCGTCAGCGTCGCCGCGCGCGCGGCCAGCGGCGGCACCGGCTTCAGCCAGCTCATCTCCAGGTCCTTGATCGCCAGCGTGCCACTGAGCGCGGTCAGCGCCACGCTGTCCGGGCCAAACCCCAGCCCCACATCCAGGTGCGCGCTCGCCAGCCTGCCCTTGGTCACGTTCGCCAGCACCCAGGCGCGCGCGTTCCGCGCAAGCCCCGCCGGCCAGCAGGCGTTAAGGCGCGCCACCGACAGGCCGCCACCATCCACGGACAGCGCGGCCGTGCCGGTCAAATCCTGCCGCGTTGCCGCTCCATGCAGGGTAAAATCCGGGGTCTTGCCGCCATCCGCGCAGGCCAGCGCCACCGCGCCGCGCAGCAACTGCACCGTATGCGCCAGCGGCTTTGCCGCCAGCGTCAGCGTGCCGCCGGCCAGCGGCACCCGCATGCCGGCCACCCGCAACGCGCCGGCGCCAAGCCGCACATCGGCGCGCGCATCGCGCAGCCGCCAGGCCTGCCCGAAGGTCAGCCGCACATTGCCCGCCAGCGGAAGATCCAGCACCGGCAGCGGCACCGGCACGGCAAGCCGCAGCCCCGCCGGCCGAAACGCGCTCCAGCTCAGCCGCGCCACATGCGTCCCGGCGCGCGCGGCGGCAAGGCTCGCGGTCAGTGTCGCGGCACTTTGGCCGTCGCTCAGGTGCAGCGTCGCCTCGCCGTGCGGCCTTGGCCCGTTCACCGCGTCCGCCTCGGCGTCGATCAGCGCCTGCCAGCGTGTGCGCAACACCGTATCGGCCACCGTCACGGCCACGTCGCGCAGGCTCAGCCGGTCGGGTGGGGCCAGGCTGGGTACGCCGACGCCTGGCGCGTGCCGCGCGCCGCCCGCCGGCGTCGGGCGCGGCGCGTCCAGGGCAAAGCCGGTCGGTCCATGCCGCAGCGCCAGGCTCGCATGCGCCAGGGCAAAAAACACCGGCCGCCAATGCCCACGCAGCAAATCGATCGGCGGCACGCCGAGCGCGGCATGCCTGGCCGCGGCCAGCACGCTGCCATCCGGCCGCCGCAGTACCGCCCCGTTCAGCGTCAACACCAGCGGCGCACCCGGCGCCGCGCGTTCCCAGGCCAGGTCCGCCCGCGCAACCGTAAGCCGGGCGCCCGCCGCGGCACCCGCAAGCCGGGCCACCCAGGTCACGTCCAGCGCCCGCCCGTCCAGCCGAAAGCCCAGCGCCGTCACCGCCACCAGCACCACCCCGCACGCCACCGCGCCGGCGCGCAGCAGCGCGTGCCCCGCCCGCCCCGCCCGCGCCAGCCAGCGCCGCCGCACGTCGCCCAGCACTTGACCAGGCGGCGCTTGACCCCCCGCCCCGCTCAGGCCCAGCCTCCCTCATGCCCGACCCGG
>DAIDIQ010000222.1 GCA_027459285.1 Acetobacteraceae bacterium
TAGAGGTAATAGCGGGGGAAGAGGGCGCGGACGAAGCGGCTGGCGTGATCTGGCGGCAGCTTGGAGAAGATGAGCGGCGCGACGATGGCGGCGAAGAAGATCATGCCGCCGAGGAGGAGAGCCAGCGCGAACAGGCCGATGAGGTGCATCATGGGGAAGGAGAATGCCATGGGCATGATTTGACGCAAGGGCACCGGTGCGGGCCGCCAGTCTCACGAGACAACAGCACCAGACGCGAGCACATGGCAGAGCGCCGAACACCCCCAGAAAAAAAGTTTTTTTGGTTCTTTTTGTTCACAAAAAGAACACCCTTTCTTGCTTCAGCAAAGCCTGGTTACTCTTCCCGGGAATTCTTCCCAGGATGTGTCACGTCTGGTGCTCCGGCACGGTGAGGTTGGCATGAGACAGGGCTTCGGATTGCCGGGCGGCGAGTTTTTCCTCGGAGAAATCGGCGATGATCTCGCGCAGCATGGCGGACCAGTTGAGCTCGGCGCCGAGGCGGAGGAAGACGCTGCCGAGGCCGATGGCTGAGCGGTCGAGCAGGACGAATTCCCGCGGCGGACGGACGCCGCCGGTGCGCTTGAGCCCGGCATGCACTTCCATGGCGATGTCGCGGCCGTAATTCGGATCGTTCACGCGCTGGATGGGGCGGACCGCGTCCTCGAGCAGGGGTTCGTAAAGGAAGCGGGCCCAGCGGTTGAGAACCTGGAGTTTCTCCGGGGTGACGTCGGGAAAGCCCCAAAGCTGGTAGGCATGGAGAGCTTTTTCGTCGTCAGTGTCGCGCATCGCCTCGTACAGCATGATGACGCCGCTGACGAAGCGGGGCGGGAAGATGCGGATGGCGCCAAAATCGAGCAGATTGATGCCGCCATCGGCGCGGGCCTGATAATTGCCGAGATGGGGATCGCCGTGGATGACGCCGTAATGATAGAAGGCGGTGTAATAGGCGCGGAACAGCGCCTCCGCCATGCGGTTACGGGCTTCCTGGCTGGGATTTTCCTTGAGCACTTCCTGTAGCTTGCGGCCATCGAGCCAGGTCATGGTCAGCAGCCGGTCGGTACAGAATTCCGAGATCGGGGTGGGGACGGTGACGTCCGGCTCATGGCGCATCATGTAATGGTAGAGGCGCATCTGGTTGGCTTCGCGGGTATAGTCGAGCTCCTCGCGCAGTCTTTCGGCCAGCTCGGCGTAGACATCGTCCTGTTGGATTGTGCTGTCGAGCTTGCGGTAGACCGAGAGGGCGAGACGAAGCTGGCGGAGATCGGCTTCGACGGTGCTGGCCATGTTGGGATATTGCAGCTTGCAGGCGACGATCTGCCCGTCTGGCAGGCGCGCCTTGTGCACCTGGCCGAGGGAGGCGGCGTGGCTGGCGGTGTGGGAGAATTCGCTGAAGCGGGCTTCCCATGCCTCGCCCAGCTCGGCGGTCATGCGACGGCGGACGAAAGGCCAGCCCATTGGCGGGGCATTGGATTGCAGGTTGGCGAGTTCCTCCGCATATTCCTCGGGAAGCGCATCGGGCACGGTGCTGAGGAACTGGGCCACCTTCATCAGCGGCCCTTTGAGGCCACCGAGGATTTGCTTGAGGTCCTCGGCGTGGCGTTGTTTATCGGTGGTGAGGCCGAAGCGGGCGCCGGCCATGCGGGCGGCAATGCCGCCGACGGCGCCGGAGGTGCGGGCCATGCGGCGGATTTCGCCGAACAGGGTGGGTCCGTCGTCGGGCATTATGCCTGTGCCTCCAGCTGGTCGATGAAGCCGGCGATGACCGAGAGGCCACGCGCCCAGAAGGCGGGGTCTGACGCATCGAGCCCGAACGGGGCGAGTAACTCCTTGTGGCGGAGCGTGCCGCCCGCGCGCAGCATGGCGAGGTATTTGGCCTGGAAGCCAGGATGGCCAGCCTGATATTCGGCATAGAGGGCATTCACCAGACAATCCCCGAAGGCGTAGGCGTAGACATAGAAGGGTGTGTGGATGAAGTGAGGCACATAGGCCCAGAACACGTCATACTCGGGGGTGAAGGTGAAGGCGGGGCCGAGGCTTTCGGTCTGCACGGCGCGCCAGATTTCACCGATGCGCTCGGGCAGCAATTCGCCCTGACGGCGTTCGGCGTGCACGCGCTGTTCGAACTGGTAGAAAGCCGTCTGGCGCACGACGGTGTTCAGCATATCCTCGACTTTCGAGGCGAGCAGGAGGCGCTTTTTCTGTGGATCGGTGGTTTCACGCAATACGCTCTGGAAGGTGAGCATTTCACCGAACACGGAGGCGGTTTCGGCCAGGGTGAGCGGGGTGGCGGAGAGCAGATAGCCCTGATCGCCGGCGAGCACCTGATGCACGCCGTGGCCGAGTTCATGCGCGAGCGTCATGACATCCTCGGTGCGGCCGTGGTAATTCAGCAGCAGATAGGGATGCGCCGAAGGCACGGTGGGATGGGCGAAGGCACCGCCGGCCTTGCCGGGGCGGGGTGGGGCATCGATCCAGGCATTATCGAAAAAGCGGCGGCCGATGGCGGCGAGCTCGGGCGAGAACGCCCCATAGGCGCCGAGCACGCGGGATTTTGCCGATTCCCAGGAAATTTCCGTGGTGTCCTCGCCGGGCAGGGGGGCGTTACGGTCCCAGTGCTGGAGGGTCTCGAGGCCGAGCCATCTGGCCTTCAGCGAATAGTAGCGGTGCGAAAGGCTTGCGTAATTGGCGCGGACGGCGGCGACCAGGGCATCAACCACCGCGTCCTCGACCATGTTGGCGCGATTGCGGCTGCTCTCGGGGCGTGGGTAGTGACGCCAGGTGTCGATGATTTCCTTGTCCTTGGCGAGGGTGTTGGTGATGAGGGAGAACAGGGCGCGTTTTTCGGTGAAGGCCTGACCGATGGCGGCGGCGGCGGCGGCGCGGACGGCGCGGTCGGGGTCGGACAGGCGGTTGAGGGCGGCATTGACGGTGAGCGATTCGCCATCGAGCGGGATGCGCATGCCGGCGATCGATTCGTCGAACAAGCGGTGCCAGGCTGATGGCCCGGTGACCTCACGCTCATGCAGCAGGCGTTCGAGCCGGTCTTCGAGTTGATGCTCGGCGAAGACGCGAAGATCGCGGATGAAGGGCTGCCAGCGCGCCATGGCGGGATCGGCCAATTTGGCCGCGAGGGGCTTTTCCGGCATGCGGTTCAGCTCAAGCGTGAAGAACAGGGTGTGGCTCGAGATGCTGGTGACGCGTTCGCTGAGGGATTGGTAGAATTGGCCGCTGGCGGGGTTTTCCTGGTCAGCGGCGTAGGTGAGCTGGGCATAGCTCATGACCCGGCCGAGCGTTTCCTCGATGGCCTGAAAGGTTTCGATGGCGGCGGCGAGGGCGGCGCCGGACAACGCGTCGAGCTTGCCGGCATGGCTGGCCTCGAACGCCTTGGCTCTCTGTTCGGCCTGGTCGAGATCAGCGGCGAGGCTGGGCGCGGTAGGGCTTGGGTAGAGATCGGACAGGTCCCATTCGGGAAGGGATTGCGCGGGCAGGGTGGTGCCGGCCGGCTGTTGGCCATCTTTTTCAAAGCGTATCGGCGTGGTCATGCCTGGCTGTCCCGTGTCGTGTTGATCCCCAGATAAGATGCTGGCACGAGAGGTCAAAGGTCGCGGGTGATAAGGGCGCCGGGTGCGGGCCTGGCGGCCACAGCATGGGCGGCCGCATAAGGCTGGCCGAATTGGGAAGGAAAGCACGTCTCTCGATGGACCCGTTCAAGCGTTGGCCAAATCTTGCCGCGATGATGTTGGGGCTGGGTGCCGAACGGGGCGAGCGGCCGATGCTGCGCTATTGGCGCGATGGCGCCTGGCAACGCATGAGTTGGGGGGCATTTGCCGGACAGACGGCATCAGTGGCGGCGGGGCTGCGGGCGCACGTGGCGCCGGGGGCGCGGGTGCTGCTGGTTTCCGAAAGCCGGCCGGAAGTGCCAATTGCGAACGTGGCGTTACAAGCCATCGGCGCGGTGCCGGTGCCGGCCTATGTGACCAACCTGGCCGCCGACCACGCGCATTTGCTGCGCGACAGCGGCGCGCGGGTGGCGATTTGCGCGACCGCGGCGCTGGCGGATCGCGTGCTGGCCGGCGCGGCGCTGGCCGACGGGCTGGATTTGCTGATTGTGATGGAGCCCTTTGCCACCGACGCCTGCCCGGTCCGGCGATGGGACGATTTGCTGCGTGAGCCATTGGCGCTGCCGGCGATCATGGATGCGGCGGCCGGCATTGGCGGGGAGGCGATGGCGGTGCTGATGTATACGTCCGGCACCGGGGGCACGCCGAAGGGCGTGATGATTCCGCACCGCGCGATACTTTCCAACTGCGCCGGGGCGGCGGAAGTGGTGGCGCCACTGCATTTGGCGGGGGAGGCGTATCTGTCGATTCTGCCGCTGTCACACACCTATGAGTTCACGGTGGGGCAGTTCATTCTGCCGGTGCTGAACTGCGAGGTGGTGTTTGGCCGCGGCGTGGAGCAACTGGCGGCGGATATGCGCGAAATCCGGCCGCATGTGATGACCGTGGTGCCGCGCGTGCTGGATGTGGTGCGGGCCCGGGTGCTGGCGGAGGTGGGGCGCGGGAGCAAGCGACGGGCGGCGCTGTTCGGCCGCGCGCTGGCGGCGGGGCTGCGACGGCTGGATGGCAAGGCGACGCTGGCCGACAGGGTGCTGTTGCCGGTGTTCGACCGGCTGGTGTTTGCCCGCGTGCGGGCGCGCTTCGGCGGGCGGATTATTGCCATTGTCTCCGGCGGCGCGCGGCTGGACCCGGAAGTGGGGCGGTTTTTTGGCGCGATCGGCATGAGGATTTTGCAGGGCTATGGACAAACCGAGGCAGGACCGGTGATTTCGGTCAACCGACTGGACGCGATCCGGGTGGAAAGCGTGGGCCCGCCCTTGCGCGGGGTGAGCGTGAGGATTGCCGAGGACGGGGAAATTCTGGTGCGCGGGCCGCTGGTGATGCTGGGCTATTGGAACCAGCCGGAGGCGAGTGCCGCGGCGTTGGAGGGCGGCTGGCTGCATACCGGCGATATTGGCGTGCTGGAGGACGGGTATTTGCGGATTACCGACCGCAAAAAGGATATCATCGTGCTTTCCGGCGGCGAGACGATTTCACCGGCGCGGGTGGAAGGGCTGCTGATGAACGAGCCGGAAATTGCCCAGGCCGTGGTGCTGGGCGACGGCGCGGTGGGGCTGACCGCGCTGCTGGTGCCGGAAGCCGGCCTGGACGAGAGCGCGGTGCTGGCGGCGCTGCGCCGGGTGAACGCAAGCCTTTCCGGCGCGGAGAAGATACGCCACCCGGTGATTTCAGCCCCGTTCACACTGGAAAACGGGCTGTTGACGCCGACGCAGAAAATTCGCCGACGGGCGGTGATCGACCGGCATTTGCAGGTTTCGGTTTAG
>DAIDIQ010000218.1 GCA_027459285.1 Acetobacteraceae bacterium
CCCGCGCCACCGTCGCTGCCCCCGGCACCGCCAGCGATCGTCCCGTCATTGGTCAGCGTACCCCCGGTAAGGGAAACGCCAGACGCGCCATTATAAACGCCTAAAGCACCCGACCCGCCAGTGATCGTCCCATGATTGCTCAGGCTGCCGCCGGATTGGTCGACCCCTACGCCAGCGCCGCTACCCGTATGCGCGGCCCCAACAATGTTGCCCGAATTATACACCACATCACCCGCGCCCAGGCTCAGCGCCGCGCCGCTCACTCCATGTGGCGTGATCGCGCCGGTGTCCGTAATCGTAAGCTGGCTCGCGTAATATCCGGCCCCCGCCGTCACCGGCTGGGTCACATCGGTCGCAATCACGCTCACCAACGGGCGGCCCACCGTCACATAGGTGTTGCCATTCGCATCGCGGTATTGGAACGCCTCGCCCTGCGGCGCCGCGCCCAAAGCGAGCGTGATCGTCGTCGCCCCGTTGGACAGTTCAAGCCCGGTCCCGGCCACATAACTCTCGCTCGTGGCAACAAACCCATCCAGCGCCAGCGTGTCCGTATTGGCAAAACCGTCTATCGCAATTCCTGCCGCGGTCGTGAACGCCGAATAGGTCCCGGCAACATTCCAGCTTGCGCCCTGGGCGAAGCTTAGCGTGCCGAAATTCGTGTATTCGCTGCCGAGGCCGGAGAGGGTGCCGGCGGCGCTGCCCGCGAGGTCGAGCCCATCCCCCACACCCACATCGGCCGCCACCTGGCCCAGGAAATGCGCGCCGGCATAAAGCGTCAGCGTCGCCGCCACCTGACCAAACTGCACCGCATCGGCCAATTTGGTCCCCGCGATATTCGACCCCCCCGCAATCAACCCACCCTGGTCGATCAGCGTCGCCCCGGAGAGCGTCACCCCCACACCCCCCGCTTCGGTGCCCGCGCCCCCGGCCAGGGTGCCCGCGTTGCTCAGCGTGCCGCCGGTCATCGCCGCGGCCACACCGCCCTGGCCCCCAACCTTGGTACCGCCCAAACCCTCGCCACCGAGTAGCTGCCCGGTGCCGGTAATCGTCAGGCTGCCGGCGGAAATCACCGCCCCGGCCCCGCCCGTCCCATAAGCATAGACGTTGGTCGTCGGGGTCTCGCCCGCGCCGCCGGCAATCGTGCCGGTATCGGTCACCCCACCGCCGCTCAGGGTAAGGCCGGCCCCGGCCAACGCCCGACCGGCATCGCGGATATATCCGCCCGTGATACTGGCCGTGTTCGTCAGGCTGCCGCCACTCACCACCGCGCCAGCCCCGCCAAGGCCAGCGTAATACCCGCCTTCTCCGCCAATCACCGTGCCTTCATTGGTCGCCATGCCGGCACTCACGGTAAGGCCAACACCGCCCGCGCCGCCCTTTTCGGAAAAGCCGTATCCGGTGTTCACATAAACACTGCCCCCGGCCCCACCGATGATGGTGCCGTAGTTCGTCAGCGCCGCGCCCCGTAACGCCACCCCGATGCCACCATTTCCGCCGGTCAGCGAGTAACCGGCGCCGCGGCCACTGCCGCCGCCGCTGCCAACCCCGCCGATTATGGTGCCCTCATTGGTCAGCACCCCGCCTTTCGCCAGCACGCCATAGCCGCCCTGCCCCGTGCTCGCCGTGCGATACACCGCGGTGGCCGCCTCCCGCCCGCCAGCCCCGCCGGTGATCGTGCCGCTATTGACCACGACCGCATTCAGCCCCATGCCCAGCGCCGAACCGCCAGTGCCGGGGTCCCCGAAATTGCCCTCTCCGCCGCCGGTCCCGCCCGTCAGATCACCCACATTGGTCAGCGTCGCACTGGTATTGCTGCTGATATACGCGCCCATCCCGCCGGCGCCGCTCGGCGTTCCGTAGTATGCATTATAGTGCCCGGCACCGCCGACGATGCTGCCCGCATTGGTCATCTGCCCGACGGTGGACAGTACCGCGACACCGCCCGCGGCGCCGAGATGGCTCGCGTTGGCCCCCGCGATCAGACCATAATTGGCGACCGTCCCCGCCACCTCCTGGGCGAGCGAAAAAGAGTAGGTCTGGTTCTGCACGATCCCGCCCGTGCTGGTGATCGTCAGATTCGCCGCGTAATTCGCGCTGCCCGTCACCACGCTATTGCTCAGCGTGGCGCTGATCACCCCAACCTGGTAGCGCGCCCCCGCGAATACCGCGCCTGGATCCTCTCCGGTCCCGTTCTGCGGGCCAACCTCCCCCATGCCATCATGCGTGTGAATGGGGCGCGCTGTGTCGGTCATGACTTGAATTCCGGACGACGAGGGAGGCCACCGCCGCGAGAGTTTACGGCGGGTTAATTCATCGTCTATTGATTTTTAACATCTGTCAATACTCCCCTCCGCGCCGTTCGCCTGACCGGAATTACAGAAAGTGATAAAAAGCGCGACTTACCGGCAGTAAAATTGCGGCGCGCGACAGGTTCACGCATATTACGTATCGAACACCGCGTTTGCCTCATGCAATGTCATCCCGCCCACTCATCGCCTGGGAAATCGCGATGGCTGCTGACCCGGCACCCGGCCCGGCGGGACGCTCTGGCGGACCTTGACGAGGAGACGCCGCGCGGCGTTACGGGGATGACCGAGACCTGGGCGCGGCGCGCATGATTATGTCGGAGGTGGGTGCCATGGTGGCCAGCGGCGACGGGGGCGTGGCGACCACCAAATTGTGCCGTGGGCCGGCCGGTGTTCGATCGGTGGTATGACGCATTTTATGCGTTTGATATCAATGCGTTAGGTGGAAGATATGGAGGAGGGGAAGGGATTCGAACCCTCGGTACACCTTTACAGTGTACAACGGTTTAGCAAACCGCCGCCTTCAGCCACTCGGCCACCCCTCCGGCCCGGGTGTTCTAAGGCCGGGCGATTGCCCCGTCAAACCCGGAAAAAGCCCAGCCAACGCCACCCTTCTCAAAAAAAGACAGCATCAATGCTTCGACCCGAGACGTGAACACAATGTCCTTCGCCACAAACTCCAGTACATAAAAGTTTTTTGGTTCTTTTTTTCAAAAAAGAACACACTCACAATACTTTCTTGAGCGCGTCATTCACCAGCGCCGGGTTCCCCTTGCCCTGCATGGCCTTCATCACCTGGCCGACGAAAAACCCGAAAAGCTTTTCCTTGCCCGCCTTGTATTCCGCCAGCTTGTCCGGATTGGCGGCGAGCACGGCGGCGACGGCTGCGTCGATCGCGGCCGTGTCGGTGACCTGGCGGAGGCCGAGGCGGTCGACGATGGCGCCGGGCATTTCGCCGGTTTCGACCATGTGTTCGAACACATCCTTGGCGATGCGGCCGTTGATGGTGGCGTTATTCAACAGGGCGAGGAGTTCCCGCAACGCCGCGATGGAGACGGGCGTGGTTTCGATGGTGCGGCCGGTGCGGTTGAGTGCCGCGAACAGATCGCCGGTGATATAGTTGGCGGCGAGGCGGCCGTCATTGCCTTCCGCCACCGCCTCAAAGAAATCGGCGACGGATTTATCGGCGACCAGAACGGCGGCGTCGTAGGCGGGAATGCCGTATTGGCTGACGAAGCGGGCACGCTTGGCATCCGGCAGTTCGGGCAGGGTTTCGCGGAGTTCCTCGACCCAGGTGGCGCTGAGTTCGAGCGGCAGCAGGTCGGGGTCGGGGAAATAGCGGTAATCGTGCGCGTCTTCCTTGCCGCGCATGGAGCGGGTGATGCCGCGGGCCGGCTCATACAGGCGCGTTTCCTGGCGGACTGCATCGCCCGCCTCCCAGATTTCGACCTGGCGTTTCGCCTCGTGCTCGATCGCCTGCATGGCGAAGCGGATGGAGTTGACGTTTTTTATTTCACAGCGTGTACGAAATGCCTCGCCCGGCTTGCGGACCGAGACATTGACGTCCGCCCGCATCGAGCCTTCGTCCATGTTGCCGTCGCAGGTGCCGAGATAGCGCAGGATGGCGCGGAGCTTGGTGAGATAGGCGCCGGCCTCCTCCGGCGATCGCATATCGGGTTCACTGACGATTTCCATCAGCGCGACGCCGGCGCGGTTGAGGTCGATATAGGAAAGCGCCGGGTCCTGGTCGTGGAGCGACTTGCCGGCGTCCTGCTCGACGTGAAGCCGCGTGATGCCGATTTCACGGGTCGATCCGTCGGCGAGTTCGATGGCGACCGAGCCGCGCCCGACGATCGGGTATTCGAACTGGGTGATCTGGTAGCCCGATGGTAAGTCGGCATAGAAGTAATTCTTGCGATCGAAGCGGCTGACGAGGTTGATCTCGGCGTTCAGGCCGAGCCCGGTGCGCACCGCCTGGGCGATACATTCGCGGTTGGGCACCGGCAGCATGCCGGGAAAGCCGGCATCGATGAAGCTGACCTGGGTGTTGGGCTCGGCGCCGAATTCGGTCGCGGCGCCGGAGAACAGCTTGGCCTGGCTGATGATCTGGGCATGCACCTCGAGGCCGATGACGACTTCCCAGGGGCCGGTGGCGCCTTCAATGGTGTAGGGCATGGGGACCTCGTGATATTAAGCAAGACTCTTCTTTTTCTGAAGAAAAAGAAGCAAAAAGACTTCCGTAACTGGAGCGTGAACAACGGCCGGAGTCTAAACGCCCGGGCACAAAAGTTTTTTGGTTCTTTTTTTCAAAAAAGAACATCCTTACTCCCCCGGCCTTGCCGTGAACCCCGCCGCGCGTTCCAGCGCGGAGGCGACCGCGAACACGGTTTCCTCGTCAAAGCTGTTGCCGATGACCTGGAGGCCGAGGGGCAGGCCCGCTGAATTCAGGCCGGCGGGGATGGACATGGCGGGCACGCCGGCGATGGAGGCGGGAACCGTGAAAACATCGTTCAGATACATGGCGATCGGATCGTCCATTTTTTCGCCCATGGCGAAGGCCGCGGTCGGCGCGGTGGGGGTGAGCAGCGCATCCACCTTCATGAACGCCTGGGTGAAATCCCGCGCGATCAGGGCGCGGAGTTTCTGCGCCTTGAGGTAATAGGCGTCGTAATAGCCCGCCGAGAGAACGTAGGTGCCGATGAGGATGCGGCGCTGGACCTCGGGCCCGAAGCCGCG
>DAIDIQ010000228.1 GCA_027459285.1 Acetobacteraceae bacterium
CCGAGGGTGATCCGGCCTTCCTTCAGCGCCAGCGCGTCGTCGCCGAACAGGCTCGCCCGCCAACCGCTCAAGGCCGGCACGTCCGGGCGGGTCTCGGTTGCGAGGCGTTCAATGTCCTCGCTGCTGGCCAGCAGGCGGGGGGCGATTTTGTGTTGTTCGCTTTTCGCCGCCAGCAACACTTTCAACAGGGCCACCAGCGCGGGTGATCCGCCACGGTCGCGCCGCGGTGCCGGTTCCGGCATGGCGGAATCCGGCAAGGCCGCGCAGGCCGCCACCACCCCGAGCAGGGAAGCCCCCATTTTGCCTTCCGCGAACCCGCGTGAGACCCCACGCACCCGGCTCAAGGCGTCCACGTCGGTCGGCGTGGTGGCGGCAATCTCCAGCAGCGCCTCGTCCTTCAATAGTCTCTGGCGTGGAATATCGGCCCGCTGCGCCTCGCGCTCGCGCCAGGCGGCAAGCGCCTGCAACTGGCCCAGCAGGCGGCGGTTGCTGCTGCGCGGCTTCAGCCTTTCCCACGCCGTCTCCGGGTCGACCCGGTAGGTTGCCGGGTCGGAAAGATCGGCCATTTCCGCCGCCACCCAGGCCATTCTGCCATCGCGCGCCAGCCGCTCGGTCAATTTCTCGTAAACCGTGCGCAGCCAGGTCACGTCGCCGGCGGCATAGGCCAATTGTGCCGCCGATAATGGCCGCACGGACCAGTCACTGAACCGGTGCGTCTTCTCGATCTGCCGCCCGGCCAGAGCCTGCACCAGCGTGTCATAGCCGGCCTGTTCGCCGAACCCGGCCACCATGGCCGCGATCTGCGTGTCGAACACCGGCCGGGGTGCCGCGCCGAATTTCAGCACACAAATCTCGATATCCTGCCGGCAGGCATGAAATACCTTCATCACCGCGGTATCGGCCAGCAGCGCGCCCAGGGGGGAAAGGTCGATTCCCGGCGCCAGCGCGTCGATCAACGCCACGTCCTCGCTGCCGGCGAGCTGCACCAGGCATAATTCCGGCCAGTAGGTACGCTCGCGCATGAATTCGGTATCGACGGTGACGAAGCTTTCCCGCCGCAACCGCTCGCACATGGCGGCCAGCGCCGCGCTGTCCGTTATCAACACCGGCGCCCCCGGTTCCTCGGCGCGGGGCATCATTGCCCCCGCCGCGCGCCGCGCGGGCCGACCCTCATTCATTGCGGCCCGATGCTGCGGCGCAGCCGCCCCGACGGGTCCGATGACCGGTCGGACGGCACGGCGCTGGTATATAGCGGCACCGCGGCCGCGTTCGGCAATATCTGTTTCAAATCCTGGGTCAGTTCCAGCGCGTCGCGCTGATCATGCACGACGTGCGGGGTTATCA
Source organism: Acetobacteraceae bacterium (assembly GCA_027459285.1). Lineage (GTDB taxonomy): Bacteria > Pseudomonadota > Alphaproteobacteria > Acetobacterales > Acetobacteraceae > JAJXVA01. The sequence goes on from DAIDIQ010000228.1 coordinate 1,345, forward strand.
TGACCAGCAATTCGGTGCGCTGGCGGGTGTTCACCTGGTTGCCGAACAAGAAGCCGAGATAAGGTATGCGCCGCAGATACGGAATGCCGGTATTCTGCTTGCTGATATTGTCATTGATCAGACCGGCAATGCCGATCGTCTGCCCGTCCTGCACCACCACCCGGGTTTTCACCACGCGGTCATTGAAGGTGGGTGAGTTCAGGCCGTTGGTGGTGGTGCCCTCCGCCACCGAGCTCACTTCCTGGGCAATATCCATCGTCACCTGGCCGTCATTGTTCACCCGTGGCGTCACCTGCAACAGCACGCCGGTCGGCTGATAGGCGACCGAGTTGATGATATCGGCCGAACTGGTCAGCGTGCTCTGCGCGCTCGATTGCAGATAGGGCACCAGCGAACCCACCTGCAGCGATGCCGGCTGGTCGTCCAGCACCATCAACTCCGGCGATGACAGCACATGCACCGTGGTCACCGCCTTCAATGCCTGCAACGTCACCTGCACGCCGTGCGCCGCGGCACCGACCTGAAAGCCCGGCAGGGTCGAGGCAACCCCGGTCGCGGCCTGCGCCAGCGTCTCGTTCACGCTGCCTTCCTTGAAAAAGAATTGCGTGCCGAAGTTCAAGTTATCGTTCAGGTCAACTTCCGCCACCGTCGCGTCGATGCGCACCTCCAGCGGCATCAGGTCGATCTTGCGCAGCATCGATTCCACGGTGTCGAATTCGGCCGGCGTCGCGTAAATCAGTATCGCGTTGTTCTGCGGGTTCGGAATGATCCGCATCTCGTTCTTGTTTTCTCCGCCCCCGCCTTCAAGATTACCGATCAGCGCGTTGGCGCCGCTGGCCGAATTATGGGCTTCGGCGCCCGAATTGCCGGTCAGGTTCAGGCCGCCGAACCCGCCGGTGGTGCCGACGCCGGACGCGCCACCGGAAATGCCACCATTGATGCCGTTGCCGACACCGGACGTGCTGGCGGCACCGCCGGCCGACCCCATGCCACCGCCCACGCCGCTGATGGCACTGTTGCTGGACAGGGAATTATTGCTCTGCTGCTGCGTGCTCTCGGGCTGGGCGGTCACGTTATCGGGCGTGAACGCGCTTTGCAGCGTATAGGCGATATCGTTCGCCGTTGAATTCTGCAGATAGTAGACGTGCCAGCTTCGCTCGCTCTGGGCCTGGTTGCGCGCCAGCATCGCATACACCCGCCGCGCGCCCTCGATATAGCGCGCGTTGTTCGCCACCACCAGCACCGCGTTGGCGCGCGACATCGGCAGCACACGCACCAGCCCGGAAAGCGCCTCGCCGGTCTTGCCGCTGAACGCCGCCTCCAGCGTGGTGGCGAAATCCTTGGCATCCCCGCTCGGCACCGGCAGCAGCGCATAGGACTGGCCGGCCAGATAGTCGGTATCGAAGCTTTCCACGAGCGCGCGGAGCGCATTGCGCGCTTCCGGGTCGCCGGTAACGATGATGGCGTTACGGCTCGGGTCGGCGGCAAGCCTGGCGCCGGCCCCGACGATCGGCTGCAACGTCTTGGCCAATTCCACCGCGGACGCATAACGCAATGGAATGACCGATCCGCCAGCACCGTTATCGGCGGCGGAGAAACTCGGCACATGCGCCGCCGCCGCCGGCGCCACCCGGAACACGCCGCCATTCTCGATCAGCGTCGCGTTGTTCTCGGCCAGCAATGTCTGCAAGGTGGGAATAAGCTGCAGCCGCGGTATCGGCCGCGCGCTATGGAAGGTGACGGTGCCGCGCACCGCGGGGTCTATGCTATAGGTCACCTGCAGGATGTTGCCCAAAATCTGGCTCACCACGTCGCGCAGATCGGTATCGGAAAAATCCAGCTTCACATCGCCGCCGGACAGCTTGGCGCCGGATTCGGCGATCGCGATGCCGGAAATGCCCACCCCGCTGCCCACCGCCAATTGCGCCGGCGCCAGCGTGTTCGGGTTGCCCACATCCGCGTTCAGACGCGGCGCCGCGGCGCCCCCCGGCGGCACCAGCGGGGTTGTGGTCACCGGCGGCGTCGCGGTCACCGGCACGCCGCCGGTCCGGGTCGCGCAGGCCGCCAGCACCAGCGGCGCCAACAGCAACACCTGCCGCAGCGGCAGGCGGCGTGGCCGCGGCGCGGGTGTCGGAACAGTCAGGGACAAATGCGGCAAGGAACGTACTCCGGGCAGACTATGGGGCGTTTCGACCATTCGGTCGCGGCGGGATGGGCGGCCTCACCAGGCCCGGGGTCATTCCGGGCGGCGGCAGGTTCGGCAGGCGTCCCGGCATGTTGGAATAGCCGGACACAAACGGCGCGCCGAATTGCGGGTGCAACACCTGCTTGCCGTCCGGCCCGTCCACCGTCACGCTGTCGGCCGTGATGTCCTTGATCCGGTACGGTCCGACCAGGCTGCCGCTATGCACGATCAGCGGCTTGTCCTCTCCCTGCGCGGCGAAAATGGCAATCGCCTGATCGTCACTGACGATGGTGCCGGCCAGGCGGGGCAGGCCGTTATCGGCAAGGCCAGACCCGCCCGCGCTCGCCGCCGGCTGACGGGTCATGGTCATCAGCGGCCTGGAGAGCGCTATCCGCACCCAGTTGTCCAACGCCGCCGGCACGCCGACATTGTCGCTCCGCAACGGTGACGCGGCATGCGTCCTCGCCGCCGGTGGCGGCGCGCTGATGCGCGCCAGCCGCGCCTCGCCGCCAATCGCCTCTATCACCACCACCAGCCCCAACAGCACGGCGCCGGCAATCAGCCCCCGGTTCGGCGTCATGGTCATTGCCCGCTATCCGCGTCGGTCACCGCGTCGGACGCGGTGGCCCCACCGGCGCGAAACGCATCGATGGTCATGCTCATGTCCAGCAATTGCTCCGCCCCGCCCAATGGCCCCGCCTGCACCTGCAGGTTCGGCACCGTCATGCGCGGCGTGCTGCGTTCAATGGTGGCCAGCAGCGCGATCAGCTTGTCCCAGCTTGCCCGCGCGGTCACGTGCAGGCTGATGCGCCGATATGCGCCCACCTGCACCGGCGGCAGGGATTCGGTGCTGATCAGCGTGGTGCCGGCCTCGTGCGACAGACCATCGATCAGGCTTTCCAGGTTGGCGGCGGCGATCGAATCGTTGGTGCCGGACAAAATCATGTCCGGCGGCGGCGCCTGGCGGCCGGCGGCCAGGGCCTCGGCCCGGGCGGCCGGCAATTCGGCCGCCAGCGCCGCCATGTGCGCGGCATAGCGCATGCGGCTTTGCAGGCTGGCCTCACGGCTCGCGTAAACCGAGAGCAGCGGCTGCACCACAATCAACCAGGCCAACAGAATAAGCAGCGCCAACAGGCCCAGCGCCAACACTCGGCCCTCGCGGCCGGTCGGCAGTTCCGCCGGGTCCAGGCGCCGCGCCATTATTTCGCCACCGCAAGCTTGAGCGAGAAACTGTCCCGTCCCAGCGCGTTGCGGACCACCGGCGCGGTGAAGGTCGCGTCCTCGAAATGCGGGTTCGAGGTCAGCGGCCCGATCAAAGCCGCGGCGGATTTGGACTGTCCGTCCAGCGTCAGCGTGCCGTTATCGTAGGTCAGCCCGGTCAGATAGGTATTGTCCGGTATCGCCTCGGTCAGCAGCGCGATCGCCTGCAGCGCGTCGCCGGTGCGGCGGCGCTCGGCGGCAATCGCCTCGGCGCCGGTGGCGCCGGCGGCAATCCGCGCGCGCAAATGCTGCACCGCCACCACCGCCGGCCGGTTGGCGGCAACGCGCTTATCCAGCGCGTCAAACGCCAGGCTCTGCCAAAAAAACGGTGAGACCAGCGCCAACAGGCCCAACACCGCGAACCCGGCCAGCCAGGGCGCGGGCTTGCGCCAATCCCGCCCCACCCTGCCGCCCGCGCCATAGGCAATGCGCCGGGCGGCACCGTCCGCGGCCTTCACCTCCAGCAGGGCCGGCGCCAGCCCGGTTTGCGCCAGCGCCTCCAGCAGGCCCGCCACCGCCGCCCGCGGCACCAACGAAAGCCGGGCGACCAGCTTGCCCTGCGCCCGGTCGCGCCGCAGCGGCTGACAGGCCCAGATCACCTCGGCCGCGGTGAACGGCGTGAACCGGTCCATTTCATGAAAGACCACCTGGTCCAGCCCGCGCTCGGCCGCCAGCGGCAGCGTCACGTCACGCTCCAGCAGCACATGCGCCGGCAAATGCAGCACGAGCGGCAGCCGGGCCCGCTCGGCCTCGGCCCGCAGCCCCTCAACCCCGGCACTGTCCAGCGTCACCAGCCTCGGCGCCAGGTCGTTGCCGAAACGCCGTTCCACCACCCGCGCCACCGGGTCCAGCCCGGCGGTATCCAGCGCGGTCAGCACAAACCCATCGGTCTGCCGGTGGCGGCTGCGCTCGGCATGGCCGGGCAGACACTCCAGCAACCGGTCCCGCCACCAGACCCAGAAAAGACGGAGCGTTTCCATCAACCAGCCAACATCCTGCCAACATCCTGTCGGTCGTCTTCCGGGCCGCCCGGCCCGCCGCGCAATCTTCCGGTCATCGATGCCGGGCAAGCGTCTAGCGCGGTTTGGCGTCCGCCGTCACCCGGGCGCCGGTCAAGATCACTCATTGTTGCCGTTCAACGCGTCGCGGCGTGGCGCAATCAGCATATCGGGCCAGCGTTCGGCAGATTTGGCGGCAAACGCTAAATGAATTCTCACCAGCAACGGCAGTTCCGGGTTGGTCCAGGCATTGCTCCAGGTGCCAGTCGAATCCCGATACGAGAAATCCACACCCGCCACCCCGGGCAGCAGCGTCTCCTCGTGCACCGGCGGCGCCGGGCCGATCAGGCTCGCATGCGGCTGCTCGGTCCAGCGCAGCACCAGCACATGGTGGCGCACCAGCACGGTCACGTTCGCCCGGCGCGTCCAATGCACGGGCGCCCCCGGCGGCAACACGGTATCGAAGCTCAGCTCATGCGCCGCGCCCACCAGGCTCGCCTGGTCCGGCGTGCCCACCGGGTCGGCGGTGCTGATCAGCGTGCGCAGCGTGCGGTCAGTGATCTCCAGTTCGGCGTTGCGACCAATGGTCGAAACCTGGCTGTTCCACGCCGTCAGGCCGAAATGAATGCCTTGCGCCAGCCCGGCCAGGATCGCCGCCAGAATCGCGAGGCTCACCAGAACCTCCAGCAGCGTGAAGCCCGCCGTCCCGGTCGCCCCGCCCCGGATCGCCCCGCGCCGCCTCATTGCGTGCCCGCCTGCGTGCCCAGCGCCTCGCTCAGCAGATGCACCGAGCGTTGGTGCCGCGCCGGCCCCCAGCTTTCCGTCACCTCGATGCCATACAGCGTCGCCACCCGCGCCGGCCGGTTATTCGCCTCCTCCAGCAAGGTGCGCGGCAAGGGCTGGCTCGCCAGCGCCCTCACCAGCACCCGGTAATGAAACAGCTTGCCGTCCGCCCCCTCGGCATTCACCGGGTGGGTCGCGTTGCGCTGGGTCAGCTCCGCCATGTGTGACCGCGCGAGGCTCAGCGCCTCCTCATACGCGCCCGCCACATGCGCGTTGGTCAGCGCGCCGATCGCGCCCTCGTAAAATACCCCCAGCGCCAGAATCGCGATGATGAAGGCAACCAGCACCTCGATCAGCGTAAAGCCACCCGAAGCCGGCGCCCGGCTCATGGCGACTCCTCGGCCGGCGCGTCCGTCACCGTGATCCGCCCGGTCAGCCAGTCATCGGTCACCAGCACGCGGGCGCGGGCATTGGCCAGCCGCACCATCCCGCCACTGCCGCTGCCATCGGGAAAAAACAGCAAGGCCCGCGCCGTCTTGCGCCCGAACAGCAACCGCGCCGACACCCCGCGCGCCAGCAGAACCGGCCGTCCCTTGCCCACCCGCACCGCCACCCGCACCCCCGGCGCGTCACCCGTCGCGCGGGTCACGGTCAGCGCCACCGCGTGGTCGGTCGCAATCGCCTCGGCCCGCGCCGCCCGCATCGCCTCCACCACCCGCGTCGCGGCGGACCGCACATCCACCACGGGGCTGCGCATCGGCCCGCGGCTGATCACGAGCCCCGCCACCAGCCCGAGAATCACCAGCACCACGATGGTCTCGATGAGTGTGAAGCCGCCAGGCGGCGTGACGCCGGCAGCCGCGCCCCGATCTCTGTCCTCAGGTGGCAAGATTGTTCAGGCTCAGCATGGCCAGCAACAACGCGCTGACGATGAACGCGATCGCCCCACCCATCACGATAATAATCGCCGGCACCAGCAACGCCACCAGCCGCTGCAGGCCGAGCTGTGACTTCTCCTCGTGAATTTCCGCCGCCCGCAGCGACAGCGGCCCGAGCGAGGCGGTCTCCTCGCCCAGCCGCAGCAGATAAACCGTCCGGGTCGGAAACACCTTCGCCTCGCTCAACGGGCGGGAAAGGCCGGCGCCGCCCTTGGCGCTGCGCGTCGCCTGCTCGATCGCCGCCTCACCGGCGCGGTTGCCAATCACCTCGCGCGTGATGCCCAGGGCCGAGATCAGCGGCACGCCATTGATCAGCAGGCTGCCCAGCGTGCGGGTGAAGCGCGCCGCCATCACCTCGCGCATCAAGCCACCCAGCACCGGCACGCGCAGCATGGCGGTATCCACCCGCATCCGCACCGAGGGCCGCTTCAGCGCCTGAAACACACAAGCCACCACCAGCACCACCAGCAGCAGCATCCAGATGCCGTAATGCCCGACCGCGTCGCCGGCAAAAATCAGCAGCCTGGTCGCCAGCGGCAGCGCGGCGCCGGCCTGCTGGAACAGCGGCACGAATTGCGGCAGCACATAGGTCAGCAGAAAAATGATCGAGCCGCTCGCCGCCACCAGCAGCAGCGCCGGATACACCAGCGAGGAGACGATGCTGGAATTCATCCGGTTCTGTTTTTCCAGCAATTCCGCCAGCCGCTCCAGCGTCGGGCCCAGTTGCCCGCCCGCCTCGCCGGCCCGCACCAGCCCCACATACAGGCGCGAAAAACTGCGCGGGTGGCGCGCGAGGCCGGTGGCAAGCGGGCTGCCGTCGCGCACCGCGTCGCGCAAATCATTCATGATGCCCGCGACCCGGGCACTGCGCGCGGTATCGACCAGAAAGCGCAGCGCCCGGTCCAGATCCTGCCCCGCGCCGAGCATGATCGATAATTCCCGCGTCATGTTGGCCAGGTCGCTCCGGCTCAGCCGGTTGCCGCGGCCGAATTCCAGCCGCAACAAAGTCTCGAGGCCCGAATGGGCACGCACCGGCCCGGCACTGACCGGAATATTCCCCCGCCGCTTCAGCAGCGCGATCACCGCCTCCGCGTCCGCCGCCTCCATCACGCCGCTGGTCATCTCCCCGGTCGGCCCGATCGCGGTGAACTGAAACTCAGGCATTAGTATGTTCCTCGGCGCGCCTGCCCAGCGCGCAGTCCGGCACCGGCCCGCACCCCCATATGCTTTGCTGGAAGTCCGGCACCGGCCCGCACCCCCACATGCTTTGCTGGAAGTCCGGCACCGGCCCGCACCCCCACCCGGCCACCCATGGCAGTGTACGCTCGTGGGTGGCCGGGTGGGGGTGCGGGCCGGTGCCGGACTTCCAGCAAAGCATGTGGGGGTGCGGGCCGGTGCCGGACTGCGCGCCGGGCAGGCGCGCCGTTAAAAGACTCACCGCGCGCCGGAATTTGATCCATGCCTGAGTTTCAGTTCACCGCGATCGGGCCGACCGGGGAGATGACCA
>DAIDIQ010000270.1 GCA_027459285.1 Acetobacteraceae bacterium
TTTGTTTCAAGTCCGGCACCGGCATGCATGCTTTGTTTGAAGTCCGGCACCGGCCCGCACCCCCACCCGGCCACCCATGGCAGTGTACGCTCGTGGGTGGCCGGGTGGGGGTGCGGGCCGGTGCCGGACTGCGCGCCGGTCAGGCGCGCCTCATCAAAACTTCCGGTGCCGGACTGCGCGTCGGTCAGGCGCGCCGTTCAAGGACTCGCCCCCGTGCTTACCCCCACGCTCAGCCTTGCTCGCGGCGCAACACCCGCCCCGCCACCGCCTGCAATTTATGCACCAGCGCCACGTCCCGATGTTCGGGCGGCGTGATCAGCGCGCTCTCCAACGCCCGGTCACATCCGGACGGGCAGGCCGGCCGCGCCTCCCGCAATCGCGGCAAGGTCGCGCGCAGCAGCCGGATCGCATTCGCGGTGTTGCCACGCATCACCTGCACCACCTGGTCCACCGTCACCGCGTCATGCGCGTCATGCCAGCAATCGTAATCCGTCACCATCGCCACCGTCGCGTAACAAAGCTCCGCCTCGCGCGCCAGCTTCGCCTCCGGCAGGTTGGTCATGCCAATCACCGAACACCCCCAGCTCCGGTACAACAAACTCTCCGCCCGGGTCGAGAATTGCGGTCCCTCGATCGCCAGATACGTGCCGCCGCGGGTAAAGCCCAGTCCCAGCGTCGCCGCCGCCGATGCCAACGCATCCCCCAATCGGTGGCAGACCGGCTCCGCCATGGAAACATGCGCGACACAGCCCTCGCCGAAAAAACTGCTGTCGCGGGCAACTGTCCGGTCAATGAACTGGTCCACCAACACAAAATGCCCCGGCGGCAAATCCTCGCGCAGGCTGCCAACCGCGGACAGCGAAATCACCTCCGTGCAGCCCGCTCGCTTCAGCACATCGATATTCGCCCGGTAATTCAAATGGCTGGGTGACAAGGCATGGCCACGCCCATGCCGCGGCAGAAACACACAGCGCACCCCCTCCAGCACCCCCGTCAGCACCGCGTCCGAGGCAAGCCCCCAACTGCTGTCCACCTGAACCCACTCCGCGTCAGCCAGCCCCTCCACGCCATAAACGCCGGACCCGCCAATAACGCCAATCACCGGTTCAATCACGCTGGCCTCCCCCACACCACGACGCCAAACCCATTACCGGGGCCACGGTTTTTTGAGATTTTATCGAAGAATTTCGTTCTTTTTTGCAAAAAAGGACCAAAAACTTTTGGAACTTTGCGGGCGGGCACGCGGCGGCTTCGGCGTGCCGGCAACACGGGTAAAGGCCGCCACCAACAATCGGCATCACCGACTATCGGTGGCGGCGGGTGTTCGTCAGTGCGCGTCGGCCCAGATCCGCCGCTTCGCGATATATGTAACGATCGTCATGAAAATCAAAAACAGCATCACCTTCACGCCCAGCCGATGCTGCTCGTCCAGATTCGGATACGACGTATAGGTCAGGAAGGTCGCCACATCATGCGCCTCCTGCGCCAGCGTCGCCTTCGTGCCATCCGCATAGGTCACGGCATTCGCCGTCAGCGGCGGCGGCATCGCTATCATGTGGCCGGGAAAATATTTGTTATAGTAATGCCCGTCGGGCACCTTCACGCCCGGCGGCGGGGTAACATAGCCCTGCATCAGCGAATAAATATAGTTCGGTCCGCCATCGCGGGCCGAAACCAGCAACGACTGGTCGGGCGGCAGCGCCCCACCCATCGCCGCTTCCGCCGCCTTGTCGTTCGGGAACGGAGATTTGAACTGGTCGCTCGGCCGCCCCGGCCGCTCGATCTCCTTGCCCTGGTCATCGAGCCCACCAGGCACCGTCACCGCGGCCGCCACGGCCTTGATCTGCGCCTTGGAAAGGCCAATGCCAGCCAGGTTCCGATACGCCATATACTTCATCGAATGACAGGCCGAACAGATCTGCGAATAGATCTGAAACCCACGCTGCGCGGCCGCGTCGTCATACGTGCCGAATATCCCGTCAAAGCTCCAATGGCTGTGCAGTAACGGGGCAGCATCCTGCGCCATGGCCCCGCCAGCGGGCGCCATCAGAAAGGCCAGGGCGGCAATGATCCGCATGCGCATCACGCATTCTCCATCGGCTTGGCGACCGCGCCGCCAGGAATTGGCCCCCCACCCGAGGGGGACTTGCGCACCACCGGCGCCGCGATCGATTCCGGCAGCGGCAGCGGCGTCTCGAACAACCCGACCAGCGGCGTGAACACCAGGAAGTGCAGGAAATACCAGGCCGTCGCCACGCGCCCCAGCAGAATGATGAAGCCCTGCGGATGATGCGCGCCCACATAGCCGAGCACGAACACGTCCACCACCAGCAACGGCACCAGAATGCGATAAATCGGCCGGAACCGGCAGCTGCGCACCGGCGATGTATCCAGCCACGGCAGCACGAACAGCACCCCGATCGAGGCGAACATCAGCATCACGCCCATGAACTTGTTCGGCACCGAGCGCAAAATCGCGTAGAACGGCAGGAAATACCATTCCGGCACCACGTCCGCCGGCGTGTGCAGCGGGTTGGCCGGAATGTTATTGATGACGTCGCCCAGCAGGTTCGGCATGAAAAACACGAACGCCGCCCAGATCGCCAGAAACACACACAGCCCCACGCTGTCCTTCACCGTGTAATACGGATGGAACGGCAGCGTGTCCTGCGGACCCTTCACATCGATCCCGAGCGGGTTGTTCGACCCCGTGATGTGCAGCGCCACCACATGCAGAAACACCACGCCGACAATCACGAACGGCAGCAGATAGTGCAGGCTGAAAAACCGGTTCAGCGTCGGGTTGCCGACCGAGAACCCACCCCACAGCCATTGCACGATCGTCGTCCCCACCACCGGAATGGCACTGAACAGGTTCGTGATGACGGTCGCGCCCCAGAACGACATCTGCCCCCAGGGCAACACATAGCCCATGAACGCCGTCGCCATCATCAACAGCAGAATGACGACGCCCAACATCCACAGCAACTCGCGCGGAAATTTGTATGACCCGTAATACAGGCCACGATAAATATGAATATACACCACGATAAAGAACATCGAGGCGCCGTTCATATGCACATACCGGATCAGCCAGCCATAGTTCACATCGCGCATGATGTGCTGCACCGAGGCGAACGCCATCGTCGAATTCGGCGTATAGTGCATCGCCAGGAAAACCCCGGTCGCGATCATGATCAGCAGGGTCACGGTCGCCAACGCGCCGAAATTCCAGAAATAGTTGAAATTTCGCGGCGTCGGAAAAGTGCCATATTCCTTCTGCATCAACGTGATCACCGGCAGGCGGGTATCCACCCATCGCAGTACCGGGTTTTTCAACTCGCTCTTGAACAGGCCAGCGGCCATTCTCGTTGCTCCTGTGCTCAGCCGATCTTGATTCGTGAATTATTCAGGAATTGATAGGGCGGAATCCACAAATTCAACGGTGCAGGCCCATGCCGCACACGCCCCGACGTGTCATATTGGCTGCCATGGCATGGGCAATACCACCCGCCCCACTCGCCCCGCGGATCGGTCGGCTTATTGCCAAGCGGAATGCAGCCCAGATGCGTGCAAATCCCAATCAGCACGATCCATTGCGCATGCCCCGGCTTCACCCGCGCGGAATCCGGCTGCGGCTCGATCAGCTGCGACAGCTTCACATCCTCCGCTTCCTTGATCTCCTTGGGCGTCCGATAGCGGACGAAAATCGGCTTGCCCCGCCAAACCACCGTGATCCCGGACCCTTCGGCGATCGGTGTCAGGTCAACCTCGGTCGACGCCAGCGCCAGCACATCGCCCGACGGATTCATGCTGTCGATCAGCGGCCAGGCAATCGCTCCCGCCCCGATCACAGCCCCCGCCACCGGCAACATCACCAGAAAATCACGCTTGCTTTTGTCCTTGGGACCATGCCCCGCTGACCCATGATCTCCCATCGCTAATGTGTCGGCCATAATACCCTCGCGCGCAGAACGCCGCGACCCACCATGCGGTCGTCGGTCGTTTGCGCTCTAATAAGTGCCGGTTTCCAGGCCTGCAACTGTCACAGACCAAAGTTTTAGACAGGGGCGGGCTTGCCCGGCATTCGCAAACCGGGTGCAGTGCCCGCGCCACACACCAACCCGCGCCGCACGCCAAAAGGGGCCCGAACACGCCATGCTGGAAACCCACCCCGCCCACGCCGCCCTGCAAGGCGCCGCCCGCGCCTGGTTCGAATCCCTGCGCGACCGGATCTGCGCCGCCTTCGAGGCCATCGAGCGCCTGCCCAACCCGCTCGATTCCCGGCCCGCCGGCAGCTTCACCCGCTCGGCATGGTCCCGCCCGACCGAGGATGGCAGCCACGGCGGCGGCGGCGTCATCAGCGTCATGCGCGGCCGCGTGTTCGAGAAAGTCGGCGTCAACGTCTCCACCGTCTCCGGCACCTTCAGCCCCGAATTCCGCGCCTCCATCCCCGGCGCCGACCAGGACCCCCGCTTCTGGGCCAGCGGCATCAGCCTCGTCGCCCACCCGCAAAACCCGCACGTGCCCGCCGCCCATTTCAACACCCGCATGCTGGTCACCACCAAGGGCTGGTTCGGCGGCGGCGGTGACATCACCCCCATGTTCCCGGCTTCCGCCGCCGCGGCCGAGGACGCCGCCACCTTCCACGCCGCCTTCCAGGCCGCCTGCGACCGGCACGACCCCACCTACTACGAGACGTTCAAGGCATGGTGCGACCGCTACTTCTTCCTGCCCCACCGCGATGAACCACGCGGCCTGGGCGGCATCTTCTATGACTGGCTCGACACCGGCGACGCCGAGGCCGATTTCGCCTTCACCCGCGACGTCGGTGACGCATTCCTGACCGCCTACCCGGGCATCGTCCAACGCCGCCTGACCACCCCCTGGACCGAAGCCGACCGAGACCACCAACTCCGCCGCCGCGGCCGCTACGTCGAATTCAACCTCCTCCACGACCGCGGCACCCTGTTCGGCCTCAAAACCGGCGGCAA
>DAIDIQ010000273.1 GCA_027459285.1 Acetobacteraceae bacterium
TAGAAATCGGTCAGGCTTTCGGCGAGGAACATGCCCTTGTAGATGATCGAGCGGGCCGAGAGTGAGCAGAAATAGAGGTCGGGCACCTGGGCGGCGAGGGCCGCGTGTTCGATGCGGCGGCGAATGACATAGAGGTCGCGCTCGAATGCCTCGTCCGACGCACCGGTGGTGTTGGCGACCAGGATCTGTTCGATTTCCGGCCGGGTGGCGTTGGCTTTTTCGCCGATCACCGCGGCGTTGATCGGCACCTGGCGCCAGCCATAGATGGCATGGCCGAATTCGATGATGACGCTTTCGACGATTTCCCGGCAGCGTTCCTGGGCCGCGAGGTCGGATTTCGGCAGGAATACCTGACCGACGCCGATGGGCCCGGCCTTGGGGGTAAGGCCGCTGCGCGAGATTGCCTCGGCGAAGAAATCCTGCGGAATTTCGACGTGAATGCCGGCGCCATCGCCGGTTTTGCCATCCGCGTCCACGGCACCGCGATGCCAGACCGCGCGCAGCGCGGCGATGCCGGCCTCGACCACCTGGCGGCGGGGCTTGCCGTCGGTCGCGGCGATGAGCCCGACGCCGCAGGCATCATGCTCCTGCGTGGGCGACCAGGTGTGGCGGAGACGCCGGGCATTATTCCGCCAGCCGGCAAGAAACGACCGGGCTGATTCGTGAGCTGTCTCGGGGGCGGGTTCGCGGACGGACATGGGGGTCAGGCCGCGGCGATGGCGGTGGCGGCGCTGGTCGCGGCCAGGTGGCGGTGGATGGCGGCGGCGGCATCGCGGCCATCGCGTATCGCCCAGACCACCAGGCTCGCGCCGCGCACGATATCACCGGCGGCGAAAACGCCAGGCAGGCTGGTGGTGAACTGGCGCGGGTCGATGGCGAGCGTGCCCCATTTATTGCGCGTGAGCGCCGGTTCATCGAAGGCGGCGGGCAGATCCTCGGGGTCGAAGCCGAGCGCCTTGATGACGAGATCGGCCGGGAGGGTGACATCGCTGCCGGCGATCGGCTCGACCGCGCGGCGGCCGGAGGAATCGGGCAGGCCGAGCCGCATCCGCCGTGCCCGCACCGCCGAGACGCGCCCGGTGCCGAGAAATGCCTCGGGCGCGGAAAGCCACAGGAAGCGGACCCCCTCTTCCTCGGCGTGGGCCACCTCGCGCAGCGAGCCTGGCATGTTGGCGCGGTCTCGCCGATAGAGGCACGTCACCGAGGCGGCGCCCTGGCGGATGGCGGTGCGCACGCAATCCATCGCGGTATCGCCACCGCCGATGACGACGACATCACGGCCACGCGCATCGAGGCTGCCATCGGCGAAGGCCGCGACATGATCGCCGAGGCCGACGCGGTTGGACGCGGTGAGATAGGTGAGCGCGGGCACGATGCCGGCCAGATCGTGGCCTGGCGCCTCGAGCGCGCGGGCCTGATAAACCCCGGTTGCGATCAGCACCGCATCGTGGCGGGCGCGCAATGCCGCGAAGGGGAGCGAGGGGCCGATTTCGGTTTCGAGGTGAAAGATGATGCCTGCCGCGGCGAGCAGGGCGTGGCGGCGCTGGACGATGGGCTTTTCCAGCTTGAAGCCGGGAATGCCGTAGATCAGCAAGCCGCCCACCCGGTCGTGCCGGTCATAGACGTGCACCTGATAGCCGTGGCGGCGAAGCTGGTCGGCGGCGGCGAGGCCGGCCGGGCCGGCGCCGATGATGCCGACCGATTGGGGGCGCGGGCGGGCCGGGCTGATCGGGCGCACCCAGCCCTCGGCGAAGGCGGTATCGGTGAGGAAACGCTCGACCGCGCCGATGGTGACGGCATTGAAGTCACGCTCGATCACGCAATTGCCTTCGCACAGCCGGTCCTGCGGGCAGATGCGGCCGCAGATCTCGGGGAAATTATTGGTGGCGCTGCTGACCTCGTAGGCTTCGCGCAGGCGGCCCTCGGCGGTCAGCTTCAGCCAGTCGGGGATGTTGTTGCCGAGCGGGCAATGGATGGAACAGAAGGGCACGCCGCACTGGCTGCACCGGCTGGCCTGGGTGGCGGCGGCGGGTGGGGTGAAGCGGGCATAGATCTCGGCGAAATCGGTCGCGCGTTGGGTGGCTGGCCGCTTATCGGGGTTTTGTTGCGCAAGGCGTACGAATTGCAGCATGCGTTCAGCCATGATTACCCCCAGCAGACACGAAACTGCGCCCAGCGGGGGCGCGCGGCATGGTTTGGCGCGCGGATTGACGGTCCGGCGCAATTTCATGCCGCACGTGCGGTTTAAGGGACAGGGATAGGGGGGCGCGAGCGGAAAAACGCTGATGCGTCAGCGATGCTGACATTAAATGAGGCATCAAATGGCTGGTCTGCAAGAAATGCGGGTAAGATACCCAAAACAAGGTCCGAATACGGACATAGTAACGACGAAGGCCTCGCCGCCCGACCCTCGTGGCTGACGCGCTGGTCAGCGCTACAGCGCGATCGTCACCTTGCCGCGCGGCGTATCGAAAACATAGCGCGGCATGGCCAGGCCACTCATCTGCCCACGCAGCGCGCGCAGCAGGGCCTGCCCTTCCGCGATCGGCACATGAAAGCGCGCGGTGCCCGGTGCCGCGTCAAGCTGATGCAGGTAATAGGGCTTCACACGCAGCCGCTGCAGGCCACGAAACAGTTCCGCCAACGCCTCGACCGTATCA
>DAIDIQ010000281.1 GCA_027459285.1 Acetobacteraceae bacterium
CACGGGGGCGCCGGCGTCGAGCAGGGCGGCCACGACGTCGGCGTGGCCTTTGAAAGCGGCGCCGGCCAAAGGTGTCTGTCCGCGGTCATTGGCCAGGGCGGGGTTGGCGCCATGGCGTGCCAGCAGGCCCACCAAGCCCGCGTGGCCATGATAGGCGGCCAGCATCAGCAAGGTATCGCCCTTGTCGTTGGCAAGATCCGGCGGCAGGCCGCGTGCCAGGCAATCAGACACCAGCGCGCCATCTCCGAGGCGAGCGGCGTCCAGCACACGGGCGGCAATAGCCAGGGCTTCATCGTCTGGCGGCAAGGTCTCGGTCATGGGATCAGTGTTCCAATTGTTTTTGCCACGCGCGCAGTTGGGCTGCGGAAACATTCGCAAAACCGCCATCGGACCGCGTGTTCCAGATCTCCAATTCCGTCATGCCAATTGACAGACCGGCGGCCACGGCCTTGTCCCAGTCTTCGTGCGGGCGGACGGTCTGGAATTCGATCGGCGGGCCAAGGCGTTTTAACGCTTCAAGCACCGGGATGGCCCGGGGGGCGGGGTCCGGCTGCAGGCCGTGATTGCCGAGCACCGCGCGCGCACCATAGCGGGCGCGGAAGCGCTGCATGACCTGCAGGGTCACGGTGAAATCGAGGCGTCGGCTGCCGAGCCGCAAAACGCGCATCGGGTTGACGGTGTAGTCGATCGCGGTGTGGTGCCAGGGCGCGTAATCGTCGATCGCGCCGAGCAGACAGGCTTGCATCGCCTGGTCGGTGTAACCGGCGGCGACCAGGGTCGGGCGGTTGAGCGGGGTCAGCGGCACGATGAAGGGCTCGGCCGTGATGGAGGAGCAGGAGGAGACCGCGACCTCGGCGACCAGGGGGTTATCATCGTAGCGGGCGGCAAGCGCCTGTTGCAGGCTGCGCCAGGCCGCGCGGTAGGGGGCGGACCAGAAATGGGGGAAAGGTGCCGATTTCTGGAATTTGCGCAAGATGACCGGCCCGCCATCGAGTTTTTTCACCCAGTTCGGGCTATGCACGCCGGCGAAAATGCGGAGCTTGGCGACGATGGGAGTTTTTGGGTGGGCCGCGTTGTAGGCGCGAACATTGGCGAGGCCGAGATCGATCTGGCTGAAATCGAAATGACCGGGGCTGGGTTCCAGCCGGTCCCAGGTGGCGGCGATGACCGCGCCGGCATAGAGCCCGGGATGGGTGTTGACCTCGGAAAGGCGGTTTTGCGGTTGGCGCTGCTGATTGAGGTCGAACCTCAGATCGCCCATGCTGACGAGCCCGTGAATCGGTCCCTTGGCCGCGGCGGGCGCGGCAGGCAGTGCGAGGAGCCAGGCCAATGCCACGAAAAAAGCCATAGACCGCATCATGACGCTTTTTCCTGCGTTCATCGCTCAGCCGCCGGCCTTGGCGGGGGTGGCCGCTTCCGCCCGCATCCGCGCCGCGGTAGCCAGTTGGTCGGCGCGCTCGTTCATCACGTCGCCGGCATGGCCACGCACCCAACGCCAGTCGATGCTGTGCGGCGCCGCCGCGTCCAACAGCCGGCGCCACAAATCCATGTTCGCCACCGGGTCGCCATTGGCGTTGCGCCAGTTGCGCCGCACCCAGCCGGTCTGCCAGCGGGTAATGCCGTTTTTCACGTATTCGCTGTCGGTGTGCAGGGCAACCGTGCATGGCCGGGTCAGCGCCTCCAGCGCGGCGGCGGCCGCGGTCAGTTCCATCCGGTTATTGGTGGTGGCGGGCTCGGCGCCGGAAATTTCCCGCTCATGCCGGCCAAACCGCAAAATGGCCGCCCAGCCGCCGGGGCCCGGGTTCGGCTTGCAGCCGCCATCGGTCCAGATCTCGACACTGACCGGCCCGGGGTCAGACCCCATAGGCTGATGCCGTCGTCGCCGCGCGGTGAAAGCGCAGCCGATGCAGATACGCCAGCGGGTTCTTCGGCGTCACCAGCGCGCCTGGCGGCGTGTTCTGCCAGTCGAACAGCCGCGTCAGCAAAAACCGCAGCGCCGCCCCCTGGCACAGCAACGGCAACGCCGCCCATTCACCGGGGTCGAGCGGCCGGGCGCGGTCGTAGGCGCGCAGCAGGGCGCGTGATTTGGTGACGTTCAGCGACATGTCGGTTTCAAAACACCAGGCGTTCAGACACACCGCCAGATCATAGGCCAGGAAATCGGTGCAGGCGAAATAGAAATCGATCAGCCCGGAAATCTCGCCGCCGAGGAAAAATACATTGTCCGGGAACAGATCGGCGTGAATCTGCCCGCGCGGCAGCGCGTCCGGCCAACCATCCAGGCAGGCCCGCACCGCCAGCGCCGTTTCGGCCAGCATCCCGGGGTGCAGTTGGTCCGCCGCCGGGCTTATGCGCGCAAGCAGCCCGGGCCATGCCGCGGGTCCCAGCCCATTGGCCCTGATCGGCGCGAAATCGGCGCCGGCGCGGTGCAGCGCGGCCAGGCTCGTGCCAAGCCGCTCGCAATGCGCCGCCTGCACCCGCCGCGGCCAGACACCCGGCAAAAAGGTGGTGATCGCCGCCTTGCGCCCGCACAGCGCGCGCAGGCTTTCGCCATCGCGCCCGGCCACCGGCTGCGGGCAACTGACCCGCCGCGCCGCCAGATGCCGCATCAGCCCCAGAAACCACGGCAAATCAGCCGGATCGACGCGTTTTTCATAGAGCGTCAGAATATAATCGCCCCCGGTGGTGCGCAGCGAGAAATTGCTGTTCTCCACCCCCTCCGCGATGCCGCGAAAGGCGATCAGGTCGCCAATCGCGTACTCGGCCAGAAAAGCCTCCAACGCCTCGTCCGAGACCTCGGTGTAGACCGCCATCGGGCGGCCGCGCCCGTTACGGCGTCAGCGCCGCCGGCAGGCGGAACACCACATCCTCCTGCGTCACCTGCCGCTCCTCCACCTCGAGCGCGTAGCGTGACGACAAAAGGGTCAGTAATTCATCCACCAGCAATTCCGGCGCCGACGCGCCGGCCGTCACACCCACCGTCGCCACCCCGTCCAGCACCGACCAGTCCAGCGTCTCGGCCCGCGGCAACAAAATGGCGCGCGGCGCGCCAGACCGTTCAGCCACCTCGCGCAAACGCTGGCTGTTGCTGCTGTTCGGGCTGCCGATCACCAGCACCAGGTCGGAATCGGTCGCAATCGCCTTCACCGCCGCCTGCCGGTTGGTAGTGGCATAGCATATATCCTCGCTGCGCGGCCCCTCGATCGCCGGAAAGCGCGCCCGCAGCGCCGCCACCAGCGCCGCCGTATCATCAACCGACAGCGTGGTCTGGGTAATGAACGCAAGCCGCGCCCCGGGCGGCGGCGTGAAGCTTGCCACATCCGCCTCGTCCTCGATCAGCGTCATCTCACCCGGCGGCAACTGGCCCATGGTGCCTTCCACCTCGGGGTGGCCGGCATGGCCGATCATCAAAATATGCCGCCCGGCCGCGAAATGCCGCTCCGCCTCCCGATGCACCTTGCTGACCAGCGGGCAGGTCGCGTCCAGTGTCGTCAGCCGCCGGTGCACCGCATCCTCGCTGACCGATTTGGCCACCCCATGCGCCGAGAACACCACCTGCGCGCCCGGCGGCACTTCGGACAGCTCATCGACGAAAATCGCCCCCTGCCGCTCCAGTTGCTCGACCACATAGCGGTTATGCACGATCTCGTGCCGCACATAGACCGGCGCGCCGTACCGCCGCAGCGCCTCCTCGACGATGCGGATCGCGCGATCCACGCCCGCGCAAAAGCCGCGCGGCCCGGCCAGCAGAACCTTCAGCTTGCGCCGCGCCCCGCTGGCATCGGGCGAAATCGGCGGGGGGGCGTCCGTGCGAGCGTCCATGATCGGTCCTTATTGCAACTTGGCCAGCGCGGTCGCGATATCGGCCTTGGCATCGTCCGTGCTGCCAACCGACAGGGCCTGACGCGCCGAACTGATGGCCTCCACCACCGGGCTGTGGCTCGGGTCGCCGCCGGCGCCGTGGGGCACGCTGCGGGTCAGCACCAGGGTCTCGGCGTTCTCCAGCGCCGCCTGCGCGGCCCCGGTCTGGCCCGAGGCCAGCGCGGATTGCGCGGCCATCAGATACGCCTTGGGCGTCTCCTCCGAGACCTGGGGCGCGGGCAGTTGCGGGGCGATGATCGAGCGCGTGTCGGCCGCCGAGATATTCGCGGCCTTGTCCGATTTCAGCCGCACCTCGCCCAGATTTTCCGGTGCCGCCGGTGCCGTGGTCGGCGGCGGCGCCAACGGCGAGGCCGATGGCGGCGGCACATAGGGCGCAAGCGGCGGCGATGGCTGCGCCCACGCCGTCGCAACCCCCGCCAGCAAAGCCAACGCCGAAACCGGTATCACGCGCATGAAAACCTCCCGCGGCTGAAAAGACCTGGTGTTTTATACGCCCATTGCCTGGCGCATGAAAAATCGCTTGACCGGGGGCAGGCGGTCGACCGCGGCAATACCGATATCGCGCGCCAGCCTGATGGCCGGGTTGCGCGCCCGGAACAGCCGGTCAAGCCCATCGGTCATGGCCAGCATGGCCAGATTATCCGCCCGCCGGCCCCGCTGATATGCCGCCAGCAGGGCCGCCCCGCCAATATCCCCCCCTGAGGCCCGCGCCGCCGCCAGCAGCGGCGCCAACACACCCAGATCCCGAAAGCCCAGATTCAGCCCCTGGCCGGCAATCGGATGAATGCCATGTGCCGCATCGCCCACCAGCGCCAGCCGGCATGCCTGATAGCGATGCGCATAAAGCGCGCTCAACCGATACGACCAGCGCCGCCCGACCGGGCGCACCGCCCCCAGCGACCCGTCCAGCCGCCGCGCAATCTCGCGGCCGAATGCCGCGTCATCCAGCGCCAGAAAGCGCGGCGCCGCCCGATAATGGTCGCTCCACACGATCGCCGAAATCGGTCGTCCTTCCTCGTCATCGGCCATCGGCAATTGCGCGAACGGGCCCGACGGCAAAAAATGCTCGCGCGCCACCCCGCCATGCGGCCGCTCATGCGTGATCGCCGCCACGATCGCGGTCTGGTCATAGGTGAACCGCGTAACCGGAATGCCCGCGGCGCGGCGCAGCGCGCTGTCCCGCCCATCCGCCGCCACCACCAGGCGCGCCGTGACGCTGGCGCCGTCCCGCACCCGGATGCGCGCCTGCTCCGCCGTCCGCTCGATCGTCGCATCGGCCGGCGCCAGCACTGCGATGCCCGGCGTCTCATGCAGCATCCGGTTGATGGCCCGCCGCAGCGACCGCGCCTCGACCATCCACCCGAACGCCGACCCGGGCGCCGCCTCGGGCAACTCGGCCAGCGCGAAGCGCAGCGACAAGGGTGATGCCGGCCGGCCCGGCCTGCCGTCGGTGACGCGAATATCGGTGATCTCGCCGGCCGGCAGCGGCAGGGCGTCCCATAAGCCGGCCTGTTCCAGCAGCGCCTTCGACCCGGCGGCAATCGCATAGGCCCGGCCGTCGAATTCCGGCCGCTCCATCGGCGGCAGCGGCGCGCGGTCGATGATCGCCACCCGCAGCCCGGCCCGCGCCGCGAGGCACGCCAGCGTGCCGCCCACCGGCCCCGCGCCCACCACACACACATCGACCTGGTCAGGCACAGCGCTCATTCGCGGCGTCATCCTGCGTTTGGCATGCTCGCGCAAGCATATGGTGCGCCCGCCCGATCCTGCGAAGCCTCCCGAACCGCGCCTGCCCAGCTTTTAGGCAACGCGCCGCGCAACTGGCGCTTTGCCGGTCGCCAGCCCCCCGTCCCAGGCACGGGCCGGCGGGGCGCCCCTTGCCGTCCCACCCGCCCGGTTCGTGGCACGCTTCTTGAATGGTTGGTGGTCGTCAGGAGTTCCGGAGATGACCGAATGAAGCTGATTTTGGCCGTTATCAAACCATTCAAGCTGGATGATGTGCGGGACGCCCTCACGCCCCTTGGCGTGCAGGGCCTGACCGTATCGGAGGTAAAGGGCTTCGGCCGCCAGAAAGGCCAGACCGAAATCTACCGTGGCGCCGAGTATCACGTGAATTTCCTGCCCAAGGTGAAAATCGAGGTGGTGGTGCCGACCGAGATGGCCGACCAGGTGGTCGAGGCCATCATCAAGGCCGCCAACACCGGCAAGATCGGTGACGGCAAGATCTTCGTGCTGCCGGTCGAGCGCGCGGTCCGGATCCGGACCGGCGAGATGAACGCCGAGGCACTGTGAAACAATGGGAAAGCCCCTCGCGCTAAGAATTTTGAAGGATGACAGGATGACGCAGAAAAGCC
The DNA here is from genome assembly GCA_027459285.1 of Acetobacteraceae bacterium. Lineage (GTDB taxonomy): Bacteria > Pseudomonadota > Alphaproteobacteria > Acetobacterales > Acetobacteraceae > JAJXVA01. The sequence goes on from DAIDIQ010000281.1 coordinate 6,237, forward strand.
TCCTACCGCGCCTGTTGCTCGGCGCCGGAACCCTGGCGCTGTTCGGCCTGCCGGCGGCAGCCTTCGCGGCCGATGCCAAGCCCCTGCCGCTCGACACCGGCGATACCGCCTGGATGCTCACCAGCACGGCACTCGTTCTGCTGATGACCGTGCCCGGGCTCGGCCTGTTCTATGCCGGCATGGTCCGCAAAAAAAACGTGCTCGCCACCCTGATGCAATCCTTCGCCATCTGCTGCCTCGTCACCATCGTCTGGGTGGTGGCGGGTTATAGCCTGGCCTTCACCGCCGGCCACGGCGCCAGCATGCCCTATATCGGCGATCTCTCGCGCTTCATGCTGTTCGGCATGGAAAAGAATATCAAGCTCGGCGCCGACACCGGCTTCATGTTCGGCGCCGGCTCGCCCAACGCCGCGGCCATGACCATCCCCGAGAGCGTCTACATGATGTTCCAGATGACCTTCGCCATCATCACCCCGGCACTCATCGCCGGCGCCTTCGCCGACCGCATGAAATTCTCGGCCATGTGCGTCTTCATGGTGCTCTGGTCGCTGCTCGTCTACAGCCCCGTCGCGCATTGGGTGTGGTCGGCCTCCGGCTGGGTTGCCACCCTCGGCGCGCTCGACTTCGCCGGCGGCACCGTCGTGCACATCAATGCCGGCATCGCCGGCCTCATGTGCGCGCTCGTGCTCGGCAAGCGTGTCGGCCTCGGGCGTGACGACATGCACCCCTACAACACCGCCTATGTCATGATCGGCGCCTCCCTGCTCTGGGTCGGCTGGTTCGGCTTCAATGCCGGCTCCGCCGTCGGCTCCAACGGCCGCGCCGGCATGGCCATGGCCGTCACGCAAATCGCCACCGCCGCCGCCGCCCTGGCCTGGATGTTCGCGGAATGGGCGGCCAGGGGCAAACCCACCCTGGTCGGCATCTGCTCGGGCGCGGTGGCGGGTCTGGTCGCCATCACCCCGGCCAGCGGCTTCGTGCTGCCGGGCGCGTCCATCATCATCGGCATCGCCGCCGGTGCCGGCTGCTTCTGGTCAGCCACCTACCTGAAGAACATGATCGGCTACGACGACAGCCTCGATTGCTTCGGCGTGCACGGCATCGGCGGCATCATCGGCGCCTTGCTCACCGGTGTCTTCGCCTACGGGCCGCTTTCCGCCACCGCCGGCTCGCCGGCGGGCACCTCGGGCAGCCTGCACCAATTCATCATCCAGGGCATCGCGGTCTGCTCCACCCTGGTCTACAGCGGCGCCATGTCCTTTGTGCTGCTGAAAATCATCGACGCCGTCATGGGCCTGCGCGTCTCCGAGGAGCAGGAGGTGGAGGGGCTCGATATCGTCCTGCACGGCGAACGCCTGGTCTGACCCACCAGGCAAAATCCGCGCAACGACACGGCGTGGGGGGGGGTGAAGCGCGGCTTCACCCCCCTTTTTTGCTCGCCGGCGCGGCTTTGGCACGGTTTTTCCGCGGCGTGTCTCGGTTTGAAGCCCGGCACCGGCCCGAAATACTTAAAGGAAGTCCGGCAGCGGCCCGCACCCCCACCCGGCCACCCACGAGCGTACACTGCCATGGGTGGCCGGGCGGGGGTGCGGGCCGGTGCCGGACTTAAAAACAAAGCCCGCGGGCCGGTGCCGGACTTCATACAAAGCACGTTCACCCTGGCCGATCGGGCGTTTCGTGACTACATCGCGTCATTGGCCGGCATCGGCCGCATCGTGCCAACAAACCGGAACCGGCTCCGTCGGTCCACAGAACGGAACCGCGAATCGCTCGTCGGTCCAGATCGACAAAATGGTACGCGATGCCGATATGGCGAT
>DAIDIQ010000005.1 GCA_027459285.1 Acetobacteraceae bacterium
GAAGACGTTGGCGCCCTGGGTTTCGGAGTAGGAGCCTTCCCAGGTGATGCCCGGCGTCAGGTGCAGGGTGTTCTGGAGGAGGTCGATTTTATCCTGCGCGTAAAGCTGGAAGATGGCGCGCATCGAACCACCCGAGAAGCCACCAACCTGGTTGGCCGGGGTTTGCGGGACCTGCGCCGTGCCCCAGAGGTAGGTTCCCGGCGAGGTCGCGGTTTCCTTGGCGATCAGGCCACCGACCTTGATGGTGTTATTGATGCCATAGATTTCCGGCAGGAAGATGGTCGCCCGCGGCTGGATGCCGTAGGTGTCGTTGTGCGAGATGCCAAGCTGGGCGTTGGTGCCGCAGGGGTTGGTGAGGCCGGCCGCTGTCCATGCCGCCGCGGCTGCCACCGGGCAGCCAGCAGAGCCGACCGGGAAGGCGGTTTGCGGGTTATAGGTTTGCGGACCGGCATCATAGAAGAAGCCACCGGGGCCCGGCACGTACAGTCCCTGCTCGCCGAAGCCGGCCGGGTTCTGCACGAAGGGGTTGGCGCCACCGACGGTGGAAGAGCCCGGTTGACCGGCCGGCTGGATGGCGAAGACGTTGCCATAGCCCTCGAGCGAGGAGTCACTGTAGCGGTAGAAGGCGGTCAGACCGACGTTCAGGTAGTCACTGATGTAGGTATCGTCCTTCAGGATGGCGGTGAAATAGTCGTTGTTCTGGTACTGATTGACCTGGCTGGTCGGGTAATTGCTGAACAGGCCGTTCTTTTGCAGATACGGCACCGGGGTGGGCTCCGACTGGATGTAGCCGGCGCCGGTGTTGTAGATGATGGTGGCCTGGAAGTCTGACAGACCATCGTCATACGGCTTGTCGAACGCGCCATAGACGTTGTTGTAATGGGCGCTGGTGTTGTCGATGAAGCCCTGGGTGGAGAGGTTTGAATACTGGATCAATGCCTTGGGGGCATTGTCACCGGTGCCGAGCCAGCCATTCATGCGGCCGGTGTTGAGGGTGAAGCCTTCGTTATAGGTGCCGAAGGAGCCGACCGAACCGAACACGTCGAGCCCGGCATCGTTGCTGGGGCGCTTGGAGCCGTAGACGATGGTGCCGCCGATGGTGCCGAAGGTGTTCTGGTCAGGATAAGCGACGCCCGGATAGATGGAGACGTTGCTGATCTGGTCGAGGTTGAAGTAGCCGCCGACGTTGTTCTGCAGATAGGCGCCGGTGCCGCCATCGAGCAGGTCCTGCATGGGGACGCCGTCGAGGGTCTGGGCGGTTTCGAGGCCGCGGGTGCCGCGGACGGAGAGAACCGGCTCGTTGTTACCGATGCCCTGCTGATAGACGTAAATGGACGGGGCCTGGCGGAGCAGGGTGGCGACCGAACCGCCGACGCCGGTTTGGGCGATGGCGGCGGTGCCAAGCTCGGTCACCGCGGAGGGCGAGTTCTTTTCACGGACGAGCAGCTTTTGCGCGCGGACGATGACCTGTTCCGGGGCGTTGGCGCTGACATGCGGCTGAATGGAGGAGGAACTGGAGCTGCCGGTGGCCTTTTGCGCCATGGCCGGCGCCAGCGGCACGGTGAGTGCCGCAACGCAGCATGTTGCGAGAAGCTGTATGGTTAACCGATGTGATCGCACGTCTGACCTCACTTAAACCCCCGTTTCATGCCGACCTGTCGGCCGATGACCATTCCTGAACGGCGAACGGCACCGAACGCGCCGGCGTTGACCGGTCGCGAAACTGAAACAGACGGACGCGCATGGCCAGATCGTTTGTCTGATCTGCGCATGATGCATCTGCGAGTGTGGATTTTAGGGCACGGTCACGAGAACGGCCCTGTGGGTCAGTCCGTTACCCTGGTTGCGGCGGGGATTCCGGCCGGGAGATCAGGGTGAGACGACTTCCGATTGAACTGTGTTATCCGATACTTGCCTCCTGGTTATGATACAGCGTTTCGGCGGAAACGGCGGGGCGGGTGGGTGCCCCGCCGCTTCCCCCTGGGTGCGATCAGCCGGGTTAGAAGTGGGCGCTGACCGTGAAGGTGACCGCGAAGGGTTCGCCGGGAAGTGCGTCGGGGAACTGGCCGCCGCAGGAATAGTTGCTCACCGGCAGGCCCTTGAACGGACCCGAGGTGAAATTGCCGCAATTGGTGGGCGAGACCTGCTTGTAGAAATACTGGTAGTAGAAGTGGTTGAAGAGGTTCTGGATGTTGAGATCGAACTTGACGTTCTGGAGGAACGGCGCGTTCGGGGTGGGCATGACGTAGCTGGCATCGACATTGAAGATGGCGAACGGGCTGATGCCGCCGTTGGGATCGTAGGTGGTTGCACCCGCCTTATAGAGGTAGGGGATGTAGCCCGCCGGATAGAGCGGTTTGCCATTGGTGCCGTAAACATTGGCCGGCACGCCCGCGATGTTGTTGCCGATATTGGTTTCGAAACCGGAGATATCGTAGGTGGTGTATTGGTGGCCGGTATATTGGCCGGAGAAGCGGACGCTCAGATCGTCGTTCTCGCGGAACATGTCGTGCTTGTCGTATTGCACGCCGAAATTCGCGATCCAGTCCGGCACGCCGGTGATGGGGGCGCCCGACTGGGCGAGGCCGAACTGATCCTCGAACACGGTGGTGGAGGCGAGGTAACTGTTCAGATATTTGGCGATGGTGTGCGAGGCGTTGCCGAAGAGCTGGATGCTCGGGGTGACCTGGTATTGCACGGCCATCTCGACGCCCTTGAATTCGCGCTGGCCGTTATTGGAGTAGAAATTCTCGCCGAGGACCGGGCCGGCCTGGCCCTGGAAGAAGCCGAAATCGCGATCGACCTTCTGATAGAAATAATCGAGCGAGAGATAGAGTTTGGGCGTGTTGTATTTGACGCCGCCCTCATAGAGATGGACGATCGAGGCGTAGGGGGCGCTGCCGCTGGTGTTGGCGGTGAAATCCGTCACCGGCGCGAACAGGGCGGATTCGCCGTAGCTGCCGTAGACGCTAAGGCCCTTCAGGGCCGGCATGATCCGGTCGAAATCATAGGAGACGTTGGCGAAGGGCAGCCACTCACGGTCCCACTTGGTTTCCTTGAACGATTCGTAGGCCGGCGGAAGGGTGGTGCCGATGCCGGGGTAAAGCGGGGAATTATCGACGAATTCATATGGGTTGCCGAGGCTCGAATAGCTGCCTTCCAGCGTGACACCCGGGGTGATGTGCAGGGTGTTGTGGAGCAGATCGATTTTGTCCTGGAGGTAGCCCTGGAAGATGGTGCGCTGCACGCCGCCAAAGCCGCCGCCGCCGCCGATGCCGGAGAGGTATTGCGGAGATTGCGGCACGGGTTCGGTGGGGCCGAGATAGGCCCGGCCGGTCGGCTCGGTTTCCTTCGCGATCAGGCCGCCGAATTTGATGGTGTTGTTGATGCCGAAGATTTCCGGCACGAAAATCGTCACCCGCGGCTGGAAGCCGTAGGTGTCGTTGGAGACGACCGAGGTGGAGGCGGTGATGCCGCAGGCGCTGGCCTCGGCCGGGGCCGGGCACTGCGAGGTGCCGATAAACTGCGCGGGGTTATAGGGATAGACGCCCGGCAGGTAGAACACGCCGCCGAACGGGCCGCCGCCGCCGGTGGGGCCCCAGTAGGCGTTGGGGTAGCCGAAGCCGGCGGGCGTTTGCACGAATGGCGAGGCACCGCCGACGATGTATCTGCCGTTCGTCGCCGGGTTGTAGAGGTTGATGTTGCCGTACGCGTTGAACGTGGTGTCGCTGTGGAGGTAGAAGGCGGTGGCGCCGACATTGATGTAGTCGTTGATATAGGTGTCGTCTTTCAGGATGATTGTGGCGTAATCGTTGGTCTGTTGCTGGTTGACCTCGCTCGCCGGGTAATTGCTGAAGAGCCCGTTCTTTTGCAGGTAGGGAAGCGGGGTCGGCTCGCTCTGGATCAGGCCGTTGCCGGTGTTGTAGATGAAGGTGGCCTGGAAATCCGACAATCCGTCATCATAGGGCTTGTCGAACGCGCCATAGACATTGTTGTAGCGGGCCGGGGTGTTGTCGATGAAGCCCTGGGTTTGCAGGTTGGAATACTGGATCAATGCCTTGGGCGCATTGTCGCCGCTGCCGAGCCAGCCGTTCAGGCGGCCGGTGTTGAGGGTGAAGCCCTCATTATAGGTGCCGAACGAGCCGACCGAGCCGAACACATCGAGCCCGCGCTGGTCTGACGGGCGCTTCGAGCCATAGGCGATGGTGCCACCGATGGTGCCGAAGGTGTTCTGGTCGGGGTAGGCGACGCCGGGATAGATGGAGACGTTGCTGATCTGATCGAGGTTGAAGCGGCCGCCGACATTGGATTGCAGATAGGCGCCGGTGCCGCCGTTCAGCAGATCCTGCATGGGCACGCCATCGAGGGTCTGCGCGGTTTCGAGGCCGCGGATACCGCGAATGGAGAGCACCGGTTCGTTGTTACCGATGCCCTGCTGGTAGACGTAAACCGAGGGCGCCTGGCGGAGCAGGGTGGCGACCGAACCGCCGACGCCGGTTTGCGAGATGGCGGAGGTGCCGAGTTCGGTGACGGCGGAGGGGGGGTTTTTTTCGCGCACCAGCAGTTTCTGGGCACGGACGATGACCTGCTCGGGCGCGTTGGCGCCGACATGCGGCTGAATGGCGGATGTGCTGGAGCTGCCGACTTCGGACTTCTGCGCGAGCGCCGAGGCCATGGGCACGGTGAGTGCCGCGACGCAGCAGGTGGCGAATAGGCAGGCTTTGGGCGGGTGCGATCGTCCGATCATTCTCAACTCAATGCTCCACAGAGTTCCGGCGTGCGCGCCTGATGGTTGTTGACCCCTGGTTAACCCGGCCGAGGGGCCGGATTTCCCGGGTGAGACGGTTTCCTGAGATACCGTGCATACAAGAAGCGTGGGCCAAGGCCAGTAAGATTATCGCGGTCGCGGCGGGATGACCGGTAATTGTGGATTCCTGATCACATGTTTGTCATGCGAGACGGGGTTTTGGCACGAGTATTACTAAAAGACATGGACATGATGATTGTTGCGGGCGTGACGATTACTTCTGTGCATGATTCGATTACCGCGACGCATGGTGAGGCGCATCGCCGGTGGCGTGGGGGACGGGCTGGGCTTTATTGCGCGCGGAAGCGGGGCCGCGGTTGGAACCATGCGGCCGGTGGACGGCGATGCGGGAAACGGTCAGTCGATGGCGGGCGGCGCGGCCATGTCGATGTGGGCGCCGGGCCGATGGTCACCGGCGAGCAGGAGGTAGATTCCGGGCACGACGAACAGGGTGAAGAGGGTGCCGATGGCAAGCCCGGTGCCGATGACGAGGCCCATGTTGAAGCGGCTGGCGGCGCCGGCGCCGCTGGCGAAGATGAGGGGCAGGACGCCGAGCACCATGGCGGCGGTGGTCATGAGAATGGGGCGGAGGCGGACGCTGGCGGCGTGGATGATGGCTTCGAGCCGGGACATGCCGGCCTGCTGGGCCTCGTTCGCGACTTCGACGATCAGGATGCCGTGCTTGCTGATGAGGCCCATGAGCGTGACCAGGCCAACCTCGGTGTAGATATTCAGGGTGGCGCCACCCACGCCCAGGTTGATGAATATCAGCGCCCCGGCAAGCGACATGGGCACCGAGACGAGAATGATGAGGGGGTCGCGGAAGCTTTCGAACAGGGCGGCGAGCGAGAGGAAGATGATGATGAGGGCGAAACCGAAGGTGGGGAGGAAGCCGCTGGCTTCCTGGACTTCCTGGCGGGAGGTGCCGGCATAGTCGAGGCTGTAGCCGGGGGGGAGCATGGTGGCGGCGAGTTTCTGCAGGGCGTGCACGGCGGTGACGCTGGTGACGCCGGGGGCGGGGGCGCCTTGCAGGGTGGCGGAATTCTGTTGCTGGAAGCGGTTGATGGATTCGGGGATGATTCGGGTTTGGATGTGGGCGACGGCGGAGAGCGGCACCGGCACGTTGTTGATGTCGGCCACTGTATACGTAAGGAGTTGGGCGGGGTTGAGGCGGGCGCCGCGCTGCACCTGGGCGATGACCTGATAGGAGCGGCCGGCCATGCTGAAATAATTGACGTAGCCGCCGCCGAGCATGTTGCCCATGGCGTTGCCGATATCGGCCATGGAGAGACCGAGCGCCGCCGCCTTGTCGCGGTCGATGACGATCCGGGTTTGCGGCAGGTCGATTTTCAGGTCGGTATCGAGAAAGATGAAATCCCCGGTTTTGCGGGCGGCGGCGAGCAGGCGGTTGGTGACGGCGTAGAGGTCGGTCACGGGCCGGGTGGTTTTGATGACGACGTTGATGGGCACGCCGGAGGAACCGGGCAGGGGTGGGGGGCTGAAGATCTGCATCTGCATGTCGGTGACGTCATGCGAGAGTTTTTGTTGCAGGACGGCGGCGATCTGCGCGGCGCCGCGCTTGCGCTGGCCCCAGGGCTTGAGGGTGAGGCCGGCATCGACCTCGCCGGGCTGGATGAATTGGAAGATGCCGCTTTGCTCGGGCTGGGCCTTGAAGTCAGCGTAGATGGCCTTGGAGTAAAGCTCGCTTTGCAGCAGCGAGGCGTTGGGCGGGGGCTGGCCGAAGCTGAAGAGGAAGCCCTGGTCCTCGGCGGGGGCGAGTTCGCTGCTGCTGCCGCGATAGAGGAAGACGAGGCTGACCAGGACGATGAGCGCGAACACCACGACGACCGAGACGGTTTGCAGGGTGCCGCGGAGGAGCGTTTCGTAGAGGCGGCGGAAACGGTCGAAATTCCGGTCGATGACGCGGGCGAAACGGTCCTGCCAGCCGGTGCCGGCGGTGTGCGCGACCAGCATGCGCGAGCCGAGCATGGGCGAGAGGGTGAGGGCGATGATGGCGGAGATGGTGACGGCGCCGGCGAGGGTGAAGGCGAATTCGGTGAAGAGCGCGCCGGTGAGGCCGGATTGCAGCCCGACCGGCACATAGACCGCGATCAGCACCACGGTCATGGCGAGGATGGGGGAGGATAATTCGCGGGCGGCCTGCAGGGCGGCGTTGAGGGGCGAGAGACCCTCGGCGAGGTGGCGGTTGACGTTTTCGACGACGATGATCGCGTCATCGACGACGAGGCCGATGGCGAGGACCATGGCGAGCAGGGTGAGCAGATTGATGGAAAAGCCGAAGGCGGCGATGAGGGCGAGGGTGCCGACGAGGGAGAGGGGGATGGCGATGACGGGGATGAACACCGAACGCCAGGAGCCGAGAAAGAGGAACACGACCAGGGTGACGATGCCGAGCGCCTCGGCCAAGGTCAGCAGCACCTCATGGATGGAGCTGTGGATGAAGTCGCTGGCATCATAGGCGACGCTGACGTTGAGGCCGCGCGGCAGGGCAGCGCGGATGGCGGGGAGTTGGGCGCGGACGGCGCTGATGACGCGCAGCAGATTGGCGCTGGGCACGGGATCGGCGCCGATGAAGACGCCGGGTTCGCCGTCGAGCAGGGTTTTCTCGTCGTAGCTTTCGGCGCCGAGTTCGACGGTGGCGATGTCCTTCAGGCGCACGATGGCGCCGTTGGCGTGCTTGACGATGAGGTTGCGGAATTCCTTGACGGAGTGAATGTCGGTGGAGGCGGTCAGGTTGACCTGGATCATCTGGCCTTTGGTGTTGCCGAGGCCGCTGACGAAATCATCGTTGGCAAGGGTGTTGGTGACGTCGGTGGCGGTGAGGCCGTAGCCGGCCATTTTGGTGGGGTTGAGCCAGGCGCGGAGCGCGAAGGCGTGCTCGCCGAGGATGGAGGCCTGCTGCACGCCGGGCACCGCCTGGAGCAGGGGTTGGACCACGCGCAGCACGTAATCATTGATCTGGGTGGCGGAGAGCACCTTGCTGTGGAAGGCGAACAGGATGGGCGAGACGTTGAAGCCGCTGGAGAGCTGGATTTGCGGGTTTTGCGAGCCGCGCGGCAATTGATTGAGGACGCCGTTGATCTTGATGTTGATTTCGTTGAGTGCCTTATCGGGGTCGTAGTTCAGGCGCAGATGGGCGTCGATCTCGCTGGTGCCCTCGGTGCTTTGCGAGGTCATGTAATCGATGCCGTTGGCCTGGGCGATGGCGGCCTCGAGCGGCTGGGTGATGAAGCCGGCGATGACGTCCGGGTCGGCGCCGTAATAGACGGTGGTGATGCGCACGACGCCGCTGGTGGTGTGCGGATATTCCAGCACGGGGAGGGAGAGCCCGGCGCGGATGCCGACGACGAGGATGAGCAGGCTGATGACGGTGGCGAGCACCGGGCGCTCGACGAAGATATCGGTGAAGCGGCGCATGGGGCTTATTCCTCGGCCGGGTGGGGATTTGGATTGTCGAGCGGCAGGATGGCGTTGTTGATGGTGACGAGGCTGCCATTGTGCAGTTTGTTGGCGCCGGCGACGACCACGCTGTCTCCGGCGGCGATGCCGCCGAGAATGGCCACCTGGTCGCCGCGGGTCTGGCCGACGCGGACGAAAACCTGTGTGGCGACGAGGGCTTTTTTGCCGTCGATGGTTTTGGGCGCGACCACGTAGACGGTATCTCCGTACGGGTTGTAGGAGAGGGCGGTCTGCGGCAGCGTGATGTATCGGGTGGGGGCGCCGATGGTGACGCTGACGTGGCCGAACATGCCCGGCAGCAGGTCATGCCCGGGGTTGGGGAATACGCCGCGGACCTGAAGGGTGCGGGTTGCGGTGTCGATGCGGGCGTTGAGCGCCTGGACGGTGCCGGTGAAGACGCGGCCGGGATAGGCATCGACCGAGAATTCGATGGGCTGGTGGGCGTGCAGGCGGCCGACATATTGCTGAGGCACGTAAAAATCGACGTAGATCGGGTCCAGCGCCTGGAGGGTGACGATGGTGGTGCCGGCGGCCAGATACTGGCCGGGATCGACGAGGCGCAGGCCGAGGCGGCCGGAGAAGGGGGCGACGAGGGTTTTTTTGGCCATGAGCGCCTGCTGGGCCGCGACGGCGGATTGGGCCTGATGCAGGGCCGACAGATCGGCATCGACGGTGGCGCGGGCGACGGCCTGGGCGGCCAATTGGCGCTGGTCGCGCTGGTAATTGCTTTGCGCGAGAGTGAGGGCGGATTGCAGTTGATGCAGCCTGGCGGTGTCGTCCTCGGTGCGCAGGCGCAGCAGCACATCGCCCTGTTTGACGTCCTGGCCGGAGGTGAAGTCGATGTCGGCGACGATGCCATCGACATCGGTCGAGAGATCGGCGCCGCGTTCGGCGCGGACGGTGCCGACCGCGCTCAACTGGTCGTGCCAGTCGGTGGGCTCGGCGGTCATGGTCGAGACGCTCTCGCTCGGGCTCGAGAAAGCTTTGAGGTATTTCGCGATCATGCGGCCGCGATACCAGTCGAAGCCGATGACGCCGCCGAACACCAGAGCGGCCAGCAGCAGCATGATGAGCAGGCGGCGAACCAGCTTCATGGCATTTCCCTTTTTCGTGGTCACGGCATCAACCGGCAGCAGGTGGCGGTTCTGGTGGCGACATCGTGCCGGTGCCACCAGCCGCCGCCCAGCGCCTGGAACAAGGCCACCGTGTCGGCGTAACGGGCGGCGCGGGCGCGGGCCAGGGTGATGAGCGCGGTCTGTTCGGTCTGTTCGGCGGTGAGGACGGTGAGATAGGTGACCGAGCCGGAATTATATTGGATTTTTTGCAGGCTGAGGCTTTGTCGGGCGGCGCGGGCGGCGGCGTCGGCGACGTTCAGGGCGTTGGCGTCATAGTCGAGGGCCTGCAACGCCTCGGCGACGTTGGCGAAGGCGTTCAATACGGTTTCGCGGTAATTGGCGGCGGCGGCGCGCAGGCCGGCGGCGGCGGCGCGCTTCTGGTGCAGCAGGGTGCCGCCCTCGAACAGAGGCTGGGTGAGGCCGGCGCCGATCGAATAGGCGAGGGCGGCGGGGCCGGAGAATAATTGGCCGAGGACCAGACCATCACTGCCGTAACTGCCCGAGAGGGTGATTTGCGGCAGCATGTTGGCGGTGGCGATGCCGAGGGCGGCGGTGGCGACGTGCAACTGGGCGGCGCTTTGCCGTATGTCGGGCCGCTGTTCGACGAGGCGGGACGGGAGGGAGACCGGCAGGTTGCGCGGCAGGGTGAGATCGGCCAGGTCGAAATCAGCGCCGATCGGCTGGTTGGGGAAGGCGCCGACATAGGCGGCGAGCACGGTGCGTTCCTGAGCGAGGGATTTGTGCAGGGGCGGCAGCGTTGCCTTGGTCGATAATAACTGCGCCTGTTGCTGAAGATAGACCGAGCGGGTGACGGCACCCGCGGATAATTGGGCGGCGACGATTTTGAGGCCGTCCTGCTCGGCGCGGATCACGTCGTTGGTGGCGTTGATCTGCGCGCGCAGCGAGGCCTCGGCGATGGCGGCGGCGACCACGTTGGCGGTGAGGGTGAGATAGGCGGCCTCGAGGGTGAAACGCTGATACTCGGCCTGCGCGACCGCCTGCTCGACGCCGCGGCGCACGCCGCCCCAGGCATCGAGGGTGTAGGAGACGTTCAGGCCGGCGTTCCAGAGGTCGAAGATGTTGCTGGTGGGAATGAAGCTGTTGAGCGCGCCGCCGCCGGTGCCGTTGGTGCCGGTGGTGGTGCCGCCGGTGGCGCCGAAGCCGGCGGAGGAAAAGCGCTGGTGCTGATAGCCGAAAGCGGCCGAGATGGTGGGGAAGAAGCCGCCTTGCTGGGCGCGCGCGGTCTCCCGGGCTTGCAGCAGGGTGGCCTGGGCGGCTTGCAGGCTGGGGTTGTGGGCGAGCGCGCGGGCGACGAGCGCATCGAGGGCGGGGGATCGAAACAAGGTCCACCATTCGCCCTTGATATCGGCGCCGAGCATGAGGCGTTGGGCCGCGCCGGCCTGGCCGGGGGCGCTTGCGGTGTGGGCGGGGAGGTGGCCTGGCGCGTAGAACGCCCCGGGCGGCGCCTTGGGCGGCACGTAGGTCGGCCCGACCGCGCAGCCCGACAAGGCGAGGCCGAGCGAGGCCGCCGCCGCTGTTTTTGTTGTTCGTCCGATCACCGCATGCCCGCCATTGCCTGTCCTGGCCGTCTCCAGTGCGCTTTATCGCAAGGTAGTGTGCGGTGCAAGCTACCTACCATGACAAAATAGAAAAGTTTGCGCGCGGGCTGGCTTGTCGCGGCTGGGCGGGGCTGGCAAGCGGCGTGGGGTCAGCCCTGCCCCACGCGATTGGCGGCGAATTGGGGGGCGGGTGCGGCATTTTCGCGACGCCGGTCGTTTGTATGCCTACACGCACCTGGAACAAGTTGCTGCGCTGCACCACATGCGGCGCCGAGCGGGACGATGCCCGCGGCACCGGATTTCACGAAAGACGCACCATGCTCACAGTCGGCGATCAGTTTCCCCGTTTCAGCCTCAAGGCCGTGCAGGGCGGCAAGGCGGGGTTGGATTTGAAGACCGCGTTCACCGAGATCGGCAGCGAGACGGATGCCGGCAAATGGAAGATCGTGTTTTTCTGGCCGAAGGATTTCACGTTCATCTGTCCGACCGAGATCGTGGCGTTCGGCAAGCTGGCGCAGCAATTCGCGGACCGTGACGCGGTGGTTTATGGCGTTTCGATCGACAATGAATTCGTGCACATGAACTGGCGCCTGTCGCACGCGGATTTGCGCGAGTTGCCGATACCGATGCTGTCGGACATCAAGCGCGAGCTGACGGCGGGGTGCGGCGTGCTGGACCGCAACGAGGGGGTGGCGATGCGAGCGACGTTCGTGGTCGACCCGAACAACGTCATTCAATACGTGTCGTGCAATTTCGATAGCGTCGGGCGCAACCCGCAGGAGGTGTTGCGGGTGCTGGATGCGCTGCAGAGCGACGAGCTTTGCCCGTGCAACTGGCAGAAGGGTGACGCGTTTCTGCGGCCGGCGGCGTAAGCGGCGCGGCCCGCCTTCGCGGGCAGTGCCGCATCGGATATCCGGGACGCCGGGGAAAAAACGCGGCGCGCGCGGGCTTTTTCAGGAGCGTCCCGGTTGTTGTTTTGGTGCCTGAACGGAGGGTGTTTGCATGTCGCTAGAGACGTTGGTTGCCGGCCTGCCTGATTACGCGCGTGATTTGCGGCTGAATATCGGCACGCTGGCGCATGAGCCGGCCCTGTCCGCGCAGCAGCGTGGCGGCACCTTCATTGCCGCGGCCATCGCGGCGCGCAACGCGGCGCTGATCGGGGCGGTGACACGGGAGTTCGCGCCGACGCTGAGTGCCGAGGCGTTGAGCGCCGCGCGGGCGGCCGCCGCCATCATGGGCATGAACAATGTCTATTACCGCGCGACGCATCTGCTGGGCGGGGATTACCCGAATTTGCCGGCGCGGCTGCGCATGAACGTGATCGGGCGGCCCGGGGTGGAGAAGGTCGATTTCGAGCTTTGGTCGCTGGCGGTCTCGGCGATCAATGGCTGCGAGATGTGCGTGCGCAGCCACGAGCAGATGGTGCGCCAGGGCGGGCTGACGCAGGAACAGGTGCAGGCGGCGCTGCGCATTGCCGCCGTGGTGCATGGCGTGGCGGTGGTGCTGGATACCGAGGCGGCGGTGGCCGGAGCATCCCTGGCGGAAGCGGCGTGATGGATTGCTAGCGCCTGCCCGGCGAGTAGTCAGGCACCGGGAATGTTTGTCAGGCGCGCCTGCCCGGCGCGCAGGCCGGCACCGGCCCGCACCCCCGCCCGGCCACCCATGGCAGTGTACGCTCGTGGGTGGCCGGGCGGGGGGGCGGGCTGGTGCCGGACTTTCAACATAAAGTGTTCTGGACAAGGCGGGGACGGCGTGGTGCGGTGGGGGTGGGCAGGCATGGTGCGACGCGACGGCGCATGAGCGGCACGGTGACACCGTTTAACCGGGGCACGCGGGGCGAGGATTCGCTTTGGGCGGTGATCGTGTGGCTGGGCGGCGAACGCCGGGTG
>DAIDIQ010000036.1 GCA_027459285.1 Acetobacteraceae bacterium
CGCAGCAGGGCCTGCCCTTCCGCGATCGGCACATGAAAGCGCGCGGTGCCCGGTGCCGCGTCAAGCTGATGCAGGTAATAGGGCTTCACACGCAGCCGCTGCAGGCCACGAAACAGTTCCGCCAACGCCTCGACCGTATCATTCACGCCGCGCAGCAGCACCGATTGACTGAGCACCGGAATACCAGCCGCCTGCACCCGGGCAAATGCTGCCGCCGCGTCCGCCGTCAGCTCCCTGGCATGGTTGACGTGCACCACCATGAACAGCGCCTTGCCGGTTGCCATTGCGGCAACCAGGGCGGCATCGAGCCGGCCCGGCATGGCAACCGGCACCCGGGTATGAATGCGCAGCCCGTCGAGATGCGGCATATCGGAAAGCGCGCCCAGTATTTCCCCAAGTCGGCGGGGTGACAGCATCAACGGGTCACCACCTGTGAGAATAACCTCACGCACGCTCGGCGTCCTCGCAATATAGGAGAGCGCCGCGGCAAGGCTTGCCGGGTCCAGCACCCCGCCATCCGGCCCGACATGGGCGCGGCGAAAACAGAAGCGGCAATAAGTCGGGCAGATCAGCAGCGGCTTGAGCAAAACCCGGTCCGGGTACCGATGCACCAGCCCGGGCATCACCTCGTTCGCGTCATCACCAATCGGGTCGGTCTGCTCGAAGCCGGCGGAGACGATTTCATCGGGATGGGGAACGAATTGCCGCCCGATCGGCCCGTCCGGATCATCGATCAGGCGCGTGAGCGTGGGCGGAATGGCAATGGCATACTTATCCGCGACCCGGCTCAGCGCCGCGCGGGTCTCCTCTGGCGCGAGGCCGGCGGCAAACAGGGCGTCAATGCTGGTGAGCATGGCAGGGAAGGCAAGTCGCGACCGTTCCGTAAAAACGTCGCGCGAAAAACTTTCGTGCCCTGGCGTTCCCGGTGGTCAACGCCGTGCCGGCCCACAAAAAAGAAGGATCCTTCCCGTCACCTCAGCACCGCCCCCGCCGCCTTCCCCGCGGCGGCAATAATCCGCGCCGAAACCGCCTCTATCTCGGCATCCGTCAACGTCTGCGCGCCCGGTTGCAGCACCACCTGCACACCAAGCGAGACGGAGCCGTCCGGCAGGACAAACCGGTCGAACAGGCTGACACCCGCAATCAAATGCCGCTCCGCCCCGCGCACCGCGCGCAGCACCGTCTCGGCCGGCATTTCCGGCGCCACCACGAACGCGAAGTCCCGGCGCAGCGGCTGCAAATTCGGCAAATCGGGCGCCGCGCGCCGACGGCGCTTGGGCTCCGGCACGGCATCAAGAAACAGTTCAAACCCGGCAGACTGTGGCAAATCAAGCGCCGCGATGATGCCCGGGTGCAGCAGACCGAAATAGCCCAGCACAAGCTTGGGGCCCTGGCGCACCGTGCCGGATTGCCCGGGATGGTAATAGCCTGGCGCATCGGCGGTAACCGACAGGCTGTCCATCGGCAGGCCAAGGCTTGTCAGCAGCGCCCACAAATCATCCTTGGCATCAAACGCGTCAATCGCGCGTGCGGGCTTGCGCCAATCCAGCGGGGTGGCGCCCACGCGCAGCCCTGCCGCCTGGCGTAATTGCCCGTCCTGGGCAAGACCGCGAAAGGCGGGCCCGATCTCGAAAAGGCATGGGTCGGCCTGGCCCCGCGCAACATTCGCCCTGGCGGCCAGGGCCAGGGTTGCCAACACGGTGGGGCGCATGGTGTCCAGGTCGGCGGCAATCGGGTTTGCCACGCGCACCAGGGTCTGCGCGCCAAAGCGCGCGGCGGTCGCGGCATCAGTAAAACTGAACGTGACACATTCAAGCAGGCCGCGCGTCGCCAGCAGGCGGCGCGCCCGCTGCACGCGGGTTTGCGCCGCGCTCAACGTGGCACGCGGCACCAAATCCGCCATCGGCAGGGAAGCGGGCGTAATTCTGTCCAGCCCGCGCAGGCGCAGCACTTCCTCGGCCAGGTCGGCTTCCGGTTCCATCACCGCCGCGCCCGCCGCCGCATCGGCCAGGCGGGCGGGGTCAAGCCCCGGCGCCGGGTCAAGCGCCGTACCGGCGGCAATATCATTACGCCAGGATGGCACGTCGAAACTGACCGATTCTTCGTTACGGGTAATAACGGCAAAACCGAGCCTCTCCAACGAGGCAATCGCCTCGTCAGCCGGCACCGCCTCCCCGGCCAGCCGGGCCAGCCGCGCATGCGTCAGCGTGGCGGTGCGGGCAGTGGCGGGGGGTGTGCCCGCCGCCGTCATCCGGCTCGGCGTGCCACCGCACAGCGCAACCACCATCGCGGTCGCGGCATCCAGCGCGGCCGGCATCAGCGCCACGTCGATACCACGCTCGAAGCGTTGTCGTGCATCGGTCGAGATATGGTGGCGCCGGCCAGACAGCGCGATCCGCACCGGGTCGAACACGGCGCATTCGATGAACACATCGGTCGTATCCGCCGTGCAGCCGGTGGTGGCACCGCCAATGATACCGCCCAGTGACAGCGCGCCAGACGCATCGGCGATCACGCAATCATCCGCGCCCAGCCTGTAGGTTTTGCCATCAAGCGCCGCAAGCGTCTCGTCCGTGCCGCGCCGGATGGTCAAATTCCCGCGCAACAGATTGGCATCGAACACGTGCAGCGGCCGACCCAGGTCGATTGTAAAGAAATTGGTGATATCGACCAGCGCGCTGATCGGGCGCAGCCCGATGGCACTCAGCCATTGCTGAAGCCAGGCCGGGCTCGCCCCATTGCGCACGCCGCGCACGGTGCGCCCCAGCACATAAGGGCAGGCCTCCGGCCATTCGATCCGCCAATCGACCACGCTTGCCGCATCGGCATTGACAGCCGGGGCCGACCAGGGTTTGAGCGTGCCCAGCCCCGCCGCCGCCAGATCACGCGCAATCCCGCGCACCGACAGACAATCACCCCGGTTCGGCGTCACCGCAATCTCGATCATCGGGTCATCGAGCCCCGCATACGCCGCGTACGGCACGCCGACCGGCGCCTCGGCGGCCAGCTCGACAATGCCGTCATGATCCTCGCCGAGGTTCATTTCCCGCATCGATAACAGCATGCCGTTGGACTTGATGCCCCGAATCTCGCCCACTTTCAGCACGAGCCCGGTTGCCGGAATAACGCTGCCCGGCGGCGCGAACACCGCCTTCATGCCGGCGCGCGCATTCGGCGCCCCGCACACCACCTCGATCACGCCCGCGCCGGCATCCACCTGGCACACCCGCAACCGGTCCGCGTTCGGGTGCGGCGCCGCGGCAAGCACATGCGCCACCCGAAACGCCGCCAACGGCGCTGCACGGTCGAGAATTTCCTCGACCTCCAGCCCGATCCGGTTCAGGGTCTCGGCAATATCATCCAGCGTCGCCTCGGTCTGAAGGTGCCGCCGCAGCCATGACAGCGTGAATTTCATCTAAAGTCCCTCGTGCAGCATGGCGGGCGCGAGGGCGGAAAAACCGTAATGGCGCAACCAGCGCAGATCACTCTCGTAAAACGGCCGAAGATCGGCCATGCCGTGCTTCAGCATCGTCAGCCGCTCTATGCCCATCCCGAAGGCAAAGCCCTGCCATTGCCGTGGATCGACGCCGCAATTGGCCAGCACGCGCGGATGCACCATGCCAGAGCCGAGAATTTCCAGCCAGTCCCCGCCCTGGCCAATCTCGCCGGTGCGGCGGTTCCAGCCGATATCCACCTCCATCGAGGGTTCAGTGAACGGGAAATAGCTGGCGCGAAACCGCACCTTCAAAGCCGGATCATCGAAAAAGGCGCGCAGGAAGTCGATGAGGCAACCCTTCAACTGCGCGAGCGTCACCGCTTCCCCGATCGCGATGCCCTCACATTGATGAAACATCGGGCTGTGCGTCGCGTCATGGTCGGCCCGATAGGTCCGCCCTGGCGCGATCATGCGGAAAGGCGGCGTCGCGCTCAGCAGACTATGTATCTGCACGTCCGAGGTCTGGGTGCGCAACAGGCGCGGCGGCACGGCGTCATCGACCAGATAGAACGTGTCCTGGTCGGCGCGGGCCGGGTGATGCGCCGGAATGTTCAGCGCGCCGAAATTATACCAGTCGGATTCGATGTCGAATCCCTCGCCCACGGAAAATCCCATCGCACCGAATATGGCGATGATCTCCTCGATCGTGCGGCTGATCGGATGGATCAGGCCCGCCCGTGCCGGCGCCGCCGGCAACGTCATGTCCTGCCGCTCGGCTTCCAGTCGCGCGGCCAACGCCTCGGCGTCCAGCACGCGGCGGCGCGCCTCTATCGCTTCCGTCAGTTCCTGCTTCAGCGCGTTCAGGCTCGCGCCGCGGCTGCGCCGCTCCTCTGGCGTCGCATTGCCCAGCGCCTTCAGCAACCCGGTCAGCGCGCCGGCCTTGCCAAGCACGCCAACCCGCACCGCGTCCCAGGCGCGCAAATCATTGGCGGCGGCAAGGTCGGCACGCACCCTCTCTCGCAGCGCGTCGATGTCATTCTGCATAATCGGCCCGCGGGATTCGGTCACAGGAAAGCCCCCTTCTTTTTCTGTAGAAAAAGAAGCAAAAAGACTTTGCTAACTCAGGAATCGCCCTTGGCGGCAATGCCCAGATGCGTGATCAGCATGGTGCCGGGGTCGAACTGCACAATGGCCAGAAAGCCCTTGCCGTCATAAATGCCATACGGCCCGTTCACGGTTCGCGGCCGCCCCCAGGCGCGCAGCATGTCCGGCAAATTATCACCCACATGCAGAACGCCAATGGTCCCGGCCGCCGGGCCGGTCAGCGTTATCGCGAACACGCCCGCCTTGTCCGACCCCGTGACGCTGACCCCGCGCGCCGTATAGGTCAGCTCAAACTGGCCGGGGTTCGCGGCCTTGGCCGGTGCGTCCGGCTTGCCCAACGCCACCAGCACGTCGTGCCGGCTTTCGCCCAGATGAACCCCCGCGACCACCGGCGGCGCCGCATCCGCCCAGGGAAAATGCGGCGGCGGTGGCGCTTTCGGCGCCGGCTGCGCCAGGGCCACGCCAGACGCAAGGCCAAGCGAAGCCGCCAATCCCACCACAACACGCCGCATCATGTCGTCCCCCGTTCGCGCCGGTCTTGGCTCAGCCGGCTGCCTTTACCGTCTCCACAATCGCCGCAAACGCCGCCGCGTCATCGTACGCGATCGCCGCCAGAACCTTACGGTCGATCTCGATGCCGGCCTTCTTCAGCCCGTCCATGAAGCGGCTATAGGTCAGCCCATGCTCGCGCACCGCGGCATTGATGCGCTGAATCCACAATGCGCGGAACTCACGCTTCTTCACCCGCCGGTCGCGATAGGCATATTGCAGCGACTTTTCCAGCCGCTCGCGCGCGATGCGATAATTGGTCGAGCTGCGCCCGACAAAGCCCTTGGATTGCGCCAGCACCTTCTTGTGCCGGGCATGGGTGGTTACACCCCGTTTGACGCGTGCCATGTTTCAGGTTCCCCGCTCAGTTCAAACCATAGGGCGCCCATTGCTTGACGGTCAGCCCGTCAGCATGGGTCAGCACCTGGCTGCCGCGATTGCTCCGCTTGGCCTTCTGGCTGCGCGCGGAAAGATTATGCCGCTTCTTGCCTGGCCCGGCCATCACCTTGCCCGTGGCGGTAATCTTGAAGCGCTTCTTGACCGAGGACTTGGTCTTCATCTTGGGCATTTGGCTCTCCTTCACCATGCCGCCCGGCAGGGGCGGAGGCCGCACCACGCGGCCGGTCGCGGCCGGGCATGCCCTGTCCAAGGCCCGGTCGCGCGACAAGGCGCCGCTGTTACGGAAATGCACGCCGCAACGCAAGAGGCCGGTGCCGGACTTCAAACAAAGCATGTGGGGGTGCGGGCCGGTGCCGGACTTCAAACTGAGACACTACGCCGCGCGGCTGGCCTTCGCCCATCGCCACTGCCAGAATGCCGCATGCCAGGGCTTTTCACCATCGGCTACGAAGCCACCCGCATCGAGGCGGTGGTCGACACGCTGCGCGCCGCCGGCGTCGCGATGGTGATCGATGTGCGGGCCATCGCCGCCTCGCGCAAGCCGGGTTTTTCCAAACGCCAACTGGCGGCATCGCTCGACGCCGCCGGCATCGCCTATGTCCATCTGCGCGGCCTCGGCACCCCCAAGGCCGGGCGCATCGCCGCCCGCGCCGGCCGCACCGCGGAAATGCGCGCCATCTTCGCCGCGCATCTGCGCACCGACCCCGCCCAGGCCGCCCTGGCCGAGGCCAGGCACCTTGCCCCCACCCGGCCATGCTGCCTGCTGTGTTTCGAGGCCGACCACGAAGCCTGCCACCGTTTGCTCGTGGCCGAGGCGGTGGCGGCCGAAACCCGGCAACCCGTGACGCATCTTTCCGTGCCGCCACCCGATTTCTTTAACAATTGAGCAAGCCTCATCCACCCAATCTGCCCCCGCCCCACGCGGAAAAACTCATCGTGACGCATGCCTTGCTCTCACCCCCACCCCCCATAACCCTCAGCGTCACCAGCACGCCGCCACCCGCCGCGTTCCAGGCCATGTTCGCGGCGCTGGACGGGTTCAACACCGCCTGGGCCGGCCCGGCTGATCCCGCGCCGCTTTGCGTGCTGCTGCACGACCCCGAAACCGGCGCCGTGCTCGGCGGTCTGTGGGGCCGCACCCTGTATCGCTGGCTCGCCATCCAAATGCTCTACGTGCCACCCGGCTTGCGCAAATGCGGCCACGGCCGCGCCCTGGTGCGCGCCGCCGAGGACGCGGCCAGGGCCAAAGGCTGCATCGGCGCGCAGGTGGATACCTTCAGCTTCCAGGCCAGGGGTTTCTATGAACGGCTGGGCTACCGCATGTTCGGCACCCTGCCAGACCTGCCGCCAGGCCACGCCTGCCATTATCT
>DAIDIQ010000055.1 GCA_027459285.1 Acetobacteraceae bacterium
GATCTGGGGACCCTTCGCCGGGTATTTCATCGCGCATGACCATCTGCCGCTGCACATGGCATTTCTGACCGATGCCAACAGCCCGGTACGACTCGATTATCATATCGCCATGGGTGTGCGGGACGATGCGATCGATTTCCGGCGGGCGCTGAACACCGAAATCAGCAAGCGAAAAAAAGACATCACCGCAATTCTCGAACAATACGACGTGCCCATGCTGGACGAAACGGGCAAGCCGATCAATTTGCCGGATGCGAACCCAGAATCCCCGCCCTCGGGGACACCGGTGCCGGCGGGGAAATAACGCGGATTTGCCACCATGGCTTCGTCGTGCCCCAGCGTGTGTCAAGCCATCGTAGGGGCCTGTCGTTCTCCAGTGACCCAAAATACCTGTTCCACTAGGTGCCCCACTAGGTGAAGGTGCCTGAGCGGGGAAACCCGCTCGGGGGCAGGCGTCCTGCCTGTCCGCGCGCGCCCAGCCATTCGTGCAGGTTGGTCTCGGTGCGCGTGCGCTCGCCCAATTTCCAACTCAGTCCTTCCGCCAGGCTGAACACGCGTGCATCCCTAAGCCCGCCGTCGCGGTATTTCTGCAATATCACTCCGGCGCCACGGGCCAGTTGAGGTAATTGCTCACGCGGGAAAATCAGTAGCTTGCGGTTGTCGCCAATCACCGCCACATGGTCACCCGTGGCATCCACCAGTGTCACGGCGGTCTCGCCTTCCTTCAAATTCAGTACCTGCCGCCCGGTGCGTTTCTCCGCCAGTAAATCATCGCTACTGACCAGAAAGCCGCGCCCTGTATTACTCGCCACCAGATAGGGTCGTTCCGGCCTATGCAGATGTACCGCGACGATATCATCGTTTTGCGGCAGGTCGATCAGCAGCCGCACCGGCTGCCCGTCACCCCGCCCGCGCGGCAGATCCGCCGCCCGCAGCGTATAGGCGCGGCCATTGCTGCCAAACAGCAGAATGCGGTCCGTCGTCTCGCAGGCAAGCATGGTCGCCAGCGCGTCACCGTCCTTGAATTTCAGCTCCGCGGTCTCGCTCACATGGCCGCGCAGAACCCGGATCCATAATTTCTGGGACAGCACCAGTGTCACCGATTCGCGTTCAGTCAGCGCCTCCTCCACCACGGCGGTGGGCGCGGTCACCGCCGCGCCAATCTCGGTGCGGCGCTTGCCCAGCGCGCCGCCGCCAAAGCGCTTGCCGGTCGCCTCGATATCCGCGGCGATGGTTTTCCAGCGTTGCGTCTCGTCGTCCAACAAGGCGCGCAATTTCGCCTCCTGCTTGCGCAGGCTCGCATGTTCGCGTCTGATCTCGGTTTCCTCCAGCCGCCGCAGGCTGCGCAAACGCATGTTCAAAATCGCCTCGGCCTGTATCTCGCTCAACGAGAATTCGCGCATCAATTCCCGTTTCGGCTCGTCCTCCTCGCGAATAATGCGTATCACCGCGTCCAGGTTCAAATAGACCGCCAGATATCCATTCAAAACCTCGAGCCGGCGTAGCGCGGCCTCAAGCCGGTGGCGCGATTGCCGCACCAATACCTCATGCCGGTGGTCCAGCCACGCCCGCAACACCGGCCGCAACCCCATCACAACCGGGGTGCGGGTCGCGTCCAGCACGTTCATGTTCAACGGAAAGCGTGCCTCCAGTTGCGTCGCGCGGAACAACGTCTCCATCAGCATCGCCGCGTCCACCGCGCGGTTGCGCGGCTCCAGCACCAGCCGCACCGTTTCGGTGCTCTCATCGCGGATATCGGCCAGCAGCGGCAGCTTCTTTTGTTCCAGCAACTCCGCGATCTGCTCGATCAGTCTTGACTTTTGCACCTGATATGGAATTTCCGTCACCACAAGCTGCCAGGTGCCGTGGCGTAACTCCTCCCGGTGCCAGCGTGCCCGCACCCTGAAGCCGCCACGCCCGATCTCATATGCGGCCACAAGGGCCGCGCTTTCCTCCACCAGCACGCCACCGGTCGGAAAATCCGGCCCCGGCATATGCAACAGCAACGCCGCCGTGGTCGCCTCGGGGTCGGCAATCAGGTGCAACGCCGCGGCGCATAATTCCCCGGCATTATGCGGCGGAATCGATGTTGCCATCCCCACCGCAATTCCGGCTGATCCGTTGGCCAGCAGGTTCGGGAAGGCGCCGGGCAACACCACCGGCTCCTCGTCCTCACCATCATAGGTCGGCCGGAAATCGACCGTGTCTTCCTCAATCCCGGCCAGCAGCGCGGTCGCCACCTCGGTCAGGCGGCTTTCCGTATAACGCATCGCCGCCGCGTTATCGCCGTCTATGTTGCCGAAATTCCCCTGCCCCTCGATCAAGGGATAGCGTGCCGCGAAATCCTGCGCCAGCCGCACCAACGCCTCATAGATCGAGGCATCGCCGTGCGGATGGAACTTGCCCATCACGTCACCCACCACGCGGGCGCATTTCTTGAAGCCGGAATTCGGGTCCAGTTTCAGGGCATGCATGGCATACAACAGCCGCCGATGCACCGGCTTCAGCCCATCGCGCACATCAGGCAGAGATCGCGCCGTAATGGTCGAGAGCGCATAGGCCAGATAACGCGTACTCAACGCCTCGGTCAGCGGCGTATCCTCGATGGTGCCCGCGTTATCGTCAGTCATGATCTGTCTCGTCCAGAAAGATGGTGCCAGCCAGTCGTTCGTACAGCGCACACCGCGCCGCCGGAAGCGGACGGTGACTTGCGCCAAACGCATCTCGCGCCAGAAAATGCCCGGTCAACCGAAGTCCGGCCGCCAAATCCGCCTCGCTCGGCATTGCGTTCGCCCCGCGCAAAAACCCCGGCAGAGGCAGCAGCCGCGCCGCCCATTCCGCCCCCGCCTCGGCACTCACCGCCCGCCCGCTGCGCGGCGATACAAAGGCAAGGTCGGTGGTCTGTCCGCTCACCGCGCAGCGCGTCAGGTCAAGCCCGAAGCCGAGCTCGCTCAGCAGAACAATCTCGAACCAAACGAGCTCAGTCAGCGCCCGCGCGGGCTCTGCCAGTGTCGCAATCACCCGCAACAGCCCGGCAAAGGCGCGCGGGTGCGGCGTGCGCTCCGGCAGGGCACCCTCGGCCACGCTCAGCGCCGCGTTCAGCACCGCCAGCGCCCCGGCACTCGGCATGGCAAGTGACGCGGTCGGGTGCGCCAATTCGGCGCTGTACACGCCCAGATTATCGGCCAGCCGCGCCGTCCAGCGCAAATGCAGCAAATTGCCTGCCTGCCACAGCGGCGCATGCCGGCGGGCTTGGCCATGCCGCACCAGCCCGGCATGGCGCCCCTCGGCCTCGGTGAAAGCGGACGCGATCAGATCCGCCTCCCCGAACGGCCGGGCCATCAGCAATATGCCGGGCGATTCCCAGTCCATTTGCGGGTTCTATCCGGTTTTGCTTGCGCTGGCAGCATGGCTGACCGCGTCAGGGTTGCGTGCGCCACGTGGCCGCGCCACGTCGGGCGAAAGGCGGATCAGCCCGCCAGGGAAGGGATCGCGCCCATGCCGCAAAACCCGAAACATCAGGGGCCATGGGCGCGCCCGGCCTTGGCCAAGCCGCCCGGGCTCGTGCCCAAGGCCATGGTGCCTGGTGTGGCCAGCGCGCACCGTTGGTTGCGAAAATGTCTCGAGCAATCATTGTTCGCCGGCCCGCTGCTGGGCTTCCTCGCACAGCTGTACGGCTATCATCTGTCGCGCACCGCGCCGTTGCTGCCCAATCCGGCGATCCACGCCACCATCAAGAATTTTGCCTATTTTCATGGGCATATGCGCTACGCCTATTACACCACGCCGCATCAAAGCCTCATTTTCTGGTGTCTCGCCGGGCCGGCCTGTTCGTGGCTGGTCGGCATCATCCTGATGGTCTGCTGGAAGGGTATGCGCCTCACGCACCAGCGCGGCTGATCCGCCCCATATTGCCGGCAACGCCCGCTCGCGCCACCTCCCCGGCATGCACGGCTCCGCGCGTTCCACGTCTCTTTTCGCACCCCGCCACTGGCTGCGCGGCGCCGCCATCGCCGGCATCGCCGCCTTCGCCGTGCTCGCGCTCATGGCGCTGCGTTTCGGCATGCGTGGCACGGCGCTGTTGGTGGCGCGCGGCCTGCCCGCCCTGCCGCCAACCCTGCTGATCGGCGCCGCGCAGCTATCCCTGGCCGGGCTGGCCTGGGGCGCCCTGCTGCCAACCAGGCCGCCGGCCGCAGTGCTCATCCGCGCCCGCTGGGTGCGCGAAGCGGTCAATTCCATCCTGCCGGTCGCCTCCCTCGGCGGCTCCGTGGTCGGTGCCCGCCTGCTCTCGCGCCAGGGTGGGGTGCCCGGGCCGCAAGCCGCCGCCTCCGCCGCGGCCGACGTCACCGGCGAGGCCATCGCGCAATTCGCTTTCCTGCTGCTCGCCCTGCTGCTGGCCAGCACCTTGCCGCACGCGCCCTATCGCCCCATCGAAGTCATCGTTCCGGTTGGCCTGGCCCTGCTTGGGCTGGTCCTGGCCCAGGCTGCCGGCCTTATCGGCTGGCTGGAGCGACTGGCCATCCGGCTGCTGCCTGCCCGCTTCGCGACAGCACTTGCCGGCATGGAGCAAAAGCTGCGCGCCATTTACGCCGCGCCCTGGCGCATGGCCGGCAATATCGGCTGGAATTTCCTCAGCTGGTCCGTCGGCGCGCTCGAGGTCGTGGTGCTGCTTGCCGCCCTTGGCCACCCCATTCCCTGGCGCGCCGCTTATGCCATCGAGGGGCTGGGCATCGTCGCCCGCAGCCTGGGCTTCGCACTGCCCGCCGGCATCGGCGCACAGGAAGCCGGCTTCGTCCTCGCCGGCATGCTGTTCGGCGTCCCGAAAGACGTGGCTCTCGCCATGTCGGTGCTCAAACGCATCCGCGAACTCATCATCGGCATCACCGGCGTCAGCTATTGGCAATGGCGCGAATGGCGCGCGGCACGGGCGGCGAAATAAGCGGCCCGACCCGCTCTTCTCGTTCAGCTATTGAACCGAGATGCCGCGCCATTCATGGCCCGCGGCCCTGGCCGGAAACGGGCACCTCGGCCGCGCTCCCCGCCCACCCCGGCAAAAAGCCACTCCTCCGTTACGTCTCGGGCCCGGTCTGCCGCACGAAGGTCTGGCTTTCGTCCCAGCCCGGCCGTTCCAGCACGGTCAGGAACAGATGCACCTTGTGTTCCAGCGCGCTTTCCAGCTCACGGCGCGCGGCGGTGCCGATGGCGCGGATGCGGCTGCCGCCATCGCCAATCAGAATCGCCTTATGTCCCGCGCGCCCGACCATGATGACCGCCTCGATCCGGATCGAGCCATCACGACGCTGCTCGAACCGTTCGGTCTGCACCGCCGCGCCATAGGGCACTTCCTGATGGGTCTGCAGAAATATCTGCTCGCGCACCAGTTCCGCCGCCAGCAGCCGGTCAGGCAGGTTGGTCAGATCATCGTCGGGGTAAAGATGTGGCGATTCCGGCAGCGCGCCCGCCAACGCATCCAGCAAATCGGCCACCCCATCGCCCGTGGCGGCGCTCAGCATGAACACGGGCCCCACGGGCAACTCGGCGCTGATCGCCTCGGTCAGTGCCAGCAGGCTCGGCGGCGCGACCAGATCGATCTTGTTCAGCACCAGCCACGGGCGGATGCGCTTCTCCGCGAGGGTTGCCGCAATCGCGCGCACGCCGTTGGTCAGGCCCGTTCTGGCATCGACCAGCAGGACGGAAATATCGGCCGAGGTGGCGCCTTCCCAGGCCGCATCCACCATGGTGCGGTCCAGCAGGCGGCGTGGCCGGAAAATGCCGGGCGTATCAACCAGCAGAATCTGCGTGGCACCGCGCGACACGATGCCGAGCACCCGAAACCGGGTGGTCTGCGCCTTGGGGCTGACAATCGACAGCTTGGCGCCGGCCATGCGGTTGAGCAGGGTCGATTTGCCGGCGTTCGGCGCGCCCAGCAGCGCCACATAGCCGCAGCGCGTGCTGTGCGCGCTCATGCCCGGGCCACCTGCGCCAGCAGCCGCGCCGCGGCCTCGTGTTCGGCCACGCGCTTGCTGCCTGCCTCGGCGCTCGCCTCACCCAGCGTCCCGCCCGGGCCGTCTATGCGCACCAGCACGGAAAATACCGGCTGGTGCGGCGGGCCGGACCGGCCGGTCACGCTATACCGTGGCAGGCCGAGCCCCCGCGCCAAGGTCCATTCCTGCAAGGCGCTTTTGGCGTCCTTCGGCGGCACGCGCTGCGCGGTCAGGGCCGGCTCCCAGGCGCGGCGTATGAACCCTCTCGCGGCATCCAGTCCGCCATCGAGGTAAATGGCGCCAATCGCCGCTTCCAGCGCGTCCGCCGTCACGGTTGCCCGGGTTTTCACCCCGGCCCGCGCCTCACCCGGTGAGACCGCCAGCATCTCGGTCATGCCGATCGCGTCCGCAATCGCGGCCAGCGCCGGTTGCGCCACCAATTGCGCCAGCCGCCGGCCAAGCTCGCCTTCCTGCTCATGCGCGAAGCGTTCGATCAGCCACTCAGCGATCACCAGGCCCAGCACCCGGTCGCCGATGAATTCCAGCCGCTCATTCGATCCCAGGCTGCGGGACGTGCCCGGCGCCCGCCGCGCCGCGGAGCGATGCGTCATTGCCTCGATCAGCAAATCCGGCCGCGCGAATCGGTGGCCCAGAATTCGCTCGCCGGCATCGATCAGAAGCGGTGCTGCCGCGGTCACCTGTGTCAGTGCACGCGCATCAGCAGGCGATTCCAGCGTATCTCGAACGGCCAATACCAGAATTCCCACCACGGATGCTCGGCGTCGATCGAGAAGAAAATCAGCTCGGCATGGCCCACCAGGTTGGCCAACGGAATATAGCCGACATGGTCGAGCACGCGGCTATCCTCGGAATTGTCGCGGTTATCGCCCATGCCGAACACGCAGCCTGGCGGCACGATATATTCCTGCGTGTTGTCCAGCGGACCCTCGTCGGACGCTTTCAGGATGGAATGGCTGACCGGCTTGCCATGGTCCGATGCCGGCAGGGTTTCGATATAACGTTGATACAGCGTCGGCGGCCCATCACCGGTGGCCATATAGGGGCCAACCTTCACGCGCGGCACGGCAACCCCGTTCAGATAAAGCTGGCCATTGGTCATCTTGATATGATCGCCTGGCAGCCCGATGATCCGCTTGATGTAATCGATGCTGGTGTCCGTCGGCAGCTTGAACACCGCGACATCGCCCCGGTGCGGCAGGCTGCCGAAAATGCGCCCCGAAAACAGATCGGGCGAAAAGGGCAGGGAAAAACGGGAATAGCCATAGCTGAATTTCGAGACGAACACGAAATCCCCGACCTGCAGCGTCGGGATCATCGAGCCGGACGGAATGTTGAACGGCTCGAACAGAAACGACCGCACCGCGAGCGCGATCAGCCCGGCATAAATGACGGTCTTGACCGCCTCCATCACCCCATCCGGCTTTCGCTGGGCCGCTTTCCGTCGCTTCTGCACCCCGGAACCCCTGAATTGCTGGCGGGTTCAACCCCGGGGGGTGGGGCCTGTCAAGGCTCGCCCGCCGGGCACGGTAGCGGGTCCGCCAGAATCAACACCTGCGCGAAGGCATAGGGCGGCTCATCGGTCAGTGTCAGCAGCATGCGACAGGTGGTGCCGGCCGGCGTCATGGCGGCAAGCCGCGTCGCGGCGTGGCCGGTCAGCTTCAGCGTCGGCTGCCCCGACGGTAAATTGACCACGCCGATATCGCTCAAATGCACCCCGTTGAAGAAACCGGTGCCCAGCGCCTTGGCGCAGGCCTCCTTGGCGGCAAAACGCTTGGCATAGGTGGCGGCGCGCAGCGTGGGCAGGCGGCCTTGCGCCTTGGCGCGCTCCTCCGCCGTGAAAACACGCTGCTCGAACCGCTCCCCGTGGCGCAGCAGCGCCCGCTCGATGCGGCGAATATCGCATAAATCGGCGCCAAGCCCGATGATCACGCCGCCCCCATCATCACGCGGCAAAAACGCATGGGCGCCATCGCTTCAGGCGCGCGCGCGCTCGGCCTCATGCACGCAGGGGGCGGCGCGCAGACCGGCGATGATATTGGTCAGATGGCGCACATCCCGCACCTCGACATCGACCAGGATCTCGGCGAAATCCTGCTGCCGGCTGGCCACCTTGATCGACACGACGCTGCCCTCCTGGCGCGTCACCGCGTTCACCACGGACGCCATGGCGCCCGGCTCATTGCCGGCAATCACGGTCACGCGGCCCACATGCGGCGCCGATTCGCGCTCCGCCGGGTCCCATTCCACATCGATGAAGCGCTCGGGCGTGGCCGCGAAACTCTCCAGCGTCTGGCAGCCTTTGGTATGAATGGTGACACCCTTGCCGGTGGTCACGATGCCCACGATCTGGTCGCCCGGCAGGGGCCGGCAGCATCCGGCATAATGCACCGCCATGTTGGCCACCAGGCCGCTGATCGGCATGCGGCCCTGGGCCGGCGCGGTGTGGCGCGCGGTGCGCGGGGGCAATTCGGGTATCAGGCGCGGCCCGCGCGCCGTCTGGCGCAATTCCGGGTAACAGGCATGCACCACGTCACGCGGGCCGATATGCCCGTCGCCGACGCCGACATAAATATCCTCCACACTCGCGCATTTCAGCGTCTTCAGCGCGGCTTCCAGCACTTTCTCGCTGCCATCCACCCCTTCCTGGCGAAACGCCCGCGCCAGCGCCACGCGCCCGTCGGCCAGGTATTTCTCGCGCTGTTGGGCATGCACATAGCGGCGGATGCGTGCCCGCGCCTTGCCGGTGACAACGAATTTCTCCCAGGTCGGGCTCGGCGTGCCGCTGCGCGAGGTCAAAATCTCGACCTGGTCGCCATTCTGCAATTCATGCCGCAGCGGCACCAGCCTGCCGTTCACCTTGGCGCCCACGCAGGTATCGCCAATCTGGCTATGCACCGCATAGGCAAAATCGATCGGGGTCGCGCCCCGCGGCAACTGGATCAGCCGGCCCTTGGGGGTGAAGCAGAAAACCTGGTCCTGATACAGCTCGAGCTTGGTGTTCTCGAAAAACTCGTCCGCCGCGCTGGAATTCTCCAGTATCTCCAGCAGATCCTGCACCCACGGCAGGCGCTGCCCATCGGCGGACGCGGTTCCCGAGCCGTCCGTTTTATACACCCAGTGCGCCGCGACCCCCCGGTCGGCGATCTCGGCCATATCGGGGGTGCGGATCTGCACCTCGATCTTCTGGTTGTGCGGCTCGCGCAACGTCACGCCGGTATGCAATGACGCATACCCATTGGCCTTCGGCGTCGAGATGTAATCCTTGAAGCGCCCGGCAATCACCGGGAACGATGAATGCACCGCGCCCAGCGCGCCATAGCACGCTTCCCGGCTCGGCACGATCAGCCGAAATGCCATGATGTCCGATAATTGCTCGAACGCCACGTTGCGCCGGCGCATTTTCTCCCAGATCGAGTACGATGATTTTTCCCGCCCCGTCACCTCGATCACCGGCACGCCCGATGCCTCGCACGCCGCGCGCAACTCATGCGCGATTTCGGCAATCGTGTCCGCGCCCTGCCCACGCAGATATTTCAGCCGCGCGGCAATAGTGTCATACGCATCCGGCTCCATCTGCGCGAAGGCCAGTGTCTGGAGTTCCGACTTTATCGCATCCATGCCGATGCGCTCGGCCAGCGGCGCATAAATCTCCATGGTCTCGCGCGCAATGCGCTGGCGGCGTTCCTGGCTGCGCACGAAATGCAGCGTGCGCATATTGTGCAGCCGGTCGGCCAGCTTCACCAGCAGCACCCGGATATCGCGGCTCATCGCCAGCACCAGCTTGCGGAAATTCTCCGCCTGCTTGGTCCGGTCCGACTGCAGCTCGAGCCGGGTCAGTTTCGTCACCCCATCCACCAGCCCGGCAATATCGGCGCCGAAGCGTTGCTCGATCCTCTCGAGTGTGAGCGGCGTATCCTCGATCGTATCGTGCAGCAGGCCGGTGATGATGCTATGGCTGTCCAGCCGCAGCCCCGCCAGTATCTCCGCCACCGCGACCGGATGCGTGATATAGGGGTCGCCATTGTCGCGCAACTGCGCGCCATGCGCCTCGGCCGCCATGCCAAAGGCCGATTCGATCAGGCTCAGATCGGCATCCTGGTTGTAGCCGCGAATTTTCTCGGTCAGGCCGGATTGCCGAAGCAATTCCAGGCGGATGGCGGCATTGCTCTGCTGTGCGCCATCCGGCATGTCAGCGTGTCCCGCGGCGGCGCCTGTGCCAGACTGACATCACCGCCCTCACCTGCCTTACCGGCGGCGGCCGCCCAGCTCGGCCTCGATCGCCGCCTCGAGTTCCTCGGGCGACATCTCCTCGTTCTCGACCCGCATATTCGCCATTTCTTCCTCGGCAGATACGTCCTGCAGGCCGAAAATATTCTGATCGGTCGGGATCAGATCCATCACTTCCTCGTCGGCCGGCTCCGGCTCCGGCGCCCGCGCAAGCGATTTCACCAGGTCCAGTTCCAGCTTGGCCAACGGCACCGTTTCCTCGGCAATCTCGCGTAGCGCCACCACCGGGTTCTTGTCGTTATCGCGGTCCAGCGTCGGCGCCTCGCCCCGGCTCAGGTTGCGCGCCCGCTGTGCCGCCAGCAGCACCAGCTCGAACCGGTTCGGAACCTTCTCGACACAATCTTCGACAGTGACGCGCGCCATGCGTTAACGCTCCAAGGCTACAGATACGCTTGCGAAAGGCGCATGCAATAGGCCGCGCCGCGCCGCCGCGCAAGTTTCGTCCAATCCCGGTCGCGTCCCGGTTTGGCGCCGGGCACCGGCCCGCACCAGGTCCGGCCACCCATGACGCGATCGTTTCGTGGCTGGCCGCGCCTGGGTGCGGGCCAGCCCATCATCGCCCGTCCCGGGTCTGGCCGATCACTTGGCCTTCAAATGCTTGCTGCACGCGCTGTAATAGCCGCCGCCCTTCTGAATCCACTTCATGCCACCATTGCCACCGTTGGCCTTGTTGGCATGGTACTGGTCAAGGCAGGTCTTCTCCCGCGCCTTGCCGGCACTCAGGCTGCTATATTTGGCGTCAACCTTCGACGGAAACACCGCCGCGCCGCCACTGGCTTGCGTGGTGGTGGTTTTCTTCGTCTTCGCGAAGGACGAAGCCGGCGTGCCCGCCAGGGCAAACCCTGCCAGGGCAGCCATGGCAAAAAAACGCGGGGAACGGATCATGGCATCCTCAACTGGCTGGTGGCGATGACCGCCGAACATCGGAACAACGCGAGACTGTGCCCCGATTGGGGCGGAATTCGGGCCGGCCCGGCCTCAGGACGCGTTGTCGGCATCACTCGCATCCCCGGTCTGGCCCGACGCCGCCACCGCGTGCGGCAGCAATTGCGCCAACAGCCCGCTGGCAACGCTCGCCGGCACCCCGTGCTTTTCCGCCAGCGCCTCGATCTGTTCGGGCGGAAACACCTTGGTGATGTCCTGAATGGCCGCGCCCGCCGGCCCGTTTTCCACCCAGCCCTGCACCTGTTGCGCCATGCCGGATTGATTGAGCTTGTCCATCAGCCCCTCCATCCCGCCATGCTGATTGATCAGGTCCGACAACATATTTTGCGCGGCCGGGGCATGCTGCTCCAACCCGCCCAGACCACTCATGATAGAGCCGAAAAATCCGCTCATGGCCGCCCCGTTTCCCCACTGTGCCGCGCCGCTTTCCGGCGCCGCCGCCACTCTCGCACCGGCGGCCGCCCCTGGCCAGCGGCTATTGACGCGACCGCCCACCCGATGCTGCATTGCATCATGGATCTGGCGCTTCGTTTTGTCGCATCCATGTTGCAAAGCGATGGCCTGATAAGAACCCCGCCTGTAAAAGCACCAATCAGCGCGGGCGGGTAACCTTGGGGGAGTTCTGGCAACACCATGCGAGATGTGCGCGATGCGCTGCTGGTCGGGCGCGACACCAAGGGGGCGCTGATCCAGCGGCCCTTGTCCCCCTTCATGATCCCCACCCATTACCGCCCGCAACTCACCAGCGTGCTCTCCATCAGCAATCGCATCGCCGGCGTCGCCTTATGTGCCGGCGCCATCCTTGCCGTCTGGTGGCTGCTGGCGCTCGCCGCCGGTGATGCCGCCTTCGCAACCGTGCGCGCCGTCACCCTCTCCCCCATCGGCCTCGTGCTGTTGTTCGGCTGGACGCTGGCCCTGGTCTACCACACGCTCGGCGGCATCCGGCATCTGCTGTGGGACGCCGGGCGTGGCTTCGATCTCCCCGCCGTGCATCGCAGCGGCTGGGCGAGCGTGATCCTGACCCCGGTGCTGACCGCCACCCTGTGGCTGCTCGGCGCCTGGCTGCTGCGCTGAGGGAGGGCGTCATGTCAGACCATGCGGCACCGCGCGTGCGGGTCATGCGCTCATATCTCGGCCGGGCCCGCGGCCTCGGCGCCGCCCGTACCGGGGCCGCGCATTGGTGGGCGCAGCGCGTCGGCTCGCTCGCGTTGCTGCCGCTCACCGCCTGGTTCGTGTTCACGGTGATGCATCTTGCGCCGCAAGGCCGGGCCGCCGCCCTGGGCTATCTGCACACACCCTGGAACGCGACCCTGCTCCTTGCCTTCATCCTGGTCACCTTTCAGCACATGCAGTTGGGGTTGCAGGTCGTGATCGAGGATTACATCCACGGCAGCGCCCGCACCCTGGCCCTGCTCGCCATGCGCGGCGTCATCGGACTCGGCGGCATCGCCTGCCTGCTGGCCGCCATCCGCATCGCGATCTAACCGAGAAGCCACGCCATGAACGCCATCACCATGCCCGCCCGCGGCGCCTATGCCATCATCGACCATACCTATGACGTGGTGGTGGTCGGCGCCGGCGGCTCTGGCCTGCGCGCCACCATGGGCATGGTCCAGGCCGGGCTCAAAACCGCCTGCATCACCAAGGTATTCCCCACCCGCAGCCACACGGTCGCGGCCCAGGGCGGCATTGGCGCGGCCCTCGGCAACATGGGCGAGGATGACTGGCGCTGGCACATGTACGACACCGTGAAAGGGTCTGACTGGCTGGGCGATCAGGACAGCATCGAATATATGTGCCGCGAGGCCATTCCCGCGGTGCACGAGCTCGAGCATTTCGGCGTGCCCTTCAGCCGCACCGAGGACGGCAAAATCTATCAGCGCCCGTTCGGCGGGCACATGAAAAACTTCGGTGAAACCCCGGCCATGCGCGCCTGCGCCGCGGCGGATCGCACCGGCCATGCCATCCTGCACACACTCTATCAGCAAAGCCTGAAATACGAGGCGGAATTCTTCGTCGAATATTTCTCGCTTGACCTCATCATGGACGATGACGGCGTCTGCC
This sequence comes from Acetobacteraceae bacterium, assembly GCA_027459285.1. GTDB lineage: Bacteria > Pseudomonadota > Alphaproteobacteria > Acetobacterales > Acetobacteraceae > JAJXVA01. The sequence goes on from DAIDIQ010000055.1 coordinate 13,302, forward strand.
GCGGCGTCATGGCCTGGTGCCTGGAGGATGGCACGCTGCACCGCTTCCGCGCCCAATTGGTGGTGCTCGCCACCGGCGGCTACGGCCGCGCCTTCCTCTCCTGCACCTCCGCCCACACCTGCACCGGTGACGGCGCCGGCATGACCCTGCGCGCCGGCCTGCCCGCCCAGGACATGGAATTCGTGCAATTCCATCCCACCGGCATTTTCCCCGCCGGCTGCCTGATCACCGAAGGCGCGCGCGGCGAAGGCGGCTACCTGACCAACGCCACCGGTGAGCGCTTCATGGAACGCTACGCGCCGAACGCCCGCGATCTGGCCAGCCGCGACGTGGTGTCCCGCTCGATGACGCTCGAAATCAATGCCGGGCGTGGCGTCGGGCCGCACAAGGACCATATCCTGCTGCACCTCGAGCATCTCGGCGCCGATCTGCTGCACCAGCGCCTGCCCGGCATCTCAGAGACCGCGCGCATCTTCTCCGGCGTCGATGTGACCCGCGAACCCATTCCCGTGCTGCCCACCGTGCACTACAACATGGGCGGCATCCCCACAAATTACCGCACCGAGGTATTACGTCCCACCGACGATGACCCGGACGCGATCGTCCCCGGCCTGATGGCGGTGGGCGAGGCTGCCTGCGTCTCGGTGCACGGCGCCAACCGGCTTGGCACAAATTCCCTGCTCGACCTGGTCGTGTTCGGTCGCGCCGCGGCTCACCGCGCCGCCGAAATCGTCCGCCCCGGCGGCAGCCAGCCATCCCTGCCCGCCCGGGCCGGAGAGGCCGCGCTCGAGCGGTTCGACCGGGTCCGCCACGCCGGCGGCGCAACACCGGTCGCAACATTGCGTGAGCGCATGCAGCGCACCATGCAGGCCCACGCCGCCGTGTTCCGCAACGCGGAAAGTCTCAAGCAGGGCCTCGATAAAATGCAGGCGCTCTATGCCGAGCAAGCCGACATGCGCGTCACCGACCGTTCCTTGATCTGGAATTCCGATCTGGTCGAGGCGCTGGAACTGACCAACCTGATGGGTAACGCGCTGGTCACCATGGCCTCGGCCGAGGCGCGGCACGAAAGCCGCGGCGCCCACGCGCACGACGATTATCCCGACCGGGACGATGCGCACTGGCTGAAGCACAGCCTCGCCTGGTGCGACGACGGAACGGTGCGCCTCGGCTACCGCCCGGTGCGTCTGCAAACGCTTACCAACGAGGTCTCGGTGTTTCCACCGAAGCCCCGCGTCTACTGAGGGGGCACCATAATGGTCCAGTTTTCCCTGCCCAAAGGCAGCAAGCTCATGCCGGGTCGCCGCTTCAAGGCGCCCGCGGACGCCACCCGCGTCAAGGAATTCCAGGTCTATCGCTGGAGCCCCGATGACGGCCAGAACCCGCGCGTCGATACCTACGAGATCGACCTCGATCGTTGCGGCCCGATGGTGCTCGATGCCCTGATCAAAATCAAAAACGAGGTCGATTCCGGCCTCACCTTCCGCCGCTCCTGCCGGGAAGGCATCTGCGGCTCCTGTGCCATGAATATCGACGGCACCAACACCCTCGCCTGCCTGAAGCCGATCGAGGCGGTAAAAGGTGCCGTGCGCATCAACCCGCTGCCCCACATGGCGGTCGTCAAGGACCTCGTGCCGGATCTGTCACAAGCCTATGCCCAACTCCGCTCGATCGAGCCGTGGCTGAAATCCGATACCGCCCCACCCCCTGACGGCGAACGGCGGCAAAGCCCGGATGAGCGCGCCAGGCTCGATGGCATGTGGGAATGCATCCTCTGCTTCTGCTGCACCACGAGCTGCCCCAGCTATTGGTGGAACGGTGACCGTTATCTCGGCCCCGCCGTCCTGCTCGCCGCCTATCGCTGGATCGCCGACAGCCGTGACGAAGCCACCGGCCAACGGCTCGACGCCCTGGAAGACCCGTTCAAGCT
>DAIDIQ010000059.1 GCA_027459285.1 Acetobacteraceae bacterium
TATCTGGGCCTGACCATCGAGACCATCAGCCGCGTGCTGTCCCGCTTCCGGGCGGACAAACGCATCGATTTGCCCACCCCGGACCGGGTGATACTGACCGACAGGCCCTGGCTGGAAGATCTGGCCGCCGGCAACCTGGAAGAGGCGCGGGGCTGAGCACCCGGGCTGGCGGCTTTTGGGTGCCTTTTCGAGACCAGGGCCCGCTGCCTATGGCACCGGATAATAAAGTGCGGTCATCGAATCCAGGGTCACCAGCTTGTCATGCACCTTGCGCACGCCGGGGGTGTTTTCGGCGGCGACGCGGAGTGCGGCGCGCATGCGTTCATCGAAGATTGTGCCGTCGAGTGTGACCGCGCCGTCGTGCACGGTGATGCTGATATTGTCGGCGGCGAGCCAGTGGCCGCGGCGTATTTCCTCACGCACGCGGGCGGCGATGGCGGTATCGTCGCCGTTGGCGGGCAGGGCGCGTTCCTCGGCCAGGCGGCGCATGACGACGCGCAGCAGGTCGGCGCGGCTGATGACGCCAACCAGCCTTTTGTGATCGACGATCGGCACACGGCGGACATGACGGGCTTCCATGATGCCGACCACGTGGTCCAGCGCATCGTCTGGCCCGGCGCTGAAGACCTTGCGGGTCATGAGGTCGCCGACGACGCGGCTGTGGGTGTGCACGTAATCGGCGGCGTCGTGGCCGGGGCCGAGCAGGAAGGCGGCGAAGCGTGATTGATGGCGATCCTCGGTGCCGGCCTCGGCGCGGTGCAGCAGATCACCTTCGGTCAGGATGCCGATCAGATCACCCGCCTCGTTGACCACGGGCAGGCCGCTGATGCGGTAATCCAGCATCTGCCGGATGGCTTCCATCAGCGTCATATCGGGGGTGGCCGTCATCACGGCCTTGGTCATCACGTCGGCGGCACGCATGGTTCCCACTCCCTGTGCATCGTGGTGGCACTGTTGCAGGTGGGAAGCGGGAGGGCCTTGATCTAGCGCAAGGGAAGGTAAGGGCAGTACCAGGGCTCCGCCCTGGACCCGCCGGGGCCGGGAGGCCCCGGACCCCATGCCTTAGAATTGCGCCGCCTCGGTGCTGTGTTCTAGCGCGGTGGTGCTGGATTTGCCGCCGCCGCAGGCGGTTGCCACGGCGTCGAACCAGCCGGTGCCGACCTCACGCTGATGGCGGGTGGCGGTATAGCCATCGGCCTCGGCGGCGAACTCGGCCTGCTGAAGCTCGGAATAGGCGGCCATGCCACGATCCCGGTAATCGGCTGCCAGCTTGAACATCGACAGGTTCAGGGCGTGGAAGCCGGCGAGCGTCACGAACTGGTATTTGTAGCCCATGGCGCCGATGGCGCGCTGGAACTCGGCGATCTTCGCGTCGCTCAGCTTCTTTTTCCAGTTGAAGCTCGGCGAGCAGTTATAGGCCAGCAATTTGCCGGGGAACTGCTTGTGGATCGCGTTGGCGAAACGCGCCGCGTCCTCGAGATTGGGGTCGGAGGTTTCCCACCAGAGCAGATCGGCATAGGGGGCGTAGGCGAGGCCGCGGGCGATGCAATAGTCCTTGCCGACGCCGGGCTTGATGCGGAAGAAGCCTTCCGGGGTGCGTTCGCCGGAGAGGAAGGGGCGGTCGCGCTCGTCGATATCGCTGGTCAGGAGTTGGGCGCTTTCGGCATCGGTGCGGCAGAGCAGCACTGTCGGCACGCCCTCGATATCGGCGGCGAGGCGGGCGGCATTGAGGGTGCGGATGTGCTGGCTGATCGGCACCAGCACCTTGCCGCCGAGATGGCCGCATTTCTTTTCGCTCGCCAACTGATCCTCGAAATGCACGCCGGCGGCGCCCGCCTCGATCATGGCGCGCATCAACTCGAAGGCGTTGAGCGCGCCGCCGAAGCCGGCTTCGGCGTCCGCCACGATCGGCGCCATCCAGTAGGTGTCGTCGCCCTTGTCCTCCATCCGCGCGATCTGGTCGCAGCGGCGGAGCGCGTTGTTGATGCGGCGCACCACCATGGGCACGGAATTGGCGGGATAGAGCGACTGGTCGGGGTACATATCGGCCGCGAGATTGGCATCCGCCGCGACCTGCCAGCCGGACAGATAGATGGCCTTCAGCCCGGCGCGGACCTGCTGCATGGCCTGGTTGCCGGTGAGCGCGCCGAGGGTGTTGATGAAAGGCTCGGTGTTGAGGAGGTGCCAGAGCCGCTTGGCGCCCATTTCCGCCAGCGTGTGCCGCACGCGGAAACTGCCGGAGAGGCGTTCCACGTCAGCCGGCGTATAGTCGCGGCTTATGCCATTGAAGCGGTTCGGATCGGATTCGATATGCACTGCAACCTCCTGCACGGGCCCGAAACGGGTTGGTTAGATGTAAGCGGGTTCGGCCGGGGGCGCGCGCCGTATGTTGCATTGCACACGGGAATGATGTGAACCCTTTGCAAAGCCGTGCTTGCTTTGTGTGAAAGATGTGAAAGGGCGCCATGGCTCGTGCCTTCCTTGGCCGATCGATCCGCCGGTTGCGCGCCGAACGGGGGCTGACGCAATCGGCGCTGGCGGGCAGGCTCGGCATTTCGCCGAGCTATCTGAACCTGATCGAGCATGACGGGCGGCCGGTTACCGCGTCGCTGCTGATCAAGCTGAGCCGGCTGTTCGATGTGGGGATCGACGCGCTGTCGGGCGAGGATGACGCGAACGCCGTGCTGGCGCTGCGCGAGGCGTTGACCGACCCGGAACTGGGGGTCGACGCGGTGGGCGAGGCGGGGCTGGCGGCGATCGCGGAACATCAGGACGCGACGCGGGCGGTGCTCGCGCTGTCGCGGGCATTGGCGGCGGCGCGGGACGAGGCGGCCGGCATGCGCCTGCCATCGGGGCGGCAATTGCGGCTGCCGTGGGAGGAGGCACGGGCGACGTTCCGCGAGCGGGATAATTATTTCCCTGGTTTGGAAGAGATGGCGGATGCGGTGCGCCGGCATATTGGCGGCGGCACGGCGATCGCGCCTTCGGACATGCAGGCGGTGATGGGTGATTGCCTGCGCGCCGACCATGGCACCGTGGTGCGCGTGCTGCCGCTGGATGGCGTGTTGCGTGAATATGACCAGGCGGCCCGGGTGCTGACGCTGTCGGACCTGTTGCGACGCGAAAGCCGGACCTTTCAACTGGCGGTGCAGCTTATTCTGTTGCGGGGGCGGGATGTGATCGAGGCGCTGATTACCGAGATCGACCCCTCGACGCCGGAGGCGGCCGGGCTGATACGGCTTGGCCTGGTCAATTATGCCGCCGCCGCGCTGCTGATGCCGTATGACGCGTTTCTGACCGAGGCGCGGGCGCTGCGCCATGACATAGACATTCTCGCGGCGCGGTTTTCGGTGAGTTTCGAGCAGGCGGCGCATCGGCTTTCGAGCCTGCAGGCGCCGGGCAACCGCGGCATTCCGTTTTTTTTCGTGCGCACGGATGCCGCCGGCAACATGACCAAGATATTCGCCAATGCCGGATTTCCGTTCAGCCAGCGCAGCGCGTCATGTCCGCTCTGGATTGCCAATACCGCCTTTGCCGGGCCGGAGCAGATGACGACGCAGGTGGCGCTGTTGCCGGGTGGGGCGCGCTTCTTGTGCTTTGCCCGCGCGGTGAGCGGGCCCAGCACCGGGTTTGGCGAGCCCACCCCGCGCCATACCATCACGCTCGGCTGCGAGGTCGGGCATGCCGGAGACATCGTCTATGCCGACGCGATCGACCTCGATCACGCCAGTACCCGGGTTGGCCCGGGTTGCCGGCTGTGCGATTGGCTGGATTGCCGCAGCCGCGCCTTTCCGCCGCTGCACCACCGGCTGGAACTGGATATCAACCAACGCCTCGCCTCGCCGTTGTTTTCCACCGCACCGGCGCGGAAATAGGGCGGGAGCGCCGGGCGTGCCGGGGATCGGGACGGCGATCCCGCGTCGTCGCATGTCACATCAGGCTGGCGCCGATATTCACCGAAAGCGCCAGAATCACCGTGTTGAACAGAAAGCTCAGCAGGCCGTGCAATGCGGCCAGGCGGCGCATTTTGCGTGATGTCACCTGCACATCCGAGACCTGGAACGTCATGCCCAGCACGATCGCGAAATAGGCGAAATCCAGATAGTCCGGCTGTTTTTCGCCTGGAAAATCCAGCCCGCGGTCGAAATGCGCAAGCTCGCCGCGGGAATAGAATTCATGCGCATAGCGGTAACAGAAGGTCGTGTGCAGCATCAGCCATGACAGCAGGAGGGTGATGGCGATCAGCGCGACATTGAACAGTTTCGCCTGGCCATGCAGCGAATGGGTGACTGAGAATTCTCCGAATATCGCAATGAAGCTGGCCATCACGATCGCGACCGTGATGGCGAAAATGGTCCATTCGCCTTCCTGCTGGCGTGCCGCGTCGCGCGGCATGCGGTTGATCGGGTCGCGCCAGAACAGCCAGCCGGTCGCGCTCAGGTAGAGCAGCAAGCCGGTGTCCCACGCGCACAGCACGCGGGTTGCCGGCCGGAAATGGCTGGGCAGCGCCAGCCACACCAACGGCATGCAGGCCAGGGCCGCGAACAGGCGCGGGCGGGCGGTGACGAATCGGAACATGGCAGGCCTTTCGCGTGCGGACCGCCGGTCAGCATGCGCAAATCGGGCCCGCCCCGCCAGTGGGGCCGCCGTGCCGAGTGAGGGTTCGATGAGATCAAGTCGGCACCCGCCCGATGCGAACGCATCGTGCTTTCATCGCATCGCGCTCAGTTCGTTGGCGCGAATTTCGCCATCAGCGCCACCGCGCCCTGCATTTCAGCGTGGGAGAGCGGAAATTCACCATCCTTGCCGGCCCGCAACGCCGCTTCGGGGCGCAGCCCGAACAGCATGGTTTGCACCGCCGCCGCCGCCCGCATGGAAAAGCCGCCCTTCCACAGCAAGGCCACGGCCGCCCGCGCGTCACGGGTTTGCGCGGCATGGTCGACCGCCTCCAGGCTCAGCCCGCTGGCCGCCGCCAGCACTACCGCCACCCGCCGCAGATCCCCCATGCGGATCGCCTCGATCAGTTCGGTTTCGGTGTGCCAGCTTGCCCCGGCGCGTGGCCGGCTATACTGCGAATCGAGCCAGGGCTGGGTTGGCTTGCTCGGCGCCGGCCGGCAGGCTTGCTTGCCCACCGCCAATCGCTGCCGCAGCGTCGCCAGCACGCCGGGGTCGAGGTCGGGTCGGGCCGCCAGCACCTGCAACAACTGGTCCGAGACAAAGCCGGCCAGCATCTGCGCGCTGGTGGCGGACAGCAGCGGCCGGCGCACCATGGGTTCGTGCCAGCCGGTCCGCCCCGCGGCCTTGGCCACAAGCTGGTCCAGGGTCGATTCGCGCAGGCTGGCCGATTGGTTGGACAGCATCACCCGAATGCCGGCATCGTCGGCGCTGGCGGCAATCGCATCGCATAGCGCCTCGTTCAGCACCGGGCGGGCGGCGATGCTGGCAATGGTGTGCGCCGCCGGCTTGCCGCGCACCAGGGTCAGCAAATCTTCCTCGGTCAGCGCGGGCGAAAGCCGCAGCACCGGGTCACTGACGGAAAAACAGGGGTCACTGGCCAGCGCCATCAGAATTTCGTGGCGCAGATTGGGCATGTCCTTCAGCGTCTCGGCCACCACCGCGCGCACCCTTTCCGCCTCGTCCCGCACCAGCACCCGCAAATTCACGTACACATCCTCGGCCAGAGAGGCATGGTCCTCACCGGTCAGGGACGGCAGCACGGTGCCGAGCTTGCGTGCCAGCACGGCACGCACCCGCTCATCCGGGTCGGTGGTCAGGTCACGGTCGGAGGCGGCGGGCGTGGCCGGGTTCATGGCCACGGCGCTGCGCACCAGCACCGATTTGTCGCGCGCGAGCCCAGCCAGCACCTGGCTCGGCGTGTCCGGCGTGGCGCCCAGGCGCACCCGCGCATGTTCATCGGTCGGGTCGTCGATCAGGCCAAGCCCAACCGCCTCGGATAAATGGTCGTGCAGATCGTGACTGATCATGGGTGGACCCTGTGCGTTACGCCGTGCCGCCGACCATCGTTGCGTGCGCCCGCCAGCCACCGCCGCCCGCCTGCTTCGCCCGATACATCGCGGCATCGGCCGCGCGCAGCAGGCCCATGGCATCCAGGCCAGTCCCGACCTCGCGGGTCACGAGCCCGATCGAGAAGCCGGGTTTCCGGCCATCGGGCACCGCGCCCGCAACGCCCTGCGCCAGGTGCCGTGCCGCGGTTCGACAGAGCAGGTCAGCCCGTTCGGCGGCGGCGAACTGATCCGCCCCGTCGAGCCAGACGCCGAATTCATCCCCGCCGAGCCGGGCCACCAGATCGGTGGCCCGCACCTGGGCGCGCAGCAGGCTCGCGGCCTCACGCAGCAGGGCGTCACCGGCTTCGTGGCCGAGCGTGTCATTGACCGGCTTCAGCCCGTCCAGATCGATGTAAAGCAGGGCTCCTTGCGCGCCGTCCGCCTCCAGCCGGCCGATTCGACGGTCAAGCTCCTCCTGGAAGGCGCGGCGGTTGGGCAAGCCGGTCAGCGGGTCGGTGCGGGCCAGTTGCGCCATTTCCAGCTGCACCGCTTCCTGTTCCAGCCCGCCGCGCAGCACGGTGCAGGCGGCCGACAACAGGCCAAGCTCGTCACCGTCCCAGGCGTCGTTCGGTGGGGTGCGCCAGGCCAGCACGGCATGGTCGTCGTTGAAGCGGGTGGGGGTGGGCGCCAGCGCCGCCAGCGATTCGTTTTCGTCCTGCAGCAGCACCGGCGCGTCCAGCCCCTGCGCAAGGCTTTTGGCCGCGCGGCGCAACAGCGCCTCCGCGACCGGGGCGGTGGCGCTGACCACCTGGCACATGCCTTGGTCCATCCGGACGATGGCGGCGCCGGCGGCACCGATTGCCGCGACCAGCGCCGCCAGCCCACGCACGATTTTGCGGCTGCCCAATACCTCGGTCAGCACATGGCTGCGCAGATGGTCGATCAGTGCCGCGCGGCGCAACACCCGCGCGGTGGCCGATTCCGCCCGGTCATGGTCGGTCGCGTCCCGCGCGACGCCGCGGGCGCCGGCAATGTCACCGGCCTGGTCATAGAGCGGTGCCACCGCGAAGCGCATGCGGCGCGGCGCGCCATCACCCTGGCGCAGCCATACCAGACAGTCCCGCAGCGGGGCGCCGGACAGGAACGGGTTGAAACGCGGCCCGTCATCGAGCGCGAGCAGGCATTGCGCATCCATCCCGATCAGGCTTTCGGCGTTCCAGCCCAAGGCATCATCCGGCGCGAGAAAGACGAACCGCCCCTCGGCATCGGTTTCAAACGCAAGGTCGGCGGAAATGCGCACAAGGTCACGCCAGCGTTGCCGGCTTTCCAGCAGGGCGAGGTTCAAGGCATGGTCACGTGACAATTCGGTTCCCGACATGCGGCGCTTGTTACATGCGGCTTGTGAAGAGTCGGTTAGCGAGGGCAGACGCGTCGTTTTGCCCCATACGCGCCCCGCGCTGAACATGATTGACGCCGCCAGACCCACTCCGCATGGTCGCGCGCCCTCCAAGCTGGACCCGCCAATGCCCCATGATGCCGACCTGCCAGACCTGATCGATGCGCTGTGGACGCGGCGCGACGCGCTGAGCGAGGCGGATTTTTCCGCGGCCCGGGCGGTGATCGACCGCGCCTTGGCCGGGCTTGGCGCCGGGCGGCTGCGGGTGGCCGAAAAGCAGGGCGAAAGCTGGATCACGCACCAATGGCTGAAGAAAGCCGTGTTGCTCTCGTTTCGGCTGACCCCATCGGCGCCGGTGCCGGGCGGGCCTGGCGGCAGCCTGTGGTTCGATAAGGTGGGGCTGAAAACCGAGGCCTGGAGCGCGGCCGAATTTGCCGAGGCCGGGTTTCGCATGGTGCCGGGCGCGATTGTGCGCCGCGCCGCCTATGTGGCGCCGGGCGCGGTGTTGATGCCCTGCTTCATTAATATCGGCGCCTATGTGGGGGCGGGCACCATGGTCGATACCTGGTCGACCATCGGCAGTTGCGCCCAGATTGGCGCGAACTGCCATATCAGCGGCGGGGTGGGCATTGGCGGCGTGCTGGAGCCGCTGCAGGCCGGCCCGGTGATCATCGAGGATGATTGCTTCATCGGCGCCCGCTCGGAGGTGGCGGAGGGCGTGGTGGTCGGGCAGGGGGCGGTGATTGCCATGGGGGTGTTTCTGGGTGCCTCGACCAAAATCATCGATCGCGCCACCGGCCGGGTGACCTATGGGCGGGTGCCGCCTTATTCGGTGGTGGTGCCGGGCACGCTGCCCGGCCCGGCGTTGCCCGATGGGTCGGCCGGGCCGGGTCTGGCCTGCGCCGTGATCGTGAAGCAGGTCGATGCGCGCACGCGGGCAAAGACCTCGTTGAATGAGTTGTTGAGGGACGGCGTTTGATGGATCAGCCCGGGCAGGTGGCAGAACTGGCCGCGACCGACCCGGTTGCCCTGGCCGCCGCCCTGATCCGCTGCCCGTCCGTCACGCCGGCCGACGCGGGGGCGCAGGCGCTGCTGGCCCAGGTGCTGGAAAGGCTTGGCTGCCGGGTGCGGCGGCTGCGGTTCGGGGTGGTGGAGAACCTGTATGCCCGGATCGGCCAGGGCCGGCCGCATCTGTGCTTTGCCGGACATACCGATGTGGTGCCGCCGGGTGGCGCGGCCTGGCGCCTGCCCCCCTTTGCCGCGACGCTCGAGGATGGGGTGCTGTATGGCCGGGGCGCCTGCGACATGAAAGGGGGTGTTGCCGCCTTTATCGCCGCCGCGGCACGGCATTTGGCGCACGCCCCGCCGGCCGGCAGCTTGAGCTTCCTGATAACCGGCGACGAGGAAGGCGAGGCCAGGGACGGCACCGCCCGGGTGCTGGACTGGATGCGCGCCGAGGGCGAGGTGCCGGATTTCTGCCTGGTGGCCGAGCCGACCAACCCCGCTTTTCTCGGCGAGATGATAAAAATCGGCCGCCGTGGCAGCCTGAACGCCAGGCTGAGCGTGCGCGGGGTGCAGGGCCATGCCGCCTATCCGCACCGGGCCGATAACCCGGTGCATCGGCTGATCACGATACTGGCGGCGCTGACCGGCACGGTGCTGGACCAGGGCAGTGACCGGTTCGAGCGATCCTCGTTGCAGGTGACCAGCATCGATGTGGGCAACCCGGCCAGCAACGTCATTCCGGCCGAGGCGCGGGCCGCCTTCAACATACGGTTCAATGACCGCCATGACGGGGCAACGCTGGAGGCCTGGCTGCGCGAGGTTTGCGCCGCCCACGCGCCCGACCATACACTGGACACCGCCGTATCCGGCGAGGCGTTCGTGACCGAGCCGGGGGAGGCGTTGGGCTTGCTGCAGGCGGCGATCAGGGCCGAGACCGGGCGTGACCCGGCGCTGGACACTGGCGGCGGCACCTCGGACGCGCGGTTCATTGCCAAACTCTGCCCGGTGGCGGAATTCGGTCTGGTGGGGGCATCGATGCACAAGGCCGACGAACATGTCCGCGTGGATGAGCTCGAGGCGCTGACGCGGATATTTGGCCGCTTCATCGCCGGTTTTCTGGCGGCGGACCGGGCATGACGCCGCGCCGCGTGGCGCCGGACCGGCTGATTGGCGGCATTGCCCGGCTGGTGGCGCTGAACCCGGCCGGGTTCGATGCGATCGAGGCCAGCGTGTCAGGCTTTCTGGCCAGCCTGGCGCCGCTGCTGGCTTTCGCGCTGGTCGGCAGCGGGGCGGAAATTGCCATGCTGGGCTGGCGGCAGGGCGTGGGCGACGGGTTGCAGATGCTGTGCGTGCTGCTGGGACAGCCGGTGGTCTCGCATTTTTATGCCAAGCTCTGGGGGCGGGAAGCCTATTGGCTGCGTTACGCGACCGCCATGAACTGGTGCCAGCTGGCTCTGCCGATGCTTGGCCTGCTGGTGTTGCTGCTGACGACCTTGGCCGATGTGAACGCGGGCGGCGGCGAACCGCTGGCCTTTGCCGTTGTCCTGGTGCTTGGCTATTCGGTGGTGCTGAACTGGTTTCTGGCCTGGCGGGGGCTGGCGCTGGGCCCGTGGCGGGGGCTGGGCTTTCTGCTTGCCGTTACCCTGACGCTGGCGCTGATGCTGAGCATACCGGTTGGCCTGCGGCTGGCGGCCATGCCGCATGCGACCACGCCAAGCCTTTCATTGTGAGCCGGCACCAGGCGCCTTGGCCAAAGCGCTGGTGAGACCGGACGGGTGATGCGCGAACCGCGCCACGTCAGCCGTGCAGCAGAATGTAGTCCATCGACGCCGGGAAGGTGATCTGGTTCTGGATGGTGCCGGGGGGGAAGGGCGGCACATGGGCGCCGCGGAATTCGCTGATCCAGGCCGCGTCGAGCCTTGCTGAGCCGGTGCTGGCGAGGAGCTTGACGGCGAGCACC
>DAIDIQ010000062.1 GCA_027459285.1 Acetobacteraceae bacterium
GCAGCCCAGATCGCCTCACAAATTGACGCTTACCGGGAGGCTGATCATTTCACGCCGCGTCAAAGCGTGTTTTTGGACAGGGTAAGCCAATTGACCGTGGTTTCCGGACGGGAGGCCATGGCGATGGCGGGCCTGGATAAAGCTGCCATGGCGGCACTTTCGTTCCGCGCCGGCGTCACCCATGCGGCATCACCCGGTCAGGTGACCATCGAGGAATGCTATTGGACGTTCTATGGCGAGGGCGGCAACCGTATGCACCCGTTCTCGACCCCGCGCATCATGGGCGCGGCCCCGGCGGCGGCGCTGGCGATTGAATTCGGCGTGCACGGGCCAGCCTTCGGCACCGCCTCGGCCTGCTCGTCATCGAATCATGCGATCGGGATGGCCGTGGACATGATCCGCGGCGGCCGACTGGATGTGTGCCTGACCGGCGGTGCCGACGCCTCGTTGGTGCCGGCCTATTTCAAGGCCTGGGAAGGCTTGCGGGTGCTGACCAACGATACGTCGCGGCCATTTTCCAAGGATCGTAGCGGCATTGTGCTGGGCGAGGCCGCGACGACCCTGGTGCTGGAAGCGCGCGACCATGCCGAGGCGCGGGGGGCGACAATCTTGGCCGAAATTCTGGGCTGGGGCGCCACCTCCGACGGGGGCAACATGCTGGCACCGGACCCGGAATACGGCGCCGCCGCGATAAGCCAGGCGATCAAGGACGCGGACATCGCGCCATCCGACATCGGCTACATCAATGCGCACGGCACAGCGACGCGAATGAATGACAAATCCGAGGTTACGGCGCTGCACACCGTATTCAATGGCGCTGTGCCGCCGACATCATCCTTGAAGTCTCAGACCGGGCATACACTCAATGCCGCCGGCGGCATGGAAGCCATTGCGACGATCATGGCCCTGAAACACCAGATACTGCCGGCGACCATCAACTATAACGAACCCGACCCGGAATGCGACATTGATTGCGTGCCCAACACACCGCGCAATGCCCGGTTTGATTATGCCCTGAGTAACTCTTTCGGGTTCGGCGGGCTGAACGCCGTGCTGGTGCTGGGTCGCGCCTGACGGAAGCAATTGCACGCCGGCCGTGGACACGATAGGTCGGGGGCAAGGCATTTCGAGCAGACGAGGCAGGCGATGAGCGAAGACCCGCGGGTTGACGAGATTCTGGACATTCTGGCGTCCGAGACACGCATAGCCCGCGACCGGTTCCAGATGGGCGTGCCACTTGATACGCTCGGCATCGCATCATTGGACCTGGTCCAGGCGATTTATGCGCTGGAAACGCATTTCGGGATCGAGCTACCCGTGGCGGAGAATCAGTCTGGCGCCGAATTCGTGACAGTGGGTGATCTGGTCGCGCACGTGATCAAGACGGCGGACGCGAAACAAGCGGCTGGCTGAGAAAAAGGCGCGTCGCCGCCAAGGGACAGAAACGACTTAGGTCACACGAGCTTTTTGCTGAGCCCGCTGGAGTGGGGCGTGCAGGGAAGGGATGGTTCTTCTCTTAAATCGGAACCATCCCAACCATGAAATTGAACCTTGCCCGCTTCGCGGCTAGGCGTGCCGGCCGTTGAGCCAGGTGCCGAGTTGCGGGATGGCACGGGCGCGTTCGGCGGCGCGGGCTTCAACCGCGGCGGCGGCGCGCTGGGCATAGATCACGGCGCCGTGGGAACCGCTGGCCTTCGCCATGGCGAGCATTTTATCCGAAAGCTCGGTGTTGCTGCTGCTGAATAGCAGGATGGGCAGCACGCGATCCTTCGACCAGGGGGCGAGGTGCCCCTCGATCTCGTGCAGGCGGGGCACGACCAGGTTCCAGGCGGTTGCCGGCTGCTCGCTCGCGTAAGCGATCATGGCGAGCGCGTAGATGATCCGGCCATTGGGAATGGCGCCCGAAATGGCAAGATCGATCGACTTCGACATCAAGGCTGGGTCGTGCGCGCCGGCGAGCGCCTGGAAGTAGCGCAGCTTCTGCTCGGTATCCGGGGAGTTTTTCACCAAATTCGCAAGCGTCGCGTAAATTTCCGGGGTGGCGTGCTGGCCGGCGATGGCGGCAATCGGCCCGCGCAGTTCGGGCGGCACGCTTTGCGGATTCTTTGCGAAATCCTTGAATTTGGACAGCGCGATCGCGACGGTCTCGGGGTCGCGGAACTGGCCCAGTGCCATGATCAGCTTCGGGCGCAGCAGGCTGTCGAGCACCGGCTCACCGGGCTTTTTGGTCCAGCCCAGGCGCGTCATTTCCGGGGTCAGCAGACGGCGGGCGAAGACGCGGAACCGCGCCTGTTCGGGGCTGCGGCGCAGCAGCACGTCGAGCTTGACCAGGTGGGTCAGCGTATCATCGATTTCCACATAGCCAGGATTGCGCGGCATGCGCGTGAGCAGATCGAGATAATCAGACAGCGGCGCGGTGCCCGCCTCGAACAGGGCAAACTGGTCAGCGAGCAGGTTGGTCTGGTCGATTGTCGAAAGGGTCGTGAAATTGCGTTCCAGCGCATTCAGGGAGGCGCGGTCGTAGGCGGTGCGATAATAGCCGTTCTCGCCGAGATTGGCCTTGACCGTCGCATCACAGCCGGGGAATTTGACGGTTGCCGGGGTGGCGCCGAGCACGAGGCGCTGGGTGGTGAGCCCGGGGCCGCCAATGGTGACGGGAATTTGCCAGGTGAGCTTGGCCGCATTCGGGTCGTTGAGCACGAACCGGGATTGGCTAAGGGTCAGCACCGCATCCCTGCCCTGGCAGGCGCGGGCCACGTGCAGTTCGGGAATGCCTGGCTGGTCGGTGAAGCTTTTGGCGACCGGTGCCACGTTCTTGCCCGAGGCCGCGGAAAGTGCCGCCCACAGATCGGCGTCCGTCGTGTTGCCGTAGGCGTGTTGGCGCATATAGGCTCGCATGCCGGCCCGGAACACATCGGGTGTCAGCCAATCCTCGATCATGCGGATGACGGCACTGCCCTTCTGATAGGAAATCTGGTCGAATGCCGCGTTGGCGGCGGCAATATCCGGAATGGGCTGATGGATGGCGTGGGTGGACGAGAGCGCGTCCACCGCCATGGCGCCTTCACGGTCGGCGTGCTGGCGTTCCCAGATGTGCCAGGTGGGGTTGAAATGGTCGGTGGCCTTGTTTTCCATCCAGGTCGCAAAACCCTCGTTCAACCAGATATCGTCCCACCATTTCATGGTCACGAGATCGCCTGACCATTGATGCGCCATCTCGTGGGAGACATCGATGAAAATGCCTTCCTTGGTGGCCTGGGTCGAGGTTTTGGGATCGAACAGCATGGCGTTGTCGATGAAGCTGATGGCGCCCCAGTTTTCCATCGCACCCGCCTCGTAATTGCCGGGAATGGCAATCAGATCGAGCTTGGGCAGCGGGTATTTGATACCGAAATAGGTGTCGTAATAGGGCAGGATTTCCTCGGCGGCCGAAAGCGCGTACTGCGCCTGGTCCTGCTCACCCATCGGCGCGTAGGCGCCGATCGGAATGCCATCGCCGCTGCCGTGCAGACTGCCGAGATCACCCGCGAACAGCGCCAGCAGATAGGTGGACATGCGCGGGCTGCGCTCGAAGGCGACGGTTTGTGTCGCGCCAGTCTTGCTGACGTGCGCGATCGGCATGTTGCTGACCGGGACATAGGAAGCGGGCATGGTGGCGGTGAGTTGGAAGGTCGCCTTGAAATCGGGCTCGTCCCAGCCGGGGAACATGCGCCGCGCATCCGCGACCTCGAACTGCGTGACCAGCATGCGGCGCATTTTGCCGTCAGGTGCCTTGTAGTCGTCGTAATAAATGCCGTTCGGGGTGGCGAGGATCGGGCCGGCATAATCGATGCTGATGGTGTGCTTGCCGGGGGCGAGGCTGCCGCCGGCGGGGGTAAGGGTCGCGGTCTGCGCGGTCTGGTCCTCGGTGATGGTGGCCGGCTTGCCGTCGATGCTGGCGCGGGTCAGCGTCAATCCGGCCTGGTTCATGACCACCTGGGCGGTGGATGAGGCGGCGGTGACGGCGATGGTTTCGTGCCCGGTCAGGCGGGTTTTGGCCATGTTGGCGGAAATGGCGATAGTATAGGCCGAGGGGATGATGGTGCGCGGCAACTGGCCGGCTGCCTGCTCGGGTGCCGCATGGGCAAAGGGCACGAGAGCGCAGAAGCAGGTGGCAGCCAGCAAGGTTGAGCGCATGGGGTGTGGTCCTTGGTTAGGATGACCTGGCGTGGCACGCGCGATGCGCGGCCGCACCGGCCGGCGAGGTGGGCTCAGATGTTAAGGCGGGGCATTGCCCGACCTGTCCAGAGGATAGATGGCCCGGCTTGCGGATTTTACATAGCAAAACGCCCAGCCATGTGGTGGCCGGGCGCAACAACACGGGATCGCGGCAGGTTGAGCCGGACGATGCGGTCAGAAGCCTTCACGCTCGAGGCGCTTGCGCTCCATTTTGCGGGCGCGGCGCACGGCCTCCGCGGCTTCGCGGGCCCGGCGCTCAGACGGCTTCTCGAAATGGCGGCGCAGCTTCATTTCCCGGAAGATGCCTTCGCGCTGCATCTTTTTCTTGAGCGCCTTCAGCGCCTGATCGACATTGTTATCCCGAACCAGAACCTGCACTTGGCCGCCTTCTCCTGTCGTGTCGGGCGCCCGCCGATCGGGCGCAACAAAAAACGCCTCGGTCGGGTTATCAACCCGGAGGTTGGCTCTGATACCACGTCGGGCGTCGCTGGCAAATGGCTTTCCGCGGGCGGTGGCCGCACTATTTGAGGGGCTGGCGTGAGGAAGGCGGGGGCACGGCATGGCATTGCTGAAAATAGCGCGCATGGGCCACCCGGTGCTGACCGAGATGGCGCGGCCGGTAGCCGACCCGGGCGCGCCCGAGATCAGGCGGCTGGTGGCCGACATGCTGGAGACGATGGGTGATGCCGGGGGCACCGGCCTCGCCGCCCCGCAGGTGCATGTGGGGCTCCGCCTGTTCGTGTTCATGGTGCAGCCGCACCGGGCCAGCGGGCTGGAGGGTGACGATGCCATGCCGCGCACGGTGCTGATAAACCCTGAGGTGGAAGCCGTGGGCGACGCGATGCAACTGTGCTGGGAGGGCTGCCTTTCCATCCCGGGTCTGCGCGGGGTGGTGCCGCGGCATCAGCGCATCCGCTATCGGGGGGTGGATTGCGACGGCACCCTGATCGAGCGGGAGGCGGCGGGCTTTCATGCCGATGTGGTGCAGCACGAATTCGACCATCTGAACGGCATATTGTATCCCATGCGCATCACCGATTTCAGCCGCTTCGGCTTTGCCGAGGAAATCGGGCGGGCGGAACAGGCGCGAAGCGAGGCCGGGGCATGATTGAACGCAGCATGGAGCGGGATGCGGCGCTGGCGGCGATGCTGCCTTATGTGCCGGAACTCGGCTGGACCAGATTATGCCTGCGCCAGGCGCTGCGCGACCAGGGCGGGGACGATCAGGCGGCGGATTTTCTGTTTCTGGACACCGCCGACATGATCGAGGCGTATATCGACTACGCCGACCGGCGCATGGCGGCCGAGGCCGCGAGCCTCGCCGAATTGCGCCTGACCGGGCGGGTGCGCGGGCTTATTTTGCTGCGCCTGAAGCAGGCCGAGGCCGAACGCGAAGCGACGCGGCGGGCGGTGGCGGCGATGGCGCTGCCGGGCAATGCGCCGGCGGCGGCACGCAGCCTGGCCCGCACGGTGGACGCGATCTGGCGGGCGGCGGGTGACCGCTCCACCGATTTCAGCTGGTACACCAAGCGGGGTATTCTGGCCGGCGTGTATAGCACGACGTTGCTGTATTGGCTGAAGCAGGACGGCATGAGCGACCCCGGGAATGAACGCACGGCGGCCTTCCTGGACCGGCGGCTGGCGATGGTGGGGCGCATCGGCAAGCTTCGGCGCCGACTGACGCCGGGCAGGAATTCACCGCGCGCATCCGCGCCGGCTTAAAAACCGCCCCGTCCGGCCCCACCTCCGCAGAGCCGCTGCCATTTCGGGGCGGTGTTGTTTGTCGCCTGGGCGCAGGGACAGAGGAAACCATGGATCTGGAGAAGTTCACCGAACGGTCGCGCGGGTTTTTGCAGGCGGCGCAGACCATCGCGATCCGCGAATTTCATCAGCGGATCGGCCCCGAACATTTGTTGAAAGCGCTGCTGGACGATGATCAGGGCGCCGCCGCCGGCCTGATCCGCGCGGCGGGTGGCGACCCGGCGGCGGCGCGGCGCGGCGTGGAGGCGGAGCTTGGCCGGCAGCCGAAGGTGCAGGGCAGCGGGTCTGGCCAGCCGCAGGCGACGCCCGATCTGGTGCGCGCGCTTGATTACGCCGAACAATCCGCCGCCCGCGCGGGCGACCAGTTTGTCGCCCAGGACCGGCTGCTGGTGGCGCTGGCGCATGGCGAGACCGCATCCTCCCGGGCGCTGCGCGACGCCGGGGTGACCGAGGCCAAGCTCGAGAAGGCCGTGGCCGACATCCGCAAGGGGCGGCATGTGGATTCCGCCGGCGCGGAGGCGAATTTTGATGCATTAAAGAAATACGCGCGGGACGTGACGGCGATTGCGCGCGAAGGCAAGCTGGACCCGGTTATTGGCCGCGATGAGGAAATTCGCCGCACCATTCAGGTGCTGGCGCGGCGGACCAAGAACAACCCTGTGCTGATCGGCGAGCCCGGCGTGGGCAAGACCGCGATCGTCGAGGGCCTCGCGCTGCGTATTGTGAACGGTGACGTGCCGGAGGCGCTGCGCGGCAAGCGGCTGCTCGCGCTCGATCTCGGCGCCATGGTGGCGGGTGCCAAATATCGCGGCGAATTCGAGGAACGGTTGAAGGCGGTGCTGAAGGAGATCGAGACCGCGAGCGGCGAGATCATTCTGTTCATCGACGAGATGCACACGCTGGTTGGCGCCGGGCGCGCCGACGGTGCCATGGATGCCTCGAACCTGATCAAGCCCGAGCTGGCGCGCGGCGCGCTGCATTGCATCGGCGCCACCACGCTCGATGAATATCGCAAGCACGTGGAAAAGGACGCGGCCCTGGCGCGGCGCTTTCAGCCCGTTTTCGTCGGCGAGCCGACGGTCGAGGACACGATCAGCATCCTCCGCGGCATCAAGGAGAAATACGAGGTGCATCACGGCGTGCGCATCACCGATGGCGCGATCGTCGCGGCGGCAACCTTGTCCAATCGCTACATCACCGATCGCTTTCTGCCCGACAAGGCGATCGACCTCATGGACGAGGCCAGTTCGCGGCTGCGCATGCAGGTGGACAGCAAGCCCGAGGCGCTGGACGAGCTGGACCGGCGCTTGATGCAGCTGAAGATCGAGCGCGAGGCGCTGAAGCGCGAGGAAGATCTGGCCTCGATCGACCGGTTGGAGAAGCTCGAGCGGGAATTGGCCGAGTTGCAGGAAAAATCAGACGCGATGACGACGGCCTGGAAAGCCGAACAGGAACGGCTGGCCGGGGCGCAGAAGCTGAAGGAGAAGCTGGACCAGACCCGATCCGAGATGGAGGTGGCGCAGCGGCGGGGCGACCTGGCCCGTGTATCCGAGCTCATGTACGGCGTGATACCGGAATTGCAGCGCGAAATTGCCAAGGCACAGGAAAACGAACAGGGCCGGGTGATGAATGACGCGGTGACCGAGGAATCGATCGCCGCGGTGATTTCGCGCTGGACCGGCATTCCGGTGGACCGGATGCTGGAAGGTGAACGCGCCAAGCTGTTGCGCATGGAGGATGGGTTGCGTCGCCGCGTGGTCGGTCAGGAGGATGCGCTGCGCGCGGTGGCCAACGCGGTGCGGCGCGCGCGGGCCGGCTTGCAGGACCCGAACCGGCCGATCGGCAGTTTTCTGTTCCTGGGCCCGACCGGTGTCGGCAAAACCGAGTTGACCAAGGCACTGGCCGAGTTCCTGTTCGATTCCGATCGCGCCATGGTTCGCATCGACATGAGCGAATTCATGGAGAAGCACGCGGTGGCGCGGTTGATCGGCGCGCCGCCCGGCTATGTCGGGTATGAGGAAGGCGGCGTGCTGACCGAGGCGGTGCGGCGCCGGCCCTATCAGGTCGTGCTGTTCGATGAGGTGGAAAAAGCGCACGAGGACGTGTTCAATATTCTGTTGCAAGTGCTGGATGACGGCCGACTGACCGACGGGCAGGGCCGCACGGTGGATTTCAAGAACACCATCATCGTGCTGACCAGCAATCTGGGCAGCGAGGTTCTTTCCATGCAGAAGGAAGGCGAGGACACCGCGCACGTCTATGGCGAAGTGATGCAGATCGTGCGGCAGCGGTTCCGCCCGGAATTCCTCAACCGGCTGGACGAGGTGGTGCTGTTCCGCCGGCTGCAACGCGCCGACATGGCGAGCATCGTCGATATCCAGCTCGGCCATCTGCGCAAGCTGCTGGCTGAACGCAAGGTCGGGCTCGAGCTGGACGGCAAGGCGTTGGACTGGCTGGCCGCGGAAGGCTATGACCCGGTCTATGGGGCGCGCCCGCTGCGGCGGGTTATTCAACGCAGCCTGCAAAATGAACTGGCCGGCATGCTGCTGGACGGCACGGTGCGCGACGGCCAGATCGTGCACGTCAGTGCCGATGACGAGCGGCTGGTGATCGAGGGGCAGCATGTCGACGCCTGAACGCGTCACCCCTGTGGAAGTGCTGCCGGCCCACATGCCGCTGAGCGGCAGTGACCAGGCAGCGCTTGAGCAGGCGGTGGCGCGCCTGATGCGCAGCCGCGGCCTGGTGCTGCGCTTTGCCGATCTGGTCGATGGCGCGATCGGTGGTGTCGCCGCCGCGTCCTGGCGAAGGCTGCGCCTGCCGGACCGCGTTGTGCGGCAGGTGCAGCAGGTCGCCCATGAGGCCTTGCGCGTCGGCTTTGATCTGGCGCTGGTCGGGCGGGCGCGCACCGAATTTCTCGGCGCGCCCAATACCGCGCGGTTCATCGCGGCATCCACGGGGGCGGCGGCGGGGTTCAGCGGCTTTGCCGGCTTCCTGCCGGATGCGACCGCGACCACCCTGCTCATCATGCGCAACATCGCCGCCATTGCCGAGGAAGAAGGCGAGGCGATGGACGAGCTTTCGGCGCGCCAGGCCTGCCTGGAAGTGCTGGCGTTCGGCGCGCCAGGGTTTGTCACCGCCGAGACGAAGGACGGCGAGGCCGCCTATTGGAGCGCGCGGCTGCTGCTGCATGGCCGCCCGCTTTCGGTGCTGATGTCCGAGGTTGCCGCCGGCTATGGCATCCGTTTGTCACAGCGGCTGGTGGCATCCATGGTGCCGGTGCTGGGGGCGGCGGCGGGGGCCATGGTGAATGTGAGTTTTCTCGACCATTACCGGTCGGTCGCGCGGGTGCATTTCACGATCCGGCGGCTGGAGCGGAAATACGGGCCGGGGCAGATCCGCGCCGAGGCGCG
>DAIDIQ010000064.1 GCA_027459285.1 Acetobacteraceae bacterium
TCGGGGCCGCTGCCTTAGCGCAGGTAGCTCACCCAATCAACCGCCCCCATCCGGCTCTGACGCATCCGCCGCTTCGTCCGCCACCACATAGGCTTCCGTCAGCCACCGCCCCAGATCCACATCCGCGCAGCGGCGCGAACAAAAAGGCCGCAGCCTCGCCACGCTCGGCTTGTTGCAAATCGGGCAGCGTGGACACGTCCCGCTCATCGCCCCGCCTCCATCCGCACCATCCAGCCTGCCTCGCCCACCGCCGCGTCCAGCACCACCCGCGCGACCCCGTCCAGCGCCCGGCGCACCGCCGCGTCCGTGTCAAAACATGCCATCAGCGTGGGCGCCAGCGCCAGCACCGGCACCACGCCCGGGCGCGCCGCTGCCAGCGCCTGCCGCGTGCCCGCAGCCAGCCGCGCTGGGGCGCCCGCCAGCACCTCATGCAGCGGCGCGTGCACGCGCCGGCGCACAATCTCGGCAAAACCGAGCGCGGTAAACCCGGCGAGGCGCGCGCCGAGCGGATCGTCCGCCAGCGCCGCGCGCAGCCCGACCGCGAGGTCGGGGCGCCGCCGTGCCGGCATGCCGGCAAAATCCACCAGAATCGCGCCACCCAGATTGCGCAGCCTGATCTGGCGCGCCAGTTCCGGCAGCAACGCCGCATTGAACCGCGCCTGCGCCACCGCCTTGCCATTCGCGCCGCCTGCCTGGCCCATATCCACATCAATGGCGGTCAGCGCCGGTGTCGGGGTTACGTGCAGCCGCGCACCACCGGGCAAATACCAGACGGGCGCTTCCAGACGGGCCAGCACCTCCGCGAGGCTCGGCTCCATTGCCCGGCGCACCAGTCGCACCCGCCCCGGCAGGCTTGCCGACAGCCGCGCCGCCAGCCCCGCCTCATCCACCTCAATCACCGCCGCGGGGTGTGTGGCGGCAAGCCGCGCCACCGGGTCTGGCCCCGCCGCGAGACGCCGCGCCGGGCCATCCGCGCGGGCATAGGCGGCTGCCTCCGCCTCGGTCAATCGCGCCGTCAGCCGCACGCCCTTGCCATCAGCCCCTCCCTGTGCGGCGCGCGTCACCCGCACCACCACGCGGTCCCCCTTGCCTGCCCGGGTTTCGCACCCGGCATCCGGCAAAAACCCCAACCCGTCCGGCAGCGCCACGAACCGCCCACCGAGATCGGGTCGGATATCGGCCACATGCCCCAGGTAAATATCGCCCACCCGGTCGGGAAATGCCGGATGCCACACCGCGTAATCGGTCAGTTTCGGCGCCAGCAGCGCCACCCGCGCCTCGCCCGGGCTGCAGATCACCACAAGGCGCGTCTGGTTTTCGTTCAGGGAATTTTCCATCCCGCGCCGCGCAATAACTGCGCCGTCTCGAACAAGGGTAGCCCCATTACGCCGCTATGGCTGCCGGTCAGCCCCCGCACGAAGCTGCTCGCCACGCCTTGCACGGCATAGCCGCCAGCCTTTCCGTCCCATTCGCCGCTCGCCACATAGGCTCGCATCTGCGCCTCGCTCAGCCGGGCAAATCGCACCCGGCTCTCGCTCAGCCGCGTCACCACCCGCCCATCAGGCAGGCGCAGCGCCACACCGGTGAAAACCCGGTGGGCCCGGCCAGAGAGCAGGCGCAGCCCGGCCAGCGCCGCCGCCGCGTCCGCTGGCTTGCCCAGCACGCGCCGCCCCACCGCCACCACCGTATCGGCGGCCAGCACGTATGCGCCACCATCCGCCGCCGCCTTCAGCCGCGCCAGCCGCGCGGCCAATTGCCGCGGCGTTTCCGCCGGCAAGGGGGTTTCATCCACGCAAGGTGACGTTATCCGGTCGGGTACAATCCCGATCGATTCCAGCAACCGCAGCCGCCGCGGGCTGGACGATGCCAGCACCAGCACGGGCAACGCGGGCACGGCCCGCCGCGCCGCCTACTTGAACCGGAACGTGATCCGGCCCTTGGTCAGGTCATAGGGTGTCATCTCCACGTTCACCCGATCCCCGGCCAGAACCCTGATCCGGTTCTTGCGCATTTTGCCGCTGGTGTGGGCCAGAATACTGTGCTCGTTATCCAGCTTCACGCGGAACATGGCGTTGGGCAAAAGCTCCACCACCGTCCCGCTAAACTCGATCATGTCTTCTTTAGACATCAACCCTCATTGGCTTGCAGGCGCAACGATATGCTGCGCGCATGAGCGTATAGACCTTCAGCCTCGGCCAACGCCACCGCCGCCGGCCCAAGTTCCGCCACCGCCGTCGGCCCGGCCTTGATCCAGCTGGTCCGCTTCAGGAAATCGAAAACCGATAGGCCGGAGGCGAAGCGGGCGGTCCCCCCGGTGGGCAACACATGGTTCGGCCCTGCCACATAATCACCCAGCGCCTCCGGGCAATGGCGCCCCAAAAACGCCGCCCCGGCATGCCGCACCTGCCGGAACACGGCCTCCGGCTCTTCCAGCATGATCTCGAGATGTTCGGGCGCGAGCCGGTTCACCAGCCCCACCGCCTCATCCCAGTCCCGCACCACGATGATGGCGCCGTGCCGCGCCCAGCTTGCCGCCGCGATCGCCCGCCGGCTGAGCGTGGCCAGCGCGGTGTCAACCGCCGCGGCCACCGCATCTGCCAAATTGGCGCTGTCGGTTATCAAAATTGCCTGCGCCGCCTCGTCATGCTCGGCCTGGGCCAGCAGGTCCATTGCCACCTGATCCGGCCGACACGCGGCATCCGCGAGCACCACCACCTCGGACGGGCCGGCCACCGAATCGATGCCGACATGGCCGAAAACCTGGCGCTTGGCCTCGGCCACATAGGCGTTGCCTGGCCCCACGATCCGGTCCACCGCCGCCATCGTCTCGGTGCCAAACGCCAGCGCCGCGACTGCCTGGGCGCCGCCCACGCGGTAAATCTCGGTCACCCCCGCTATCCGCGCCGCCGTCAGCACCAGGTCGTTCATTACCCCGTCGGGCGCCGGCACGCACATGGCCAACCGTCGGACTCCGGCCACCCGCGCCGGAATTGCGTTCATCAAAACCGAGGAGGGATAGGCCGCCTTGCCGCCCGGCACATACAGCCCGACCGCGTCAAGCGGGGTCCAACGCAAGCCGAGGCTGAGCCCCGCCGCGTCGCTCATGCGCAAATCATCCGGCATCTGCGCGGCGTGAAACGCCTCGATCCGGCCGGCGGCGAAATCCAGCGCCGCCCGCAACGCTGCCGGCACGGCCGCCACCGCTGCGTCAATCTCCGCCTCGGCCACGCGCAGCCGCGCCGGGCTTATCGCCACCCGGTCGAATTGCGCGCTCAGCCGGCAAAGCGCCGCATCCCCCCCGGCACGCACCGCGGCCAGTATGTCGGCAACCGTCGTGGCCACATTGTCGGTGGTAGCCCGCGCCTCGCTCAACAGCGCCGCGAAGGCGGCCGCGAAGCCGGCATCACGCGTCGCAAGCCGCCGCATTACGCCACCATCGCCGCGCGAAACCGGTCGATCCAGGCGCCAATCCGCTCCGGCATGGTCTTCAAGGCCGAGCGGTTCACGATCAGCCGGCTGGTCACTGGCGCAATCACCTCCACTTCCACCAGATTATTCGCCGCGAGCGTGCTGCCGGTCTGAACCAGGTCCACGATCACCCGCGCGAGCCCCAGCGATGGCGCCAGTTCCATCGCGCCGTTCAAATGCACGATTTCCGCCTGCACGCCGCGCGCCGCATAATGCCGCCGCGCGATGTTCGGATATTTTGTCGCTACCCGCACGCGCGACCAGCGCATCGCCCCCTCGTCGCGAGGTGCATCCGCAGCCTCCGCGACCGAAACCCGGCACGCGCCAATGCCCAAATCCAGCGGCGCGTAAATCTCCGGATAGTCGAATTCCATCAGCACATCTGCGCCGCAAATGCCCAGACTGGCGCCGCCGTAGGCAACGAACGTCGCCACATCGAACGGTCGCACCCGCACCACGTCCAGCATCGGGTCGTCGGTCGGAAAGCGCAGACGCCGGCTTTCCTCGTCGGTGTAATCCGCGGCCGGGTGCAGGCCCGCCCGCGCCAGCAACGCCCCGCACTGGCCCAACAGGCGCCCCTTGGGCACGGCCAATATCAGCGGTGCCGCGGCGTCCTGAGCGGCCACGGGTGCGGGAAAGCTCGCGGTCATGCCCGCGCTGCCTACACGCAACCGACGCCTCGGCAAAGCGCACAGGCCGAGGTGCTGCCCGCCATCTGCCTCAACCCTTGGGCATAATCCGCCCTGGCGCGCAGCGCCCGCGCCGCCCATCTACGCCGCATGGCCAAACCCGTCGCCAGCTGGCTCAGTGTCCGCCCGCAGGGCCTTTACTGCGAACCGGCTGACCTGTTCATCGACCCCGTGCGTTCCGTGCCCCGCGCCGCCATCACCCACGCCCACGCCGATCACGCCCGCCCGGGCCACCAGGCCGTGCTCGCCACCGCCGAAACCCTTGCCATCATGCGCGCCCGCCTTGGCGCCGCCGCCGGCGCCACCCAGCAGCCACTCGCCTATAACGCCCCCCTCACCCTCAACGACGTTACCCTCACTTTGCTACCCGCCGGCCATGTGCTCGGTTCGGCGCAAATCCTGCTGGAACATCGCGGCAGCCGCGCGCTGATCAGCGGCGACTATAAGCGCCAGCCGGACCCCACCTGCGCGCCCTTCCAACCCGCCGCCTGCGACGTGTTCATCACTGAGGCCACGTTCGGCCTACCCGTCTTCCACCATCCGCCGGCCGAGGCGGAAATCGCCCGCCTGCTCGCGAGCCTCGCCCTGTTTCCAGCCCGCGCCCACCTCATTGGCTGCTACAGCCTTGGCAAATGCCAACGCCTCATCGCCCTGCTCCGCGCCGCCGGGGTCGACGCCCCCATTTTTCTGCATGGCGCGCAAATTCCGCTGTGCGAGCTTTATCAATCCCTCGGCATCCAACTCGGTGACCGTCGCCCCGCCACCGGCGCCAAAATTCCGCCCGGCGCGATCGTCCTCGCCCCACCCTCGGCCTTGACGGACCGTTGGTCCCGCCGTGTGCCGGATGCGCTGCCCTGCCTTGCCTCTGGCTGGATGCGCGTGCGCGCCCGTGCCCGCCAGTCCGGCGCCGAGCTCCCGCTCATCATCTCCGATCACGCCGACTGGGACGAACTGCTTGCCACCATCGCTGACATCGACGCCCCGGAAGTGTGGGTGACCCACGGCCGTGAGGAGGCATTGATCCATGCCATTACCGCCACCGGCCGCGCCGCCCGCGCGCTGCGCCTGGTCGGCTATGAGGACGATTCCGAGGACGCCGCGCCGGACGACGCCGCACCGGAATTCCACAAGGCATGAAGAAATTCGCCGAGCTGCTCGACCGCCTCGCCTTCACCCCCGCCCGGCACGGCAAGCTCGCCCTGCTCCGCGCCTATTTCAGCACTGCCCCCGACCCCGAACGCGGCTACGCGCTCGCCGCCATCGCCGGCACCCTGCGCCTCTCGGCCGCCCGCCCTGCCCTGCTCCGCACCCTCGCCGCCGACCGAACCGATCCCACCCTGTTCGCCTGGTCCTACAATTTCGTGGGTGACCTCGCCGAAACCGTCTCCCTGCTCTGGCCCACCAGCAGCTCAGGCACCCCGCCCAGCTTGCCAGACATCATCACCACCCTCGAAACCCTTCCCAAATCCGCCCTTTCCGCCCAACTCGCCCTTTGGCTGGACGCCTGCACCGTCACGGAACGCTACGCGCTTCTCAAACTCATCACCGGCGCCTTGCGTGTCGGCGTCTCTGCCCGCCTCGCCAAAAGCGCGCTGGCCGACCTCGCCACCCCCAAACTCGACCCCGACGCGATCGAGGAAATCTGGCACGCCCTCACCCCACCCTATCTCAGTCTCTTTGCCTGGCTCGACGGCCGCGCCCCCCGGCCCGATCCCGGCCTCGCGCCTACTTTCCGCCCCCCCATGCTCGCCCACCCCCTGACCGAACCGGACCGCGCGACGCTCGACCCGGCCGACCATCAGATCGAATGGAAATGGGATGGTATCCGCGTCCAGCTCGTTGCCAGCCAAACCGAGCGCCGGGTTTATTCCCGTGGCTCAGAAGATGTTTCCGCCGCATTCCCGGAAATCGTCGATGCGATGAATTTCCACGCCGTGCTCGACGGCGAACTGCTGGTCATCCGCGGGGGCGAAGTCGCTCCGTTCGGGGACCTCCAGCAGCGCCTCAACCGCCGCA
>DAIDIQ010000095.1 GCA_027459285.1 Acetobacteraceae bacterium
GAGCAGAATGAAACAGGCGAGCAACCGCGCCCGCGCCACCGGGGTGGTGGCATGGCCAAGCAGATCATCGAAGGTGCGAGGCGCTGGCATTGCGGCCATTCTATACGCGGGCATAGGATGATTGTCAAGGAGAAAATGCCGAAGCCGATCATTTTTCCTAAGTGATCATCAAGAAGGGCGACTTTTTTGAAAAAAAGTCGCGCAAAAAACTTTTGGGACTCTGGGACTGGGGCTGTGGCGAAGGGTGTGTCCCGGCGGTAACGGCGGGGGCTATGATGGGGCTTCGCCCCGAAGGAAGGCTTGCTTGCTTGGCCGCGTAGCGGCCTTTCATGCCCGCCGCCCGCCGCGGAAACTCGGCCCGTGCCACCCGCACGGACCCAAAGTCACGAAGTTTTTTTGGTTCTTTTTGTTCACAAAAAGAACATCTCTTCCCCTGGGTGATTGAGCGCTTTCAGACGCGCTTGGCTCGAGGGGACTCGCTGAGTTGGGTGGTGCGGGGCTGGCCTTGGCGGGTGAGCATCCAGCCTGGGTATTCCTGGGGGAGGGTGCTGGCGGTGTCGAGTGTGTCGAGGTCGGATGCGGTCAGGGTCAGGGTTGTGGCGTCGATGTTGTCGTTCAGTTGGTCGAGCCGTTTGGCGCCGATGATGATGCTGGTGACGGGGCGGCGGTGGAGGAGCCAGGCGAGGGCGATTTGGGCGATGCTGCGGTTGTGGGCCTTGGCGATGGGGCGCATGGCGTTGATCAGGGTTTCGGCGCGGGTGGCGTCGACCGGGGGGAAATCGAAATTGGCGCGGCGGCCGGTGCTTGATTTATTTTCACCGTGAAATTTGCCGGAGAGGAGGCCGCCGGCGAGGGGTGACCAGACGAGGAGGCCGAGATTTTCGTGGGCGAGCATTGGCGTGATTTCGCGTTCGATATCGCGGCCGGCGAGGCTGTAATAGGCCTGGAGTGAGACGAAGGCGGCGCGGTTTTCGCGTTCGGCGATGCCGAGTGCCTTGACGATTTGCCAGGCGGCCCAGTTGGAGACGCCGATATAGCGGACGTCGCCTTTCTCGACCAGGGAGTCGAGGGCGCGGATGGTTTCCTCGATCGGGGTGGCGGGGTCGAAGCCGTGGATCTGGTAGAGATCGATATAATCGAGTTGCAGGCGTTTGAGGCTGGCGTGGCAGGCGGCGATGAGGTGGGTGCGGGAATTGCCGCGTTCATTGGCGCCGGGGCCGGTTTGGCCGAATGCCTTGGTGGCGATGACGACGCTTTCGCGCGGAATGTTGAGCGTGCGGAGGGCCTGGCCGGTGATCTGTTCGGACAGGCCTTCGGCATAGACGTCCGCGGTGTCGAGGAAATTGATGCCGGCCTCGAGGGCGCGGGCGATGAGGGTCTCGGCCTCGGCCTGGCTGAGTTGGCCGATGGCGGCCCACATGCCGGTGCCGCCGCCGAAGGTCATGGTGCCGAGGCAGAGTTCGGAGACGAAGAGGCCGGTATGGCCGAGGCGGTTCATGTGCATGGGGGTGGGATGGTCCGGCTTGGGTTGGGGTGGGCGGGATGTGGGGCATGAGGTGGGGGGAGAAAAGGCCTCAGGCAGCGCAAGGTAGCTTGCTTCGGGTGGTATCTTGCATTGCATGTTAAGGTATGACAGGGTGGTGGCATGGGGCGCCGTGGGGGTGCCTGTTGGGAGGTGGAACCATGTCTGACATGGCTGAGGCGCCGGCGGGGCGGTGGCGGCGGGTGTTTTTTGGCGCGGACGGGCTGCGGCCGGGGTGGGGTGCGGCGTTGTTCGTGCTGATTTTGGTGACGGAAGCCGGGCTTGCCCGTTTGTTCGTGCATTTCGTGCTGCATGTTCACCCGCACCCGAAAGCGCCGGTGCGGGCGCTGCCGTTCATTATCAATGAAGCGATGATGATTGTTTTCATGTTGGTGGCGACCATGATCATGGCGCGGATCGAGGGGCGGCGGATCACGGCGTATGGGTTTGCGACGCGTGATGCGGGGCGGTTGTTCGCGATTGGGTTGCCGGTGGGATTTTTGGCGTTGAGTGTTGTGGTGGGGGTGATGTGGGCTGGGGGGTGGCTGCATTTCGATGGTTTGCTGCTGCATGGGGTGGCGATTCCGGCCTATGGGCTGTTGTTGGGGCTTGGTTTTGTGCTGGTGGGGGTTGGCGAGGAGTCGGTTTTTCGCGGGTATTTTTTCAACGCGCTGACCCGGGGAATTGGGTTTTGGCCGGCGGCGCTGGCGGTTTCTGGGGTGTTTGGCCTGGCGCATGGCTGGAACCCGGGCGAGAACCCGAGTGGCTTGTTGAATGTGGTGTTGGCGAGCCTGTTTTTTTGTGTGTTGTTGCGCGCCACGGGGAGTTTGTGGTGTGGCATGGGGGTGCATGCGGCGTGGGATTGGGCGCAGTCGTTTTTCTATGGCACGCCGGATAGTTCGTTGATGTTCCGGCATCATTTGCTGGCGAGCCACGCGACGGGGCCGGTGTGGCTGGGTGGTGGCAAGGATGGGCCGGAGGCGACGGCGATTTGTGTGCTGGTGCTGGCGGCCGGCACAGCCTGGTTGGCGCTGCGGCAGCGGGGCCGGCAACCCCAAACCCCATGACTCAACGTTTTTTTTGTTCACAAAAAGAACGAGTCTTCTTGTTTTACTTGATCGGCAAAGCCGCCTGATCCTTAAGGCTTTCGAACACGACGGAGCTTGAGACGCGGGCGACGGAGGGGTGGGAGAGCAGGGTTTCGTTCACGAAGCTTGCGAGTTCGGCGAGGGTGGTGAGGCGGACTTTCAACAGGTAGTCGGCGTCTCCGGTCAGGGCGTGGGCTTCGAGGACGGCGGGGGCGGAGAGGACGAGGCGGCGGAATTGCAGGGCGTTGTCGCGTGTGTGGGTGGCGAGTGTGATTTGGATGAAGGCGAGGATGGCGAAGCCGACGGCTTCGGGCACGATATCGGCGCGGTAGCCGCGGATGATGCCGGCCTGTTCGAGTGCGACGCGGCGGCGGGAGCATTGTGAGGGGGAGAGCCCGACCTTATCGGCGAGTTGTTGGTTGGTGAGGCGGCCGTCGGCTTGCAGGGCGGCGATGAGTTTACGGTCGAATGCGTCGATTGTAACCATGGGTGTGCACGAAACCCTCACGTAAAGCGTGCATTCTGCATGGTTTCGCGGTGCGGCGCCAGATTTGGCACGCACCGTGCGCAGCTTTAGGCGTAATCATGCGTCAAAACTGGGCAGGAGGCAGCGATGGGTCCGTTTCCGCATGACGCGGCGCCGGCGACGATCAGCGATGACAACCCGATGGGCACTGACGGGTTCGAGTTCGTCGAGTTCGCGAGCCCGGAGCCGGGAGCGCTGGAGGCGCTGTTCACGACCATGGGGTTCACCCCGGTGGCGAAGCACCGGGTGTTGGACAGCACGCTGTATCGGCAAGGCGGGATCAATTATCTGGTGACGCATGCGGAGGGGAGCCATGCGGCGCGCTTTGCCGCCGAACATGGGCCGAGCGTGCCGAGCATGGCGTTCCGGGTGGTGGATGCGGCGCGGGCCTATGCGCGGGCGATAGAGCTTGGCGCGGAGCCGGCGACGGACGCGGATGGGCGCAAGACGCTGGATGTACCGGCGATACGCGGCATTGGCGGCAGCCTGCTGTATTTCATTGACCAGTATGGCGCCAAGGGCTCGCCGTATGATGCGGCGTTTGACTGGATCGGGGATATCGACCCGGCGCCGGAGCCGGTTGGGCTGTATTACATCGACCATCTGACGCATAATGTGCAGCGCGGGCGGATGGATGTCTGGTATGAGTTCTACAAGCGCCTGTTCAATTTCCGCCAGATCCGGTTTTTCGATATCGAGGGCAAGCTGACCGGCTTGTTCTCACGCGCGATCACGAGCCCGTGCGGCAAGATTCGCATTCCGCTGAACGAGAGCGCGGACGATAAGAGCCAGATTGAGGAATATCTGCGTCATTACAAGGGCGAGGGTATTCAGCATGTGGCGATGGGGGCGCGCGAGATCTACAGCAGCGTCGAGGCGTTGCGGAAGCGGGACCTGCCCTTCATGCCGGCGCCGCCGGCGACCTATTATGAGCGGGTGGATACGCGGCTGCCGGGGCATGGCGAGGATTTGCCCCGCCTGCGCCGGAATGGCATTCTGATCGATGGCGAGGGGGTGGTGGAGACGCAGAAAGCGCGGCTGCTGCTGCAGATATTCTCGGCCAATGTGATAGGGCCGGTGTTTTTCGAGTTCATCGAACGCAAGGGTGATGACGGGTTTGGTGAGGGGAATTTCCGGGCGCTGTTCGAATCGATCGAGGAAGATCAGATCAGACGCGGCGTGCTGAAGCCCGAGACGGTGTAGGCGCCATGGACGGCGGGCAGGTGGTGGCGGGGCTGCGCTATTTCAGCGGGTTCGGCAACGGGTTCGAGAGCGAGGCGTTGCCGGGGGCGTTGCCGGTGGGGCGCAATTCGCCGCAACGCTGTGCCTATGGGCTGTATGCCGAGCAGTTAAGCGGGTCACCATTCACGGCGCCGCGGGCGCGCAATGAACGGTCGTGGCTGTATCGGATCAGGCCGACGGTGGCGCATTGGGGCAAGTTCTCGCCCCGGGAGGCGGGGTTGTGGCGCACGGCGCCATGCCACGAGGTGATGGTGCCGCCGGCGCCGATGCGGTGGGACCCCCTGCCCTTGCCCGATGGCAAGGTGGCGTTTCCGGACGGGATGATGACGGTGACGAGCGCCGGCGATGCGGCGGCGCAGACCGGCATGGCGGCGCATGTGTATGCGCTGACGGACTCGATGCGCGACGCGGCGTTCTATAACGCGGATGGCGAGATGCTGTTCGTGCCGCAATTGGGCGGGTTGCTGTTGGTGACCGAGTTCGGGCGGATCGGGGTTGAGCCGGGCGAGATCGCGGTGGTGCCCCGCGGGGTGAAGTTCAGGCTGGAGCTGACGGGCGGGGCGGCGCGCGGTTATGTGTGCGAGAATTATGGCGGCACCTTCACGCTGCCGGAGCGTGGGCCGATTGGCGCGAATTGCCTGGCTAATCCACGCGATTTTTTGACCCCGCACGCGGCGTATGAGGATAGGGACGCGCCGTGCGAGATGATCGTGAAATGGGGCGGACAGTTGTGGCAGACGACGCTGGAGCATAGCCCGCTGGATGTCGTGGCGTGGCATGGGAATTATACGCCGTATAAGTATGATCTGCGGCGGTTTTCACCGGTTGGGCCGATTTCGTTCGATCATGCGGATCCGTCGATTTTCACGGTTTTGACCGCGCCGTCCGAGACGCCGGGGACGGCGAACGTGGATTTCGTGATATTCCCGGAACGCTGGGCAGTGGCGGAGAATACCTTCCGTCCGCCCTGGTATCACATGAACGTGATGAGCGAGTTCATGGGGCTGATCGAGGGGGTTTATGACGCGAAGCCGGAGGGGTTCGTGCCGGGCGGGTTCAGTTTGCACAATGGCATGCTGCCGCATGGGCCGGACCGGGACGCGTTCGAGGCGGCGAGCCAGGCGGAATTACGACCGGTCAAGCTGAGCAATACGCTGGCCTTCATGTTCGAGACGCGGCTGCCGCAGCGCGTGACGCGGTTTGCCGCCGAGGCGCCGCAATTGCAGGCGGGCTATGCGACGTATGGCACGGCGCTGCGCCGGCATTTCGACCCGAGCCGGGCATGAGTGCCGCCACGCAACCGTCCGATTGGACGGTGCCGCAGGAATGGCGCGCCTATTCCAGCGACGAGCACGCGATGTGGGACACGCTGTATGCGCGGCAGGTGGCGCAACTGCCGAGCCGGGTGGTGCCCGCCTTCATGGAGGGGTTGGAGCGGCTGAAATTATCCGAGCGCGGGATTCCGGACTTCGTGGAATTGTCCGGACGGTTGCGGGCATTGACCGGATGGTCGGTGGTGGCGGTGCCGGGATTGGTGCCGGACGAGGTGTTTTTCGAGCATCTGGCGAACCGACGGTTCGTGGCGGGACGGTTCATCAGGCGGCCGGAGCAGATGGATTATCTGCAGGAGCCGGATGTGTTCCATGACGTATTCGGCCATGTGCCGCTGCTGGCGAACCCGGTTTTCGCCGATTACATGCAGGCCTATGGCGAAGGCGGGTTGCGGGCGGCGAAGCTGGGCGCGATCGAAAACCTGGCGCGGCTATATTGGTATACGGTGGAATTCGGGCTGATAAGCGACGGCGGCGCGCTGAAACTGTATGGCGCGGGCATTGTCTCGTCGCACGGGGAATCGGTTTACGCGCTGGATGACCCGCGGCCGGCGCGGATACCGTTCCGGATGGAGCGGGTGATGCGCACCGATTACGAGATCGACGATTATCAGAAGAATTACTTCGTGATCGACAGCTTCAAGGACTTGCTGCGGGAGACGCTGGAGACGGATTTCGGGCCGATTTACGAGCGGCTGCGCGGGGTGGTGCCGATTGCGCCGGGGACGGTGCTTGAGGATGAGGTTTGTGTTGGGTAGCTAGTTAGAAAAGAGTTGTTCTTTTTGTGAACAAAAAGAACCAAAAAAACTTTTTATTTTTGGGTTACTGCGCGGGGAAGACGAGATATCTGGTGTTATAGCCTAGGGCCGCGACGCGGGCGATCAGGGCCTGGCGTTCCGCCGCCTTGGGGTGAGGGGTGCGGGTGAGGACCCAGAGATAGCCGCCGGTGGGTTCGCCGACGATGCTCCAGCTATAGTCGTCGGCGTGGTCCAGCACCCAGTAATTACCGATGAAAAAGGGACCAAAAAAGCTGACGCGCAGGCGGGCATTGCCCGAATGGGGAACGATGATGGCCTGGCCGCGCACACGTTCCATGCGGCCGGACGGCGTGCCCTTGTGGCAGGTGTTGATGACGCGGATGCGGGTGGCGCTGATGGGCGCGTATTCGGCGGTGGCGGCGACGCAATCATGCTCGAAGCTGCTGTCATAGCGGGCGAACTCGTACCAGAGGCCGCTATAGCGGGAGAGATCGACCGATTTGGCGGGATAGGGCACGTGCGGGTTGTGGCTGGGCTGAAACAGGGCGCAGGCGCCGAGCAGCAGAGGCAGGGCGAGGGCCAAAAGCGGGCGTGAGGCGCACATGAGACGGGTTTGCGCGCGCGCCGCCCATTGTCAAGCCCGGGGGGTGCGCCTAGGTGCGGGACTGCGCTGGTAAGTTAGGAGCGGAGATGCCCCGTTTTAGCCGGAGTTTTGGCCTGGTCGCGCTGTGCGCGTTGGCGTGCGCCGGGGCGGCGGGGGCCGCGCGGGCGGCGCCGGAGGTGGTGCGGGCGACGTTGACGAACGGGCTGCGGGTGGTGGTGATACACGACGCGCTGGCGCCGGTGGTGACCACCGAGGTCAATTACCTGGCGGGGTCGAACGATGCGCCACCGGGCTTTCCCGGCACGGCGCACGCGCTGGAGCATATGATGTTCCGCGGCAGCACCGGGCTGAACAAGGACCAGTTGGCGGAAATAGCGGCACTGCTGGGCGGGGCATATAATGCCGACACGACGGAGACGGTGACGCAGTATTTCTATACGGCGCCGGCGAAGGATTTGGACGTGGTGCTGCGGATAGAGGCGCTGCGCATGAATGGCGCGACGCTGGCGGAAGCGGATTGGGACAAGGAGCGCGGCGCGATCGAGCAGGAAGTGTCGCGCGATATGTCGAGCCCGGTGTATAAATATCTGTCGGAGTTGCAGGCGACGATGTTTGCCGGCACGCCCTATGCGCATGATGCGCTTGGCACGCGGGCGAGTTTCGACAAGACGAACGCGGCGCTGCTGCGGAAATTCTATGCGACCTGGTATGCGCCGAACAACGCGATACTGGTGATTGCCGGCGATGTGGACCCGGAACAGGCGATTGCGGACGCGAGGAAGCGGTTTGGCGCGCTGCCGCGCAAGAACCTGCCGGCGCATGCGCCGATTGATTTGCGGCCGGTGAAAGCGGAGACGCTGCATTACCCGACCGATCTGCCAATCGGGCTTGCGACGATTGCGATGCGCATGCCCGGGATGCGGGACAAGGATTACGCCGCGGCGACGGTTCTGGCGGACGCGATTGGCAGCGAGCGGGCGAAATTATTCGGGCTGGTGGTGGATGGGCAGGCCCTGACCACGCAGTTCAGCTATCAGCCGAAGGCGAAGGTCGGCTTTGCGGTTGCGGTGGGCGGCTTTCCGAAAGGGGGGGACCCGAAGCCATTGCTGGCGGATATGCGCGCCGTGCTGCGCGAGGTGGCCGAGCATGGCGTGCCGGACGATCTGGTGGCGGCGGCGAAGCGGCAGGAAATTGCCCAACTGGCGTTCCAGGCCGATGATATTTCCGGGCTTGCGGAGACATGGTCTCAGGCGTTGGCGTTTCAGGGCTTGAGCTCGCCGAACGCGATGATCGAGCAATTCAAGGCCGTGACACCGGCCGATGTGGCGCGGGTGGCGCGCGAGGTGCTGAACCAGAACGCGGAAGTGACCGCGATTTTGACGCCCGAAGACCAGGGCAAGCCGATTGCCGGCAAGGGATTTGGCGGGGCGGAGAGTTTTGCGGTGACCCCGAGCCAGAAGGTGCCGCTGCCCGACTGGGCGACGGCGGCGCTGGCGCGGCTGGAAATTCCCGCACCTGGACCCGCGCCGGTGGTGAGCGTGCTGCCGAACGGGCTGAGGCTGATTGTGCGGCAGACGGACGTTTCGCCGACGGTTTCAGTCTATGGGGAAATCAGGCAGGAGGCGAGCCTGGAGACACCGAAGGGCGAGAATGGCGTGGGGGCGATGGTTGACCAGTTGCTGGATTACGGCACGAAGCAGCATGACCGGTTGGCGTTCCAGAAGGCGCTCGATGACATCGCGGCGCAGGAGCAGGCGGGGTCGAGCTTCGAGTTGAAGGTGTTGGCCAAGGCGTTCAAGCCCGGCATGGCGCTGCTGGCGGAAAACGAGTTGCAGCCGGCCTTTCCCGCGCGGGCCTTCGCAGTGGTGCAGCGCCAGATGGCGCAGAACCTGGCGGGGCTGCTGCAATCGCCGGAATATCGGTTTCATCGGGCGATCGCGCAATCGATTCTGCCGGCGGGGGACCCGAGCCTGCGGCAGGCGACGCCGGAGAGTGTTATGCATCTGACGCTGGACGATGTGCGGCATTACTGGGCGAAGACATATCGGCCGGATTTGACGACGATCGTGGTGGTGGGTGATGTGACGCCGGCCGAGGCGCGCGCGGTGGTAGAGCAGGATTTTGGCGGCTGGAAGGCCGAGGGACCGAAGCCGGACGTGACCTTGCCACCCGTGCCGCCGAACAATGCCAGGGACAGCCATGTTCCGGATGCGAGCGCGGTGCAGGATACGGTGGTGCTGGCGGAATCCCTGCCGCTGAACGCGCACAGCCCGGACCGGTATGCGCTGCTGCTGGGTGACACGATTCTCGGTGGGGGATTTTCATCGCATCTGTACAGGGATTTGCGGGTGCATGGCGGGCTGGTTTATTCGATCGATTCCAATTTCGATTTCGGCCGGTCGCGCGCGGCATATAGCGTGAGTTTCGGCGCCGACCCGGACAAGGTGGCGCAGGCGGTGACGATGGCAGTGCGCGACATCAAGCAGATGCAGACCGCGCCGGTGGGTACTGATGAACTGCACATGGCGAAGGCGGAGGTGTTGCGGCAATTGCCGATGACGCGGGCGAGCGTGGATGGGCTGGCGGGCGAGGATTTGCACCTGACCATGCTGGATTTGCCGCTGGACCAGGCGCAAATTGCCGCCAAGGATTATTACGCGATGAGCGCCGGGGATATCGAGCACGCTTTCGCGCATTGGGTGCGACCGGCCGATTTGTCGCGGGTGGTGAAGGGACCGGCGGTTACCCAGTAACGTTTGCATGGTTGCGGTGGGCCAAGGATTGCGGCAGCGTTGGCTGGTTGACATGACGCATGATGTTGGAGGTTCGGAATGAAAATTGGTCGCCAATCAGCCCGTGCCCTGGCCATGGCCGCGGTTTTGGCCATGGCGGCGGGCACGCTTGCCGCCTGCAACACCGTGGCCGGAGCGGGCAAGGATATATCCGCCGCTGGTCACGCCACCACGAAAGCCGCGAACAACGTGAAAAACGGCAACTGACCTGGCGGGCGCCTGGGGTTTGATTGGCTCCGGGCGCCCAACGGCTTGCGGTGGCTGGATTCTGGCCAGGGCTCTGCCCTGGACCCGCCGGGGCCGTGAGGCCCCGGACCCATTGACCCAAGGGTCAGGGGGCGGAGCCTTCGGGCTTAGAAACTGGGGCTTGGATCCGTGATGATCAGCGCGTGCCAGTTTTTCAGGATCAGGGAAATTTTCGCGAGCACCGATAAGGCATCACGTATTTCGCGCAGCAGGCGGGCATCTTCGTCGAGATCGTGGTGGGAGGGTTCGCCGCTGACCAGGCGGGCGCCGGCGGAAATGCGGAGGATGCCGATTTTCGTGTCGTTTTCCCGAGGCAGCGCCACGGGTTGGCCGATATGGCAGCGCAGGCAGGCCAGGCGTTCCTGCTCGGCCGAGAGGGTCGGCGGCAAGGCCGGGCGGAGATCGGCGTTGAGCCAGCCATAGACCCGGCGCGCATCCTCCGGGCTCAGGGGATTTTCCGGGCGGAGCAGGAAGCCGATGATGGTCTGCTCGGCGTCCCACGCGGAGGGGCTTCTGGTGGGGGGCGGGGTTTCGACCAAGGCGAGGTCCGGGTTGGCCTCGATGCCGTGGCGGACACTGGCGCGGAAACGGGCGAGAATTTCGGCGGTGCGGGCTTCGGGCACGGCGGCGAGCGCGTCCCACTCCGCGAGGGCGGCGCGCCAGCGCAGCAACATGCCGTAATTGGCGCCTTCGGGCAGGCGGGCGGTGTTGGCCTGTTCGGGCCATTCACCGCGGGCGGAATAATCGGCCAGGCCCGCGGGCAGTGGATTGTCGAGCCGGGCGGCAAGGCCGGGTGGCACCAGAATGGCGCCGGCGAAGGGCGGGCCGGTGAGGAATTTGGAGCCGGTGATGAGCACGAGCCAGTTGCGGGCGAGGTAGGACGCGAGGGTTTGCGGGGTGAGCCGGAGCTGGCAGGCATCGACCACCACCGTGACCTGGTCGGGGTCAGCGGCGGCGAGTTGGGTGATCGTGGCGATGGAGGGGGCGAGGTAGCCGGTTTTCGAGATATCGAGCACGTGCAGAATGACCTGGTGGCCGGCGGCGATGGCGCGGCGCACCTGGGTTGTGCAATCGGCGTCGATGGCGGCGAGCGGGCGCATGGCACCGTCCGCGCCGCGGGCGGCGATGGGGACGAGGCTGACGTGCTCCGGCTGGCCGTCGATGCGGCTGCCCTTGGTGACCGCGGCGCCGCGCGCGGTATCGGCCGCGAAATGACGGCCGGTGGCGGCGAGCGGCACGCCGGAGCCGGTTTCCTCGGGCGCGATCAGAATGTTGGTGATGGGTCTGGCCTGGTCGGCGACGCCAAGGGTGAGGGCCAGCAACTCACAATCCGTGCCAGAGGCGGTGAGGATGACGGCGCCGCCGGGCGGAAGCCGGGCGTGGGCGGCGATGGCGGCGCGCACGGATTTGGCCTCGGCGACGAGGGCGGTGGTGGGGGTGGTGGCAAGGGCGGCGAGGGTGACGTGCTGACGCGCGGCCTCGGCCGCGGCGAAGCCACGTTCGGAGCTGGAAGAGGCGGTGGAGCTGGCGAAGGTGACGGCCCAGGGGCGGGGACGGTGCGAGCAGCCGTAATGATTGAGGCCGGTGGCGGGATCGACGCGCAGACGCTGGTCACCGCCGGATTGCAACAGCGCCTCGGTTGGGCCGAGCAGGGGCCAGAGCGTGGCGAGTTGGTCGAGCACGGCCGGGTCTGGCGCCTCCGGCGCATGGTGTTGCAGGGGGCGGAGGGCGTGCCAGGCGGCACGGAGCGACTCGGCGCCGGGTGGTGTTGCCGCGGCCAGGATCGGGTGGGTGGCGCCGAGCGGGCCTGACCCGGCGACGCCGTGCACGCGCGCGAAGATGGCGCCGACGCGGGCGGCGGCGAGGCCGGCGAGGGAAGGCGGCATTGGCGGGGCGGGTGCGCGCAGCAGCAAGGCGAGTTCCAGCGCGTGGCGCAGCAGGCTGGCGGCCAGCTCGGTTTTGGCCAGGCAGGCCGGGCCGAGCGTGATATGACCCGTGGCCGCGACCAGGAAGGGCTGGGCGAGATCGGGCGCGAAAGCGAGCGAGCGCTGGTGCGGAGCGATGGCGAGATCGGGCCGGGTAAGCAGCCGGGCCAGCGCATCTGGCAGCGCGGCGCTGGCCGGATGGGCGGTGAGCACGGACGCGGCATCGAGCGCGGGCATGAGGGGCGTTTTACACATGGCGGGCGTGGGCGGCAAAGCGGCGTGTGACGGGCCGAAACAGGCGGGTTGAAGTCCGGCACCGGCATGCTTTGTTTGAAGTCCGGCACCGGCCCGCACCCCCACATGCTTACCTGAAGTCCGGCACCGGCCCACACCCCCACCCGGCCACCCACGAGCGTACACTGTCATGGGTGGCCGGGTGGGGGTGTGGGCCGGTGCCGGACTTCGCGCCGGCAGGCGCGTCCAACAAAGAACTTCCGGTGCCGGACGTCTGGCTGAGGCACGACCAAACAGGCGGGTTGCTTTGCATCCGGCGCCACACTGGCTACATAGCCGGCCAGACGAGCAGGATCAGACGATGGCGGCGTATCAATACGTTTATGTGATGAAGGACCTGACGAAGTCCTTTCCGGGCGGGCGCGAGGTGTTCAAGGGCATTACCTTGTCGTTTCTGCCCGGGGTGAAGATCGGCGTGCTCGGGGTGAACGGCGCCGGCAAATCGACCCTGATGAAGATCATGGCCGGGATCGAGACCGAATATGGCGGCGAGGCCTGGGCGGCGGAGGGCGCGCGGGTCGGGTATTTGTCGCAGGAGCCGCGGCTGGATGCGGGTGCCACGGTCGGCGAGAATGTGCAGGCGGCATTTGGCGATTTGAAGGCGACGCTCGATCGGTTCAACGAGATTTCCGGCAAATTCGCCGAGCCGATGGATGAGGGCGAGATGGACGCGCTGCTGGCCGAGCAGGCGGAATTGCAGGAGAAGATCGACGCCGAGGATGGGTGGGAGTTCGAGCGGCGGATCGACATAGCGCTCGATGCGCTGCGCTGCCCGCCGGCGGATGCGCTGGTGGACAAGCTTTCCGGCGGGGAGCGGCGGCGGGTGGCGCTGTGCCGGCTGTTGCTGGAAAAGCCGGATTTGCTGCTGCTGGACGAGCCGACCAACCATCTGGACGCGGAGAGTGTCGCGTGGCTCGAGCATACGCTGCGCGACTATGCCGGCACGGTGATGGTGGTGACGCACGACCGGTATTTTCTCGACAATGTGACCAACTGGATTCTGGAGATCGAGCGCGGGCGCGGATATCCGTTCGAGGGGAATTATTCGTCCTGGCTGGAGCAGAAGCGCAAGCGCTTGCAGCAGGAGGAAAAGGAGGAGAGCGCGCGGCAGCGGGCGTTGGCGGCGGAGCAGGAATGGATTGCCTCGAGCCCCCGCGCGCGGCAGACGAAAAGCCGCGCGCGCATTCAGAAATACGAGGAAATGCTGGCGAAATCCCAGGAGCAGGCGGGGGGTGTGGCGGACATCGTCATTCCGCCCGGGCCGCGGCTGGGGGGCACGGTGATCGAGGCGCGGGGGTTGCGCAAGGGCTTTGGCAACCGGCTGTTGATCGATGATTTGACGTTCAAGTTGCCGCCGGGTGGCATTGTTGGCGTGATCGGGCCGAACGGCGCCGGCAAGACGACCTTGTTCCGGATGATCACCGGGCAGGAACAGCCCGATGCCGGGGAATTGATCGTGGGGGACACGGTGAAGCTCGGCTATGTGGACCAGTCCCGCCAGTCATTGGATGACGAGAAGAGTGTGTGGCAGGAGATTTCCGGCGGCACGGATGTGATCCATCTCGGCAAGCGCACCGTGCAGTCCCGCGCGTATGTGGGGGCGTTCAATTTCAAGGGTGCCGACCAGCAGAAGAAGGTGGGCATTCTGTCGGGTGGCGAGCGTAACCGCGTGCATCTGGCGAAAATGCTGAAATCGGAAAGCAATGTCATTCTGCTCGACGAGCCGACCAACGACCTGGACGTGGATACGCTGCGCGCGCTCGAGGAGGCGCTGACCGAGTTTCCTGGCTGCGCCGTCATCATCAGCCATGACCGGTGGTTTCTGGACCGGTTGGCGACGCACATATTGGCGTTCGAGGGCGACAGCCACGTGGAGTGGTTCGAGGGCAATTTCGAGGCGTATGAGGAGGATAAGCGGCGCCGGCTGGGTGCGGCCGCGACGGAGCCGCACCGCATCAAGTATCGGCCGCTCGCGCGATAGAGGAAGGAAGGGTCTTCTTTTTCTGATGAAAAAGAAGCAAAGAGATTTTGCTTTTTGGGGCCGCGGTGGGTTGTTCGAGAATGGCTGGGCTGAGTCGTCCGGCGTGACTTTCGAGAACCGGAGCGGAGCGACCGTTAACGGTCGTGAGCACCGGAAGCGCGGAAAGGCGCGTTGGCCGGCCAGCCCAGTAGCATTATCGAACAGCCACTACATGCCGAGTGCCTGGCGGTAGAGGGTGACCAGCGCGTCCTGTTCCTCGACCTCGGCGGGTTCCTTGCGGCGGAGCGCGATCAGGGTGCGGAGGGCCTTGATGTCGAAGCCGGCGGATTTGGCCTCGGTGAAGATGTCCTTGATGTCGCCGGAAAGTGCCTTCTTCTCCTCCTCGAGGCGCTCGATCCGCTCGACGATGCTGCGCAGACGGTCCGCCGCGACGCCGCCGGCGCGGGATTCGGGGTCGTTGTCCTGGCGAGCGCGATTGGCGGCGGCTTTGGAGAGTTCGGTCATGGGGCGCCGATAGGCCGGGTGCCACGCGGGGTCAAGCCGAGTCTCTGTCTGAAGTCCGGCACCGGCCCGCGTGCTTACTTGAAGTCCGGCACCAGCCCGCACCCCCACCCGGCCACCCACGGAAGTATACTGTCATGGGTGGCCGGGTGGGGGTGCGGGCCGGTGCCGGACTTGACCAAGCATGTGGGGGTGCGGGCCGGTGCCGGACTTTCCTTTTCAGACTCCGGACTTTCTTTTGCAGCGTGTGGCACGACCCGACGATCGGGGTTTGCAACCGAATGCAGGCTGGCTTGATAAGCCGGGGGGCGCCGTCCATAGTCCGGCCCCATGCGACGGCACCGGCGAACGCGGATTGTGGCGACCCTTGGCCCGGCGAGTTCGTCGCCGGAGCGCCTCGCGCAACTGTTCGATGCCGGGGCGGATGTGTTCCGGCTGAATTTTTCCCACGGCACGCATGAGGACCATGCGGCGCGGATAGAGGCGATTCGCGCGCTGGAACACGCGATGCGTCGACCGATCGGCATTCTGGCCGATATCCAGGGGCCGAAATTGCGCGTCGGCCGGTTTGGCGCGGGACGGGTGCAGTTGCGCACCGGGCAGAAATTCCGCCTCGACCTCGACCCGACATCGGGTGACGCGTTGCGGGTGCAATTGCCGCACCCCGAAATCATTGCCGCCGCCAAGATCGGCACCTCGTTGCTGTTGGATGACGGCAAATTGCGGTTGCGCGTGGTGCGGGTGCGGCCCGACCATCTGGAGACCGAGGTGGTGACCGGCGGCATGCTGTCGGACCGCAAGGGCGTGAACGTGCCGGATGTGGTGTTGCCGATACCGGCATTGACCGCGAAGGACCGCGCCGACCTGGAATTCGTGCTGCCGCTCGGGGTGGATTGGGTGGGGCTTTCGTTCGTGCAAAGGCCGGAGGACGTGGCCGAGGCGCGCGAGATTGTGCAGGGCCGGGCGGCGATTTTGAGCAAGCTGGAAAAACCCCAGGCGCTGGACGCGCTGGATGAGATTCTGGCGCTGTCGGACGGGGTGATGGTGGCGCGCGGCGATCTGGGCGTGGAATTGCCGCCCGAGGAAGTGCCGTTGGCGCAGAAGCGGATTGTGCGCGCGGCGCGCGTGTTGGGCAAGCCGGTCGTAGTGGCAACCCAGATGCTGGAGAGCATGATTTCGGCGCCGGCGCCGACCCGGGCCGAGGCATCGGACGTGGCGACCGCGGTGTTCGATGGCGCGGACGCGGTGATGCTGTCGGCGGAGACCGCATCCGGGCAGTATCCGCTGGAAGCGGTGACCATCATGAACCGGATTATTGCCCGGGTGGAGCAGGATTCCGACTGGCGGGCGATGACGGAGGCAAACCGGCCGCCGCCCGAGCCGCGCA
The DNA here is from genome assembly GCA_027459285.1 of Acetobacteraceae bacterium. Classification (GTDB taxonomy): domain Bacteria; phylum Pseudomonadota; class Alphaproteobacteria; order Acetobacterales; family Acetobacteraceae; genus JAJXVA01. Next base: position 16,198 of record DAIDIQ010000095.1, read on the forward strand.
CCTCGGACGCGATCGCGGCGGCGGCGCGGCAGGTGGCGCACACCATTGGCGCGCGGGCGATCGTCGCGTTTACATCGTCGGGGAATACGGCGTTGCGGGTGGCGCGCGAGCGGCCGGATTGCCCGGTGCTGGGCATGACGCCGGATGAGCGGGTGGCGCGGCGGCTGGCGCTGGTTTGGGGCGTGCACGCGACGCTGTGCGAATTGATGGGCAGCATGACCGAGACGGTGGAATTGGCGCGCCGCACCGCGCGGCTGGAGGGCTTTGCCGATGCCGGGGAGACGATCGTGGTGACGGCGGGCATACCGTTCGGCCAAAGCGGCACCACCAACGCGTTGCGGGTGGCGCGCACGGGCTGAGGGAGCAGGCCCGATGCCGCTTTCAGAGATTGTGCTGGCGCTGCTGTGCGGCGGCATTGTCAGCTTCATGCTCGGCCTGGTGGGTGGCGGGTCTGTCATTGCCACGCCGTTATTGCTGTATGTGGCCGGGCTTGCGCCGCATGTGGCCATTGGCACCAGCGCGCTGGCCACCGCGGCCAATGCGCTGGTGAATTTGGTCAACCATGCGCGCGCCGGCAGCGTGCGGTGGGCCAGCGCGCTGGTGTTTGCCGTGAGCGGCATGGTGGGTGCGGCGATAGGCTCATCGATTGGCAAGGCGTATGACGGCAAGCGGCTGTTGTTTCTGCTGGCTTTGTTGATGCTGGCGATTGGCGCGATGATGCTGCGCCGCACGCGGCCGCGCGTGAATGCAGCCCCGGTGCCGGTGGCGCCGGCGGCGACACCAAGGGGGCTGGTGACGCTCGCCGCGGTGGCGGTGCTGACCGGCGGGGTGGCGGGGTTTTTCGGCATTGGCGGGGGTATTCTGATTGTGCCGGCGCTGCTGTTCGGCACCGGCATGCCGCTGATTGCCGCCATTGGCACCGCCTTGCTGGCGGTGGCTTGCTTCGCCACCACCACCGCGGTGAATTACGCGTTGTCCGGCCTGGTGAACTGGCCGGTTGCCGCCTTGTATATTGCCGGCGGCGTGGTGGGCGGTGCGGCGGGCACCGCGGCCTCGGTCCGGCTCAGCGGGCACCGCACCGCGCTGACGCGGATTTTCGCCGCCATCATTTTCGCGACCGCGTTCTATATGCTGTATCGCAATATCGGCGCGCTCACCTTTGGTTAACGCGAACGGGTCAGGCTGGCGCGACCCTTCGGGACGGAGCGCAAAATGGCCCCAGTTTCGCTGCCGCGCGGCATTGCCCTGCAATATGATACGGGCGAGGTGGTCTATCCCGCCAACGGCGCGCCGGTGCAGTTGCCCTATAGCTATAACGGCTCGGGGCTGCGGGTGTTCGGCAAATCAGCCGATTTTCTGACCGACCCGCGCTTTGTGGCGGCGCATCGGCGCGGGTGGGAGGCGAACCCGCGCCGGCATGGCGCGATCGACGATAACCGGTGGATCGTGCATGTGGCGCTGTGGGCGGCGGCGCATGCGCGGCGGCTTGAGGGTGATTTCGTGGAATGCGGCGTGAATACCGGCATGCTGTCATTGGCGATTTGCGATTATCTGGGGTTTGCCGACCTCGCGCGGGAATTCTGGTTGTTCGATACGTTCGCCGGCATTCCGGAGCACCAGATGACCGAGGCGGAACGCGACGGAATTGGCGGCTGGCACAATAAACATTCCTATGTGGAATGCCATGCGGCGGTGGCGCAGAGCTTTGCGCCATACCCGAATGCGCGCCTGGTGCGCGGCACGGTGCCGGAGACGCTGGCGGAATTCCCCGAGGGGCGGCGGGTGGCCTATCTGTCGATCGACATGAATATCGTCCATCCGGAAATCGCGGCGCTGGAATTTTTCTGGCCGAGGCTGGTGCCAGGCGCGGTGGTGCTGCTGGATGATTATGGCTGGGCGACGCACAGGGCACAAAAGGCGGCGATGGACGCGTTTGCCGCCCGGGTTGGCTGCGGCATACTGACCGTGCCGACCGGACAGGGGGTGATGCTGAAAGTTGCGGATGGGGAATAATACCGCGCGCCTTGCCACCCCCCCCCGCTATCGATCCGACAAGGGGGCAATCGGCACCGTGTTCCAGCATTCGATGGTTCTGACCGAGGGGTCATGCAATCCGTGCGCGAGGATGCTGAGCGAGGCCGGACTGAGCGGGAAGTTTTCGCCGTGCGCGACCGCGAGGCCGATCCATCGCACGGCCAGCACGGCGCCGAACTGGCCATGCGCGAACAGGGCGATATTACCGCCGCATTGACTTAGCCGGGCGATCAGCCGGTCGGCGCGGGCGGCGATGTCGGCCGGGGCCTCGCCGCCGGGGCAACCATCCCGGAAAATGTGCCAGCCCGGCCGTTCCGCCCGGATATCCACGGATGTGCGGCCTTCATAGGCGCCATACTCCCACTCACGCAGATCAGGCTCGATGACCGCGTTGGCGCCAAGGCCGGCAAGGTCGCAGGTGCGGCGGGCGCGCAGGCGCGGGCTGGTCAGCACCTGGGCGAAGTCGATGCCGCGCAGGGCCTGGCCGAGCGCGGTCGCCGCCGCCTCGCCCCGCGCGGTCAGCGCGAGGTCGGTGCGGCTTGTGTGCTGGCCGGAGAGCGACCAGGCGGTCTCGCCATGGCGCATGAACCAGAGCCGCGCCGGCTTGGTTGGGGACACGGGTCTGCGCGTCCGGTCAAGGCTGTTTCATCGCGGCCGCATGGTCATCGCGGCGCGGGGTGACGTGCCCTGAGGCGGTTTCGCCCCGCGGCGAGCCGCCGCAAGGTTGCCATCAGGCATCGACCGTGTCGAACAGGCGGGCGACGATGGCTTGGGCGTCCTGCTGGATTTGCCGCAGATGCGCCGCGTCGCGGAAGCTTTCGGCGTAGATTTTATAGACTTCCTCGGTGCCGGAGGGGCGGGCGGCGAACCAGCCATTGCGGGTGACGAGTTTCAGCCCGCCGATGGCGGCATTATTGCCCGGCGCGTGCGTGAGCCTGGCCGTGATCGGCTCACCCGCGAGGTCGGTGGCGTCGATCCGGGTCAGGTCCGGCCGGGCCAGCAGCGCCTGTTGCGCGCGCGTGGCAGTGGCGTCGATCCGTTCATACCAGGTTTGGCCCAGATCGGCGGTGACGCTGGTGTAGAACTGGTGCGGGTCCTGGCCGGTGCGCGCGGTCATTTCCGCGGCCAGCAGGCCGAGGATCAGCCCGTCCTTGTCGGTGGTCCAGACTGAGCCGTCACGCCGCAGGAAGGACGCGCCGGCGCTTTCCTCGCCGCCGAAAGCCAGCGAGCCGTCCATCAGGCCCTGGCTGAACCATTTGAAACCGACCGGCACTTCCAGCAGGGCGCGGCCGCATTTGGCCACCACCCGGTCTATCATGCCGCTGGAGACGATGGTTTTGCCGATGGCGGCGTGGGCCGGCCAATGCGGCCGGTGCGCGCCGAGATAGGCGATGGCCGCGACCAGATAATCGTTCGGCGCCATCAGCCCGCCACTGGGGCAGACGATGCCATGCCGGTCGGCATCGGGGTCGGTGGCGAAGCCGAGATCGAAGGCATCGCGCAGCCCGATCAGCGGCACCATGGCGAAGCGCGACGAGCAATCCATGCGGATTTTACCGTCCCAATCGACGCTCATGAAGCGGAAGGTGGGGTCGATCGCGGTGTTCACCACGGTCGCGTCGAGCTTGTAGCGGTCGATCACGGGCTGCCAATAGGCCGCCGCCGCGCCGCCCAGCGGGTCGATGCCGATGCGCAGACCCGATGCGCGGATCACATCCATGTCGATGATGGTGGCGAGATCGGCGACATAGGGGGTGATGTAATCATGCGCGCGGCAGGTGGCGCTGTTGCGGGCGCGGGCGTAAGGCTGGCGGCGCACGGCGGAAAGCGCGCCTGCGAGAATTTCGTTCGCCGCGCGGGCGATGAAGCCGGTCACGTCGATATCGGCCGGGCCGCCATGGGGCGGATTGTATTTGAAGCCGCCCTGGTCTGGCGGGTTGTGTGACGGGCTGATGACGATGCCATCGGCGAGGCCGCGGGTGCGGCCCCGGTTATGGGTCAGGATCGCGTGCGAGATGACCGGGGTGGGGGTGTGGCCGCCGCTCGCATCGAGCATGGTGACGACATCGTTCGCGGCCAGCACTTCGATGGCGCTGGCCAAGGCGGGTTCCGACAAGGCATGGGTATCGATGCCCAGGAACAAGGGGCCATCGATGCCGGCGTGGCGCCGATAAAGGCAGACCGCCTGGGTGATGGCCAGCACATGCGCCTCGGTGAAGGTGCTGGTCAGCGACGAGCCGCGATGGCCGGAGGTGCCGAACGCGACACGATGCGCGTCGATGCCGGGGTCGGGCGTCTGGACGAAATAGGCCGTGACCAGGCGTGGCACATTGACCAGCAGGGATTGCGGCGGGGGCTTGCCGGCGAGGGGGCTGATGGTTTCGGCCATGTCAGGCGGCATCATCATGCGCGGGAATAAAGCCGGGCCTTGCCCGCACGCATGCCGCGCCATCCCGCATCAATGCCCCCACCCCGCGACACACGGCGTGCGGGTATTATGCCAGAGTTGCCTAAACGCGCCGAGTGATAGCGAAATTCCATGCGCACGCAAGGCGAAAGTGGCGGCGCCAAGGGGGCGGGCCGCGGCAAGGCTATCAGGTGGCGACCATGACATCCGACGCCTTGATGACCGCGATTGCCTGGTCACCGACGGCGAGGGCGAGGTCGTCGATCGCGGCGTTGGTGATGGCGGCGGTGACGACGATGCCGGGGGCGATTTCGATGCGGACATGACCGGTGGTCTGGCCCTTTTCGATGCCGCGGATGGTGCCGGGAAACTGGTTGCGCGCGCTGAGCCGCATGTTTGCTGCCTTTACGGTTCGGGGTGGGTGCCACACAGGCAAAGGATCAGCCCGGCCCGCATGGCGGAAGGACATGCACGTCAGTGATGTTGCCCGATTGGGGAAAGCGGGGGCGGACCGTGGGCGTATGCGACGAGGCACGGCGGCCCGCAAATGAATTGCGCGGGCGGGGGGGTGCCGCGTCGCAGGCGCGGCCCATCTTCCCCATGCAACGTGTCGGCTTGTCGCAAAACCTGAACAGCCAGCCGCCCGGGCAGGCCGCGCCACGATTGCGTTTCCCCCGACCAGCCCGTTCCAACGGTGCCGTATCTGGCAAGGGGAAGGTCATGATCGTCTGGCTGCGCAGCTTCGTGCCGGCGGCCATGCCTGTCAGCCGGGCCGAGCGCGCACGCGCTGTGGCCGGGGCATTTTTCGGCCTGGCCCTGACGGGCGTGTTGTGTACCTGGGCAACCAACAGCCCGACGCCTTGGCTGATAGCACCCATGGGCGCCTCGGCGGTGCTGCTGTTCGCGGTGCCGGCCAGCCCGCTGGCGCAGCCCTGGTCGGTGGTCGGCGGCAATACCAGTGCTGCCATCATCGCCGTCACCTGCGCGCAATGGATCGGTAACCCACTGCTCGCGGCCCCGCTTGCCGCCGCCCTGGCCATCGGCGCCATGTTCGTGCTGCGCTGCCTGCACCCGCCAAGCGGCGCGGTGGCGCTCACCACGGTGCTCGGCGGCCACGCGGTGGCGGCGGCCGGGTATCATTTCGTGCTGAACCCGGTCGCGATGAATTCCGTCGTCCTCACCCTCGCGGCGCTCGCCTTCAATAACGCCGCCGGC
>DAIDIQ010000176.1 GCA_027459285.1 Acetobacteraceae bacterium
TCGGGCTATTTCGCCAACAACGTCTTCTTTCCCGCCGAACGCGCCGCCGTCAGCGTGCTCACCAACAACGATTTCGCCTTCCCCGACCACCTCACCGACCAACTGGCCGCCGCCATCCTGCCGCCACCCCCCTCCCTGGCCCGCGCCCGCGCCGTGTTCGCCGCCCTCAGCGCGGGTCACATCAACCGCGCCTGGTTCACACCCGACGGCGCCGACTATTTCACCCCACAGGTCCTCACAGACCTGCACGGCAGCCTGCCCAAACTGGGCGCGGTGCAATCCATCACCCTGCAAGGCACCGGCAAACGCGGCGGGTTCGACACCACCGACTGGCAGGTGCACTGCACCCACCGCACCGTGCGGGTGGTGGAACGCAGCACCCCAAACGGGCTGATCGAACAGTTCCTGATCCTGCCGACGGGAAGCTAGGGTAGGACGCAAGGTCCGGAAAAGATTGTTCTTTTTTGCAAAAAAGAACCAAAAAACTCTTATCACACTCGGTCCGTGCCGGCGGCATCGCTCGCGTTTCGGCGTCGGACGCAGGCAATGAACGGCCGCTACGCGGCCAAGACAGTATCTTCTTGCTTGGCGGGCAAAGCCCGCCTTCAAATCCCCACGGAATCGGCTGCATGCCATCGTCAGCCCAAGACTCCAGGTATCAAGAGTTTTTTGCGCGACTTTTTTGCAAAAAAGTCGCCCCTTGCCTTCCTCGCCCCCTGCCTCTCCCGCCCGCTGTTTGCCCCGCCCGCAACCCACGCTATAGCAGCCCCCATGAGGGGGCATGGCGCCACGTGACACGCGACGTGTATCGGTTTCCGCACCGGCATCTGCTCGGCATCGAGGGGCTGCACCCGCCGGAAATCCTGCAAATTCTCGACCTCGCGGAAAGCTACGCCCTGCTCAACCGCTCCGGCAAAACCAGCCGCGACCTGCTGCGCGGCCGCACCATGATCAACCTCTTCTTCGAGGACAGCACCCGCACCCGCACCAGCTTCGAACTCGCCGGCAAGCGCCTCGGCGCCGATGTGCTCACCATGTCGGTCTCCACCAGCTCCGTGAACAAGGGCGAAACCCTGCTCGATACCGCCGCCACCCTCAATGCCATGCAGTGCGATCTGCTGGTGGTCCGGCACGACCAGTCCGGCGCCCCCGCCCTGCTCGCCAAAAAGGTCGATGCCGCCGTCATCAATGCCGGCGATGGCACGCACGAACACCCAACCCAGGCGCTGCTCGACGCGCTCACCATCCGTCGCCGCAAGGGCCGGCTCGAAGGGCTGGTCGTCGCCATCTGCGGCGACATGCTGCATTCCCGGGTCGCGCGCTCCAACATCCATCTGCTCACCACCCTCGGCAGTCAGGTCCGCCTGGTTGGCCCCCCCACCCTCATCGCGACCGAGGCCGCCTCCCTCGGCGTCACGATCCACCACGACATGCGCGCCGGCCTCGCCGGCGCCGACGTGGTCATGATGCTGCGCCTGCAACGCGAACGCATGGCGTCCGGCCTCGTCCCCTCGGTGCGTGAATATTTCCGCTTTTTCGGGCTCGACGCCGCCCGCCTCGCCCACGCCAAATCAGACGCCATCGTCATGCACCCGGGCCCCATGAACCGCGGCGTCGAAATCGCCAGCGACATCGCCGACGATCCCGTCCGCAGCGTCATCCGCGACCAGGTGGAAATGGGCGTATCGGTGCGCATGGCCGTGCTCGATCTGCTCAGCCGGGTGGGCCGCAATGCGCCCTGACCCGCGCCCCACCCTCATCACCGCCGCCCGGGTGCTCGACCCGGAAAGCCTGCGCGACGAACTGGCCGACGTGCTGCTGCAAGACGGCGCCATTCGCGGCATCGCCCGCAACCAGGGCCGCCCGGATGGCGCGCTGCTGGTCGATGGCACGGGCTGCGTGCTCTGCCCCGGCCTCGTCGATATGCGCGCCGAGTTGGGCGAGCCCGGCCGCGAATATCGCGAAACCATCGACAGCGCGGCCGAGGCCGCCGCCGCCGGCGGCATCACCACCCTCGCCGCCCTCCCCGACAGCGATCCCGCCATCGACGATCCCGCCCTCGTGCACTGGCTGCGCACCCGCGGCGAGGAAACCGGCAGCCTGACCATTCTGCCCTACGCCGCCGCCACCAAGGGCTGCCGTGGCGAGGAACTGGCCGAATACGGCCTCCTGGCCGAGGCCGGGGCGGTCGCCTTCACCGACGGCGCCCGGCCCATCGCCGGCAGCCGGCAGATGCGCCTCGCCCTCGCCTACGCGCGCGGCTTCGGCCGGCGCATCATCCAACACCCGGAATATCCCGGCTGGCACGGCGCCGCCACCGAGGGCGCGCTCGCCACCCGGCTCGGCCTGCCCGCCATTCCCGCCGCGGCCGAGGCCATGCTGGTCGCCCGAGACCTGCGCCTCGCCGAGCTTACCGGCGGCGCGGTGCATTTCGCCCACGTCTCCACCGCCGAGGCCATCGACCTCATCCGCCAGGCCCGCACCCGCGGCATCGATGTCACCTGCGATACCGCGCCACCCTATTTCGATCTGAACGAAACCGCGATCGGTGATTTCCGCACCTACGCCAAGCTCAGCCCACCGCTCCGCGCCGAGCCAGACCGGCAGGCGGTGCTGGCGGCGCTGGCCGACGGCACCATCGATGCCATCGCCTCCGACCATCAGCCGCGCGATGCCGACGATAAGCGCCTCCCCTTCGCCCAGGCCGCCGCCGGCGGCACCGGGCTCGCCACCCTGCTCGGTATAACCCTCGCCCAGGTCCAGGGCGGCCATCTCGGCCTGCTCGCGGCACTCGCTTTGCTCACCTGCCGGCCCGCGCAAATCCTCGGCAGCCCGGCCGGCCGGCTGGCCCATGGCGTGCCGGCCGATCTGTGCCTGTTCCAGGCCGAACGCGCCTGGCAGGTCGTTTCCGGCACCCTGCCCGGCAAGGCGCAGAACACCCCCTTCGACGGCCGCGCCCTCGAAGGCCGGGTGATCGGCACCTGGAAGGACGGCAGGCGGGTCTTCGCATGAGCCCCGGTTCATGAGCCTCGGGCTCGGTCAGGCCGCCATCGGCGGCTATCTGCTCGGCTCCATCCCCTTCGGCCTGGTGCTGACCAACGCCGCCGGCCTCGGCGATATCCGCGCCATCGGCTCGGGCAATATCGGCGCCACCAACGTCCTGCGCACCGGCCGCCGCGGCCTCGCCCTCGCAACCCTGCTGCTCGACGGCGCCAAGGCCCTCATCGCGGTGCTGCTGGCCCGCGCCATGCTCGGCCACATGGCCAGCCTGGTCGCCGGTCTCGCCGCCGTGGTCGGCCACGTCTTCCCGGTCTGGCTGCGCTTTCGCGGCGGCAAGGGGGTGGCGTCCGGCTTCGGCATGCTGTTCGGCGTGTCCTGGACAGCGTCACTCTGCGCCGCCCTGCTCTGGCTGCTGGTGGCGCGGCTCACCCGCATGTCCTCGGCCGGCGCCCTCGCCGCCTTCACCCTCGCCCC
>DAIDIQ010000186.1 GCA_027459285.1 Acetobacteraceae bacterium
CGGCGCCCCGCCGCCAGTGTCAAGAAACACCGCTCACCCTCCCAACACCGGCTTTCCCGACTGTCGCGGTTTTGCATGGTTATGCGGCGCGCTTGCCATTACGCAGTCCGGCACCGGCCCGCACCCCCACCCGGCCACCCATCGCAGTGTACGCTCGTGGGTGGCCGGGTGGGGGTGCGGGCCGGTGCCGGACTCTCTTCGTAAAGCTCGCCGGACTGCGCGCCGGACAGGCGCGCCATTCAAAAAATCGCGCCACTCATAAATCGCGCCGGTCTCAAACGACCTCGCATCCACCCCCCCTTGCATCCCGCCGCCCGACATGCTTATCCCCCGGCTTCCCTGCCGGGGTGCATGGCACCGCCCCGGCTATGCCCACGCGCCGATGGAAGGCGCACCGCGTATCCCCCCAGGGCATCCCCCAAGGGGCCACGCGGCTTCCGGGCCGATCCTAGCCATAGGGAGCCTACATGCCGCTTTATGAATGCGTGCTCATCGCACGCAACGACGTCACGCAACAACAGGTCGACGGCATCGTCGACACCCTCACCGCCGAAATCGAGGCCGAGGGCGGCCTGCTGCGCAAACGCGAATATTGGGGCCTTCGCAGCCTCGCCTACCGCATCAAAAAAAACCGCAAGGGCCACTACGTCCTGCTCGGGCTCGAGGTCGCCGCCGCCCCCATGAAGGAAATGGAGCGCAAGCTCACCCTCAACGAGGACATCCTCCGCTTCATGACCGTCCGCGTCGACTCCATCGACGACGTGCCATCCCCCATCATGGCCCGCAAATCCGACGATCGCGAACGCGGCTTCCGCGGCCCCAAACCCTCCGGCCGCTTCGACAGCGGCCGCAAGCGCGGCTACGACGACCGTGAGGAGTTCCGCGCCCGTCCCGAAGAATACCGCGACAACGACGATTTCCGCGGCCGCGGCGAGGAGTAAGCAATCATGTCAGACACCGAAATCAACCCCGCCGGCCGCCGCATGGCCGTCGGCGCCCGCCGCCCCTTCCACCGCCGGCGCAAATCCTGCCCCTTCAGCGGTCCCAACGCCCCCGTCATCGACTACAAGGACGTGCGCCTGCTCTCCCGCTTCCTCTCCGAACGCGGCAAAATCGTGCCCAGCCGCATCACCGCCGTCTCCGGCAAAAAACAGCGCGAACTCGCGGTCGCCATCAAACGCGCCCGCTTCCTCGCCCTGCTGCCCTACGTGCTCACCTGACCGCACCAGGGCAAGGAACCAATCCCATGGCACAAGTCGAACTCATCCTCCTCCAGCGCGTCGAAAATCTCGGCCAGATGGGCGATGTCGTCCGCGTCAAGCCGGGCTACGCCCGGAATTTCCTACTGCCGCAGAAAAAGGCACTGCGCGCCAGCAAGGAAAACCGCGCCCACTTCGAAACCCAGCGCGCCCAGCTTGAGGCAAGCAACCTCCGCCGCCGCCAGGAAGCCGAACGCGTCGCCGCCAGCATCGGTGCCTTCAGCGTAACCCTGATCCGCCAGGCCGGCGAATCCGGCAGCCTCTACGGCTCCGTCACCGCGCGCGATATCGCCGAGGCAGCAACCGCCGGCGGCCTCGCCATCACCCGCCAACAGGTGGAAATGCCCCACCCGATAAAATCCCTCGGCCTCGCCCGCGCCCACGTCCAACTCCACCCCGAAGTCAACATCACCATCACCGTCAACGTCGCCCGCAGCCCCGAGGAAGCCGAAAAACAAGCCCGCGGCGAAAAAGTCGGCCTCGCCGCCGACGCCGATGCCGAAGCCGCCCAGGCCGCCGAAGCCACCGCCGACCTCGACATCGGCGCCGCCATCAACGCCTGATCCAAAATACCCCGGCCCTGCCTCCCCCTTCAACGGAGCAGGGTCGGGGCCAGGCAAGCAGCCGAGACTCTTCTTTCTCTGAGGAAAAGAAGTAGAAAGACTTCTGTTAGGAAGTCCGCTCACACCTCATGGTAAGTCGCCTTCAGAACCATATAGGGGCGAGACGAGTGAGCAAGAATAACTAATGCACGGGAAATATATCTCTGTTGCCACACTCGAGACCCCCCACGCCTGTCCCCATGCCACATAACTCCGCTCCGCCAACGCCCTTCCTACGGAAAATCACCTCGCCAACCCTCCAGAAACCGCGCCCGTTTCGTTGCGGTCTTGTAACAAGACTCCAGCGCGCCCAGCTCGCAGTGTTCACAGCATGGATCTGTAAACCAGCAGCCCATCGTATTTCTGTTGGAAATGTCTCTGAGGAACCAGGGCAATCCGTCAAAGCGATGCAGGCGAGCTACCCGGGCTGCTAGGCCTCGCGTCAACCAGACAGGGGAAATGGCGGCGCGTTCGAATCGAGTTCGACCATCAAGAGCCGGCACCAGTTTTAACCGTAACCACCTGATAATCGACACTGACATCATCCTCTGCTGGCGACACAAGCATGCCGACTGCCGCCCCACATCGAGGGTCTGGATCTACGCACCGTAGTCGTAACACTTGCATAGAGCAAAGACGCGCTTGAGCGTTAGCCTCGTGTCATAGGGTTATTACCGAGACTTCGTGCGCCTCGTCCTCGCCTTGGGACGCCAGTTAGCGATCGGCGCCTCATCGTTCTTGCATCTCCGTCTCCCCTCCGATCGGTCAACGCGCCCGCGGCTTGGTCTGTATGTCAGTTTTTTCACAAATGCGTGACCAGGCGCCCGGCCGGCGGCGGCTCATTGCCCATAGCTCATGTACAACCGGCTGATATTGAACCCATTCATGCTACCAACCGCGAAGGTGCCGCTGGCAACCGGCGGCCATGGCGATTTTGCCCGACGGTAAGGCCCTTGCCGGACCCATATCGCCTCCCTTAATGAACCGAACCGTTCGGTTCAGTGGCGCGCCCGGCGTTTTGGCTTGGCGTGACAGGACCCGGGCGGGACGTGTCGCATCTGCCCATCCACCCAGACGGCGTGCCGGATCACTTCGCGCGCCGCAGCCAATCGTGAAGGCCGCCCCTTCGCCAAGACCGCCTAGCAAGGACCTGAAAGACGTGGCCAAAAACCTTCCCGCGCGATGGTGCGTGCTCGGGGTGCTGTGCCTCAGCGCGTGCACGGTCGGCCCGGACTACAAACGGCCGGCGCTGGACCTGCCCCGGCATTTCGAGGCCGGGGTGGACTGGCAGCGCGCCGATGCCGACCCGCGCGCCGCCCTTTCCAGCACATGGTGGACGCAATTCCATGACCCGCGGCTTGCGGCGCTGGTGAGGCGCGCCCTGGCGGCCAACCAGTCGATTGCCGCCGAGCAAGCCGCGGACCGCCTGGCGCATGCGGTGGTCGCTGCCAACGTGGCCGGATTGTTTCCAACACTTTCCGCCGGCCTCACCGCCACCAAAGCCGGCCCCACCGCCACCAACGGGTTCCTCAATACCGCCAGCTTTCAGCCCGCCTTCAGCACAAACCTGACGGCGAGCTGGGAGCTGGATTTGTGGGGCAAAATCAGGCGGCAGATCCAATCCAGCCGGGCCAGCGCCGAGGCAACCGACGCCGAACTGGCCGGCGAACGATTATCGATCGCGGCGGGGGTGGCACAGGCCTATTTGCAGTTGCGCCAGGCTGACGTGGATTCCGCGCTGCTGCGGCGTCAGCAATCGATCGATGGCGCGTTGCTTGGCATGGCCCAGGCGGCCTATCGGCAAGGTGCCGCGTCCAACGACGATGTGCTGGTGGCGCAGGACACGCTGGAGAACGCAACCGCCGCCCTGCAAAGCACCGAAGCCGCACGCGAACAGTATGAGCACGCAATCGCCGTACTGATCGGCGTGCCGCCAGAGGGGTTCCACATTCCGGCCGCCCCCGATTACGCGTTCGCGACCCCCGCCATTCCGCTATCGGTGCCCTCCGAGCTGCTGGAGCGGCGCTACGACGTGGTCAGCGCCGAGCGTAGCGCGGCAGCGGCGAATGCGCAGATCGGGGTAGCGGTGGCGGCCTTTTATCCATCGCTCACGCTTTCGGCCGAAGCAGGGCTGGAAAGCAATATACTCGGGCAATTATTCTCGCTGCCCAACCGGTTCTGGACCCTGGGGCCTACCCTGGCCGCGCCGTTGTTCGAGGGGGGCGCGCGCCGCGCCGCGGTGCGCGAGGCACGCGCAAGCTACGACGAAACGGTTGCGAATTATCGGCAGACCGTACTCACCGCCTTCCAGAGCGTGGAGGATAACCTCTCCACCCTGAACCATCTCGGCCAGCAGGAACGCGCCTTCGCCGCGCTCTATCACGGCAATGCCGGCCTGTTCGCCAGCCAGCAGGCGCAACTGGCCGCCGGCGCCGCCAGCCGCCAATCCGTGTTGACCCAGCAACTGACCCTGCTGCAAGCCCAGGAAAGCCTGCGCGATACCCAGGCGCTGATGGCGCAGAACAGCGTGGTGCTGATCAAAAATCTGGGCGGTGGCTGGCAGTGGCAAGCTCCGAACGGCGCCGCATCGTCTATTCCCGCTATAACGCCCGCTGCTTCAACGACAGCCGACCATTGACGGAATCACGCATGGCCAACCCATTCGATCCCACGTGCGATGCCTTGCGCCCGCGGCCGGCGGTCAGCCCTGCACCGGCGCGCGGCATGCGCCGGCGCCTCGTTATGCTTTGCCTCGGACTTACCGCGCTTTCGGGCTGCGGCAAGCCGGCGAAGCCGAAACCGCCGCCGCCGCCCGTGGTGGGCGTGATGCGCGTGCACCCGCAAACCGTGCCGCTGGACCGCAGCCTGACCGGGCGTCTCTCCGCCTATTACAGCGCCAATGTGGTGGCCCGGGTTTCCGGCGTACTGCTGCGGCGAGACTACAAGGAAGGCAGCGCGGTGCGGCAGGGGCAGCTCCTGTTCGAGATCGATCCGACTTACTACCGCACGGTACTGAACAACGATCTGGCGGTGCTGGCCGGCGATAAGGCAACCTATGTGAATGACAGCGTGATCGCCGCGCGAGACCACAAATTGCTGCGCTCGGGATCAGTCTCGCAGCAGACCGTGGACGATGCCGATGCCGCCAAGCGCAGTGCCGCCGCCAGGCTGTTGGCTGATCAGGCGGCGGTGGACGGCGCGCGGGTGAACCTGGGCTATACGCGCGTCACCGCGCCGATCAGTGGCATTGCCAGCCAACAACTGGTGACGCCGGGTGCCGTGGTCGGCAGCGGGACGAGCGACAACGGAACCGGCGGCACGCAACTGACGAGCGTGCAGCAGGTGGACCAGCTATACGCGAACTTTGCCATCAGCGCCGCCGATCTGCTGACATTGCGGGCGGCGCAGAACGTGGCGCTGGCTGCCGAAGCTAATACCAAGGTGAAAATCACCCTGCCGAACGGGCAGGCTTACGGCCCGGAAGGCACGCTGGATTTTTCCGACGTGGCGGTAAACCCCACCACCGGCGCGGTGGATCTGCGCGCCCTGGTGCCGAACCCGGATCATGTGTTGCTACCCGGTATGTACGTGACGCTGAGCGTGGATTTTGGTGAACAGAAAAACGTGTTCCTGGTGCCGCAACAGGCCATGCAGCGCGACACGGTGGGGCCTTATCTGCTGGTGGTCGATGTGCGGGGCAAGGTGGAACGCAAGGACGTGGCCGCTGAGAACAGCCTGCACTCTGATTGGATTGTGACGCACGGACTCTCGGACGGGGAGCAGGTGATTATTACCGGAATTCAGGGTGTGCACGAGGGCGACACGGTGAAAGTGACGCCGTGGCAGCCGAATGACACCGGCCAGACCGCGCCCGCCCCCGCGCCCGGCAAGCAGCACTGAGGCGCGACGATGCCGAATTTCTTTATCAGGCGCCCGATCTTTGCCTGGGTGATCGCCATCCTCATCTGCCTCGCCGGCTTCATCGCCGAGCGCGGCATGGGCATCGATTCGTACCCCGGCATCGCGCCGCCCGAAGTGACGGTGAGCGCATCCTATCCCGGCGCCAACGCCAGAACCATGGAGTCCACGGTTACCCAGGTGATCGAGCAGAAGCTGACCGGCATCGATAACCTGCTTTATTTCAGCTCAAGCTCGAGCAGCAACGGCACCGCCACCATTACGTTGACCTTCGCGACCGGCACCAACCCCGATATTGCCGAGGTGCAGGTGCAAAACAAGGTGACGCTGGCGCAGCCGCTGCTACCGACCGAGGTGGTGCAGCAGGGGCTGGTGGTGGCCAAGGCGAGTCCGGACCTGCTGCTGTTCGTTTCGCTGCGGTCGAGCAATCCGGCGATCGATGCCGGGCGGCTGAACGATATCGTCGCCTCGGAAATTCAGCCGGCATTGGCGCGCGTCAATGGTGTCGGCAACACGTTTCAGCTCGGCTCGGAATATGCGGTGCGTATCTGGCTGAACCCGGATAAGCTCGCGGGGTACGGCCTGTCCACGACCCAGGTACTGAACGCGATATCGGCGCAGAACGCGCAATTCGCGACCGGCTCGATCGGGGCCGATCCGGCGGTCAAGGGACAGAGCTTCACCGCAACGGTTTCGGGCGATACGCTGTTTTCCTCGCTGCGGCAGTTCCGCAACATCATATTGCTGACCAACAATGACGGCTCGGTGGTGCATCTGAGCGATGTGGCGCGGGTGACTTTCGGCCCGTCGAGCTATGGCTCGCAGGCGAAGTTCGACGGCCAGCCGGCCGGCGGACTTGGCTTGTTTCTGCTGCCCGGCGCCAACGCGCTAAAGGTCGCCAACGCGGTGAAGGGGAAAATGGCCGAGCTGGCCCGGGATCTGCCCCCCGGCGTGACCTGGGCGGTGCCGTACGACACCACCCCGTTCATCACCGCCTCGATCACGGACGTGGTGACGACGCTGCTCGAGGCGATCGCGCTGGTGTTCGTGGTGATGCTGATATTCCTGCAGAATATACGCGCGACGATCATTCCCACACTGGTCATTCCAGTGGCGTTGCTCGGCACCTTCATCGGTCTGTCGCTGCTGCATTTTACGATCAATCAATTGACCCTGTTCGGCATGGTGCTCGCAATCGGTATCGTGGTGGATGACGCGATCGTGGTGATCGAGAACGTCGAGCGGATCATGAGCGAGGAGGGGCTGGACCCGAAGGAGGCGACGAAAAAGGCAATGGGCCAGATCACCGGCGCGATCATCGCGATTACCGTGGTGTTGACCGCGGTGTTCGTGCCATCGGCGCTGCAACCAGGGGCGACAGGCATCATTTATGCCCAGTTCGCGCTGACCATTGCCGTATCCATGGCATTTTCCGCGTTCCTCGCGCTATCCTTCACGCCATCGCTGTGCGCGACCATTCTGCGGCCGACCCACGACAAGAAAAAGAATATCGCATTCCGCACATTCGATCGCGGCTTCACCCGGTTGGGCGGAATTTATGTCGGCAATATCAGCGGCGCGATCAAGCGCGTGCCGCACTGGATGGTTGCCTTTGTCCTGGTGGCGGGGCTGGCGGGGCTATTATATGTGCGCCTGCCGACCAGCTTCGTGCCCGAGGAGGATCAGGGCTTCGTGCTGGCACTGATCAATCTGCCATCGGGTGCCACCCTGCAACGCAGCGACGAGGTGACCCGGGAGGTGCGCGAAATGCTGCTGCATAGCGCGGTGGGCAAGGATATTTCCGGCATTTTCTTCACCCAGGGGTTCAGCTTCGTCGGCAACAGTGAAAATGCCAACATGGCCTTCATCCATCTTGTACCGTGGGGCCAGCGGTCCGAGACCGCTATGCAGATCATTCCGCAGGTCAATGCCATTCTGCATCGGATCAATTCGGCGCAGATATTCGCGGTGAATCTACCCACGATCCGCGGCCTGAGCCAGTTTGGCGGGGTGGACATGTATTTGCAGGCCCGCGCTGGCCAATCCCGGGCGGCGTTGGCGCAGGCGGAAGGAACTCTGCTGGCCAAGGCAGCAAAAAGCCCGGTGCTGCTCGGGATCAGACCGAATTCTCTGCCGGATGCAACCCAGCTGAAATTATCGGTGGACCGTGTGCAGGCGCAGAGCATGGGATTGTCGTTAACCGACGTGTACAACACAATCGCGACCGAACTGGCGCCAGTTTATGTCGATCAATTCACCTATGATGGACGGGTAAAGCGAGTGTACGTCCAGGCGGACGCGCCGTTCCGCATGGGCCTTGATGCGCTGCGGCATCTCTACACGCCAAGCGGTATTGCGAACCCAACCACGGGGGCCGCGAGCAATGCCAGCTCGAGCCTCGATACGTTCGGCAATCTGGCCCAGGTCACGCCGTCCGCCGCCAATACCGCGATTGCCCCATATAACATGGTGCCTCTGTCAAGCGTGGTGAATGCGCACTGGATGGTCGGACCGGTGGCGCTACCGCGCTATAATGGCTATTCGGCGGTGGAAATCGTCGGCAACGCGGCGCCCGGCTATTCGACCGGCCAGGCGCTGAAGGTACTGAAGCATATCGTTGATACGGCGTTGCCGCACGGTTTCGCCGCGGATTGGACCGGACAATCATATCAGGAGGAGCTTGCCGGAAGTTCGGCAATGTATCTGCTGCTGCTTTCGGTTTTCGTGGTGTTTCTGTGCCTGGCCGCTTTGTATGAAAGCTGGTCTATCCCGGTTGCGGTTTTGCTGGTGGTGCCGCTTGGCCTGCTCGGCATGACAGTGTTTTGCACGTTGACCGGCATTCCAAACGATATTTATTTCAAGATCGGGCTGGTCACGGTGATCGGGCTCGCGGCAAAGAACGCCATTCTGATCGTCGAGTTTGCGGTTGAGGGGCAGCAGCGTGGCCTCACATTGCGCCAGGCAGTGACTGAGGCGGCAAAGCTGCGCCTGCGGCCGATTTTGATGACATCGATGGCGTTCATCCTCGGCGTGCTGCCGCTCGTGCTCTCAACCGGGGCGGGCGCGGTATCGCGGCACGAAATCGGCACCGTGGTGATTGGCGGCATGCTGTTCGCCACCATTTTCGGCCTGCTGATGATTCCGGTTTTCTACGTCACCGTGCGCCGCGTGCTCGGCGACAAA
>DAIDIQ010000202.1 GCA_027459285.1 Acetobacteraceae bacterium
TCTGAACGTCTTGTAAAGGTATCTCCATGTCAGTCTGTTCGTCCTCGACGGCGCGCCGGGCGTGCCGCGCCGCGCTGCCGCTTGCCGCCTTGCTCGCCCTTGCCGCATTCCGCCCGGCCCAAGCCGCCTCCGTGTTTGAGACCGATCTGCCGGCACCCGCCGGCGCCGCGCTGACCGCGCTGCCCGACAGCGCGCATCTTTCGGCGGTGCTGGTGCTGCCGATGCGCGACGCGTCGGGCGCGCAGGCATTCATCGCCGACGTGTCGAACCCGGCCAGCCCGAATTTCGGCCACTATCTGAGCCCCGCCGAATTCGGCGCCCGCTTCGGTGCCGGCCAGAAAACCTACGAATTCGTGCGCGCCTGGGCGCTGGCCAATGGCTTCAGCGTCAGCCCCCGCACTGATGCGCACACCATGCTGACCATTTCCGGCAATGCCGGTTTGTTCAGCCGCATTTTTGCCACCCGGTTCGCCACGTTCGAGACGAACGGTCATGGGCTTGGCCGCGCCATGCTTGGCACGCCGCGCCTGCCGGCGGCGCTGCGTGGCGTCATTCAAGGCGTGGTCGGGCTGGCCAGTCGGGCGCAATACGCCCCGCTGTTGCACATTCTGCCGCCCGGCCAGCGCGTCCAGGTGGGCACCGGGCTTGGCGGTGGTTATGCCCCGTCTGATCTGCGCACCGCCTATGATGTGCCCGCTCAGGCCAATGCCACGCCGACCGAGACCGTCGCCTTGTTCGAGCAGGGCGGCTATCTGCCGTCCGATATCACCACCTACAATACGCAATACGGGCTCAACGTTCCGGTCACCTCGATCGGTGTCAACGGATCCTCAACCGCGCCAACCGGCAACACGGTCGAAGTCGAGGCGGCGCTCGATATCGACGCGGTCGAGGGGATGAACCCCGACGTCAAGCAGATCCTGATGTACGTCGATACCGCCAGCAGCTTTTCCACCGCCCTAGTCGATACGCTGACGCAGATCGCCCAGGACGACACCGCCAAAATCGTCAGCATCTCATACGGGCTCGACGAAAAATCCCAGGGACAGGCGGCCGTGACCGCCGAGAACACCGTGCTGATGCAGCTTGCCACGCAGGGCCAGACCGTTTTTGTCAGCTCCGGCGATGGCGGCGCGTCGGGCAACCAAATTCTCGGCATCATTCCGCTGCGTGGCGGCCAGAACGTCGAGGATCCGGGCGCGCAGCCCTACGTCACCAGCGTCGGCGGTACCACCTTGACCGTCAGCAGCAACGAGGATTGGCTGTCCGAGGTCACCTGGAATAAATTCTCGGCTGGTGAAGGCGCCACCGGCGGCGGCGTCAGCGCCTATTGGGCGATTCCGGCGTTCCAGTTGAAGAACGGCGTCTCGGTCGGCACCGCCAATGGCGGTTCCGCCACCAACCGCAACGTGCCGGATGTGGCCGCGGATGCCGATCCGACCACGGGTTATTCGATTTATTCCGCGTATGAGGGTGGCTGGATTCCGATCGGTGGCACCAGTCTCGCCTCGCCGCTCTGGGCGGGCATGGCCTCCGTGGTCAATGCCGATCGCGTCGCGAAAGGGCTGCCGCGCATCGGCTATCTCAACACGCGGCTTTATGCCAAAAGCCCCTTGCCCGCCTTCCACGATATCGTCTCGGGTAATAACAGCACAACCCGCGTGACCGGCTATACCGCCGGCACGGGCTATGACGATGTCACGGGCTGGGGTTCGCTCGACCTCGGCAAGTTGCTACCGCTGGTCACACGCTGACCAGCCCCGGTGCCCTGTCCGGCCAGGCCGGGCAGGGTGCCGCCCCGCGGCACGACCGATCATGCTCTGACACCGCAATGATCCAGATCAAGTTCCGCATCCGCGCCGGGTGCTATCCTGACCGTTCAGGCCCGGCGGGAGGATCGCATGATGCCCTGGGGAAAACTGGCCGTCGTCGTCGCCGATGGCGGACATGCCCGCTTTTTGATGCCGCGGGGTCGGCCCTGGTCGTACGTGACCCAGGACGCGCTGGACTCCCTCGCCCTGCACCGCAAAGCCGCGGAATTCGGCAGCGACGCGCCAGGCCGTAGTTTCGAAAGCGCGTCGCCGACGCGGCATGCCATTCAGCCGCGGCAGGACCCACACGAACAGGCCAAACACGATTTCGCCGGCACCGTCGCGCAAGCGATCAATGCCGGAATCGACGAAGCGCTGTTCGATCATTTCCTGCTGGTGGCGTTGCCGCCCGTGTTGGCCGATATCCAGGCCGGGCTCTCCAGCAAAGCGAAAGCCAAACTCATCGGCACCCTCGCCAAGGACCTTGCCAAGACGCCGGACCGGGAAATCGCCGATCACATCGCCCCCACCCTGCGCCAGGCACTGATCCGGCATTAGGGCCCGATCGGCACGGCGCAGCACCCACCACCACCCCTCGCGCTGAAATCGCTATTCCCGTATAAGCATAACGGTCGCCCGTCGGAGCCAACGCCATGCGCCGTTTTGCCGCCTTTGTCGCCATGCTGCTGCTTGCGCTGGTCCCTCCGCTTGCGCACGCCCGCCCGGTGCATGTGCTGTACGCCGGGTCCTTGACCGATTTGATGGAGAATAGCCTCGGGCCCGCCTTCAGCCGCGCCAGCGGCAATCGCTTTATCGGCACGCCGGGCGGTTCCACCGCGCTCGCCCATCAACTCGCCGCCGATCTGCGCCCGGCCGACGTGTTCCTGTCGGCCAGCCCCAAGGCGGACGCGCTGCTCATGCCCGATGCGGCCCACAAGCTGGACTGGTATATCGTCTTCGCCCGCTCGCCGCTGGTGATCGGCTACAATCCGCATAGTCGCTTCGCCGGCTTGTTCGCCAAGGAGCCCTGGTACCAGGTGCTGCAAACGCCCGGTCTTCGTCTTGGCCGCACCGACCCCGCGCTCGACCCCAAGGGCCGGCTGACGCTCGTCTTGATGCAAAAGGCCGAGGCATTTTATCATCAGCCCGGCATGGCCCGGCGCATTCTTGGCGACGCTTCCAACCCGGCGCAAATCCGTCCCGAAGCGGTGTTGGTCGGCGCACTGCAATCCGGTGAATTGGATGCCGGCATTTTCTACGCGACCGAAACCGCCTCGCTGCACATACCCAGCATCAACCTGCCGAAGGCGCTGGGGGCAGGTGCTACCTATACCGTCAGCATTCCACGCGGCGCGCAAAACCGCGCGGGCGGGGTGGCGTTTCTGCATTTTCTGTTCAGCCACCAGGGTCAGGCCCTGCTGCGCGCGCACGGGCTGCAAACCGTGCACCCCCACGCCGTCGGCGCCATTGCCCGCGTGCCGCCCGCACTGCTGCCCGCGCTCAAGCCGGAATGATGCGGCCGCCTCGGCTGCTGCTGCCGCTGGCGGCCTTGCTCGGGGTATATCTGGCGGCGCCGTTCCTGGCTGGGTTCATTCAGGCTGCGCATGCCAACTGGCAGGCCACCAACTGGCCGGCCCTGGCATCCGCGGCACTGGTCTCGGTGGCCAGCGCCAGTTGCGCCACCCTGCTTGCCGCCCTGCTCGGCATTCCGCTCGGCTTTCTGCTCGCGCAGGCGCCATCACGCCTGGCCGCGGCACTCGGTCTCATCGCCCAATTGCCGCTTGCCCTGCCGCCGCTCGCCAGCGGCATATTGCTGTTGTTTCTGTTCGGCTACGCCACACCGCTTGGTCGGCTGACCGGGGGCGTGCTGACGGAAAGCTTCCTCGGCATCGTCCTCGCTGAAACCTTCGTCGCCGCACCCTTCCTGATCGTCGCCGCCCGGGAAAGCTTCGCCGCCGCCGATCCCGGCATGGCCGATGCCGCGCGCAGCCTGGGTCTGGCTCCGCTGGCCATTTTCCACCGCATCCAGTTGCGCCACGCCGCCCCAGGCCTGATTGCCGGCGCGCTGCTCACGTGGCTGCGCGCATTCGGCGAATTCGGCGCCACCGTCATGGTGGCCTATCACCCTTATTCCCTGCCCGTGTACACCTATGTCACGTTCGGCGCGCGCGGCCTGCCGGCCATGCTGCCCGTGCTGCTGCCCACGCTGCTGGTCGCCGGCATCGTCGGCATCACCGCCATGCGCTTTCATCCGCGCCGCCGCCACCTGGTGATGGCCGATGCCCCGCCAGGCGTGGAGCCCGGCCCGGCCCATCTGCACATCGCGCTGCGCCGTCGCGCCGGCGCCTTCACGCTCGCGGTCGAATGGTCCGCGCCGTCCCGCCGGCTGGCCATTCTGGGCGCCTCCGGCTCCGGCAAGTCGCTCACCTTGCGCGCCATTGCCGGGCTCGATGGTGGTCCGGGCCTGGTTTCGCTGGATGGGCAAAATCTGGCCGCGCTGCCGGCCGAGCAGCGGCGCATCGGCTATGTGCCGCAAGGCTTCGGCCTGCTGCCGCACCTTGCCGCCATGCGCCAGATCACGCTCATTCCCGGCGCGGACCTTGGTCGTGCCCGGGCGCTAGCCGAGGAACTCGGCATCGCCGCCTGTCTTGACCTGCCGCCCGCGGCCCTCTCGCTCGGCCAGTGCCAGCGCCTCGCCCTGGTGCGGGCATTGGCCCGCCCGGATTTGCGCATGTTGCTGCTCGATGAGCCGTTTTCCGCGCTCGACACGCCGCGCCGGCGCGCCTTGCGGGCCCGCCTGGTGGCGCTGCAAGCCGGCTGGGCCGGCACCACCATCCTGGTCACCCACGACCCGGAGGAGGCGTTCCTGCTCGCCGATCACCTGTTGCTGCTGGACCAGGGCCAGGTGTTGCAAGCAGGCCCTGCCGAGGCGGTCTGGGCCCGCCCGGCCAATGCCCGCGCCGCCAGCCTGCTCGGGCTGGTCAGCGCCGGCCACGGCACCATAACCACGGCCGGCCAGCTCGATCTCGGCCGTGGCACAATGCTCAGCCTTGCCGGTCCCGCCCTGCCGGCTGGGTTGCGCGTCGGCTTCGCGGTACCGCCGGACGCTATTCGGCCGCACCCGGCGGGCCCGGTGCGCGGCGATATTCTTCCCGGCGCCGTCCTTGCCCAGGGTGTGGCGCGGCAAAGCCTCGCGCTCGGCAATGCGGTGCTGCCCATCATGCTGCCGCCGCCCGGCTTACCGGCCGGCCAAATCGCAGTAGCCATCGCGCCACAATCCGTGCAGGTTTGGCCAGACGCGGAATAATCGCCTCCGGAACCCGCCCTCATGCGCAACGCCTGCCTTGCCGTCATCGCCGCCCTGCCGCTGATCGGGGCCTCTCCGGTGTGGCGCGATATTCCGCCGCCCAAGCCCACCCGTGCCCACATTCCCTATGCCCGCGCCACCCGCGCGCAATGGTTCAACCTCTATGTGCCTCCGGGCCCCGGGCCCTTTCCGCTGGTGGTTGCGGTGCATGGCGGCGCCTTCCTGTTCGGCACCGCCGACAATGTCGCGCCTGGCTTTGCCAATGACGTGCTGGCGCTGAACGCCCGCGGCATCGCGGTCGCCTCCATCGGGTATCGGCTGGCGCCGCGCTTTTTGTTTCCAAGGCCGGTGCGAGACGTCTCGGCGGCACTTGCCTTTATTGCCGCGCACGCCAGGCGTTACCGGCTCGACCCCACGCGCGTGGCATTATGGGGCAAATCGGCCGGCGCCAATCTTGCCCTGCTGGCCGGGCTGGGCCGCGCCAACCCTTCCTTTCATGCGCCGGGCGTTGCCGTGCCGCGCATCGCCGGCATCGTCGCCTATTACGCGCCGACCGATTTCCGCCGGCTCGACCGCGAATTGCGCCAGGATGATTGTCCGATGACCGGCCCATTTCTGCCGCATGACGGGCCGCGCGGCCCCGAATCCAAATTTCTCGGCGTGTCCATCGAAAACCACCCCGCGCGGGACGCGCTGGCCAATCCCGCCAGTTACGCCACCCCCACATCCCCGCCCGT
>DAIDIQ010000203.1 GCA_027459285.1 Acetobacteraceae bacterium
CAGCACCGACCCGATCGGCGTTGGCGAGGTGCTGTTCACCGATGAATTCTATGCCAATTGCGCGCGTGTGCTTTCGGCCCGCGGCCTGATCGTGAACCAATGCGGCGTGCCCTTCATGCAGGCCGACGAGTTGCGCGAAACCAGCGTGCGTCGCGGTAAATTCTTTCCCCATGTCGGGGCATACGTTGCCGCCGTGCCCACCTATGTCGGCGGCTTCATGACATTGGGTTTCGCCGCCAAGACACCCGGCCTCGCCCAGGTTCCGCTCGCGGATATCGAGGCGCGCGCGATCGCCGATGGCATCACCGGCACGCGCTACTGGACCCCGCGCATCCATCAGGCCTGCTTCGATCTGCCGCCTTATATCGCGGCCTGCCTGCCGCATGGCGCCGGGGCGGAGCCAGGCCGTCCCTGAGACATCCGCGCGGCGCCGATCAGCCTCTCGGGTGCGTCGCCCGCCACACCGCCAGTAATTCGGACTCGTTCAACGCCGTGTAGCGTTGCGTCGTCGACAGGCTGGCGTGCCCCAGCAATTCCTGGATCGTCCGCAAATCCGCGCCATCCGCCAGCAGATGCGTCGCGAAGGAATGGCGCAGCGCGTGCGGCGTCGCGTGTTCCGGCAAGCCGGCCAGGCGCCGATAGCTTCGCATCGCCCGCTGCGCCACCGCGGCATTCAGCCGCGCTCCGCGCGCGCCCACGAACACCGGCGCCTCCGGCAGCGGCGCCGGATGCGCGCCGCGCCAGGCGGCAAGTCGCGCCAGAACCGGCTCGATCATCGGCACCAGGCGTTGCTTGCGCCCCTTGCCGATGACGCGCACCACCTGATGCCCGTCAGGCCCTGGCAGGTCGCGCCAGTCGAGCGCCAAGGCCTCACCGATGCGCAGCCCCGCCCCATACAGCAGTGCCATCAGCGCCGCGTCGCGCAGCCCCGTCGCCGCACTCAGCGCCGCGTCGGCCATGCCGTCTGGCAGCGCCACAGCGTCGGGCGCGGCCAAGGCGCGCGGCAGCGGCGGGCGCGCCCGCGGCGTCGCCACCAGGGCCAGTGCCGGGCATGTCACGCCGTGCCGGCGCTCGACAAAGCGCATGAAGCCGCGCACCGCCGCCAGATGCCGCCCCCGGCTGGCCACCCCCAAATTGTTCGCCGCCGCATCGGCGAGCCAGGCGCGGAAATCCGTCGCGCGCAGGGCGCCGAGCGCGGCGAGCGTGGGCGTTTCGCCGAGATGCGTGGTCAGGAATGTCAGAAACCGGCGCGTATCCGCCTCGTAGGCCGCGACCGTGTGCGCCGAGGCGCGGCGCTGCCCGGCGAGCGCGGCCAGATAGTCCTGCCGTACCGCCTCGGCGTTCACGGCGCCACGGCGGCGCGCCGCAACACGGATGACGCCGCCCGGCCCAGAAACGCCAGATGCCGCCGTAGATCACCGGCCGCCGCCCCCGTCTCCGCCCCGCCGCGCTCGCGAAACCCGAACGCCAACACGCCGAGCCCCGGCAGCCGGATCAGCACATCATGCGCGACCAGGGACGCGGCTTCGGCATACAACACGTCTGTTTCCGCCGGGGCGACGCGCGGCCGCACCTCCGCCCCGCCCAGGGCCTGCTCCAGCGCCTGCGCCAAGGCGCGCATCGGCCCCCGGCTTAGCGCCAGGCACGCCGCCTCGGCCCGCAACAGGCGCGGCACCTCGGTCAACAGGCACTCCGCCGGGTCGGGTGCCGCAAGCACGGTCAGCACCGCCTCGTGCACGGCGGCGAGCGTGGCCGCGGCGTGCCGTCCGGCCGCCAGCACCGCCTGCGTTTCCAGCATCATCGCATGCGCGTGCAGCCGCTCGCGTTGCACCATCGCGGTCAGATGATCGGCCATCGCCTCGCCATGCACGCGGCTAGGCGGCGTCAATGCCCGATACAAATCAGGGCGCGCCGCCAGCCAGTCCGGGTGCGCGCGCAAAAACCGGTCCACCGCCGCCTCGAGCGTCGCCATCCGCGTTTCCGTCACGCCATCCATCCGGGTTCTCCTCGCCGGTCTGCCTCGGTCAAGGCGCACGCCGTGCCTTTCATGGTTTGGATAGAGACCGATAAAGAGGTTCGGCGCAATCGTTGATCGGGAAGAGCGGGGCGCGAAACGGTTTTCACGCGATACGGCGCGCGGGCCCGGCTAGCGTCGCCGGCGTGGCGATCGCGCGGGTGGAGCGAGCGAAATCGGCGGCCGCATGCATGACCGATGCTCGGCATATGTCCCGGCCCATCGGAGGGGGAACCCCGGCTGGCGGCGGAAAGCCAAGCCGGTTGGGTATTTCCGCGTAGAGAAAGACGCGGTCATTCGTTTTGAAAAGGGATGGTTTTGCCCGGACAGGCAATTACCCATCGGCGCGCACCAGCCGGATGCGCTTGCCATCCACCCCGAGGGTGATCCGGCCTTCCTTCAGCGCCAGCGCGTCGTCGCCGAACAGGCTCGCCCGCCAACCGCTCAAGGCCGGCACGTCCGGGCGGGTCTCGGTTGCGAGGCGTTCAATGTCCTCGCTGCTGGCCAGCAGGCGGGGG
>DAIDIQ010000212.1 GCA_027459285.1 Acetobacteraceae bacterium
TTGCCGGCGAGGCTCCAGGCGCTGCCGGCGGCGACCTCCAGGGTGGAGAAATTCAGGTATTCGGCGCCGAGGCCGGAGAGGGTGCCGGCGGTGGCGCCGGCGAGGTCGAGTGTGTCGTTGACGGAGGAATTGGCGACGACCTGGCCCATGAAATGGGCGCCGGCGTAGAGTTCGAGGGTTGCGGCGAGGGTGCCGAACTGAATGGCATCGGCCCCGCCATAGCCGGCGATGAGGCCGGACTGGTCGATGAGGGTCCCGCCGCAGAAACCGATCCCGGCGCCGCCGGCACCGCTCTCATCACCGCCGCCGGCGCCGCCAATGATGGTGCCGTCGTTGATCAGCACGCCGCCGGTGAGATAAGCGCCAACACCGCCGGCGCCGCTGACGAACTGACCGACCTGCCCGCTGCCGCCGATGAGCGTGCCATGGTTGGTGAGCGTACCCCGAGAGAGGGTGGCTGCCGTCCCGCCCGCGCCGCCAACGACCTGGCTGGCGCCGGTGCCACCGGCACCCCCGGCCAGAATGGCGTAGTTGACCATGATGCCGCCGGATAGAAGGGCACCGGCGCCACCCGTGCCGCCAATGCCAAAATAGCCGCCACCGCCGCCATCGCCACCACTGACTGACGCAATGCTGATGACGGTGCCGCCACTGAGCGCAATGCCGGCGCCGCCCGCGCCACCGGTGGCACCGGCGCAGCTGCCGCCGGCGCCGCCCACGATGACATCGTCGTCAGTCAGAATTCCGCCCGAGAGCCTGGCACCGGCCCCGCCGGCGCCACCGCCGCCACTGGCGCCGCCACCAGCACCGCCACTGATTACGCCATAGTTGCTGAGTGTACCAGCGGAGAGCGCGGCGCCGGCCGCACCGGCACCGCCAATGACGCCTCTATTGTTGCCGCCGCCACCGACGAGGGCGCCATTATTGATCAGCGTGCCCGCGGAAAGGCTGGCACCAACCCCACCGGCACCACCACCATGGCCGCCGGCCCCGCCGAGGCCGCCGCTGATCGTGCCGTCATTGGTCAAGGCACCACCCGATAGCGCCGCGCCCGCGCCACCAGGGGCGCCGCTGAAATTGCCACCGCCGCCAGCACCACCCGTGACCGTGCCATAATTCATGAGGGTGCCGGCCGAAACGGCTATCGCCTGGCCGCCTGCCCCACCAGCGCCGATAGGACCACCGGCATAGTCGGAGCCGACGCCTCCGACGATGACGCCATGATTGATGAGCGCGCCTCCCGAGAGACTGACGCCCGCGCCACCGGTGCCGCCAAACAGGGCACCGCCGGTCACGGCACCGCCGCCACCACCAGTGATTGTGCCATAATTACCGAGCGTGCCAGCAGCGAGAGCCACCCCCGCGCCACCAGTGCCGCCATACGCACCCTGGCTGGATGCGCCGCCGGCGCCGCCGCTGATAGTGCCGTGGCTGATCAGCGTGCCGCCAGCCTGCGCCACGCCAATGCCACCCTCTTCGCCATAATAGCCGTGAGCGCCGAAATTCCTGCCACCTTGGCCGCCCACCACGCCACCATCATTGAACACGGCATCACCCACGCCGAGAGTGAGCGCGGTGGCGCCATAATAAAGCGCGCCTGTCGGGATGATGACACCGGTCGCCGTGATGGTGAGGGTAGGTGCATAAGCGCCGGCACCGACGATGACCGGGGTGTAAAGCTGCGTGGCGATGGTGCCAATCTGCTGGTCGGCAGGCGTCCGAATGTCCGCCATAACGCGATTGACCATGCTATATTGCCTGGTTGAAAGTGTTGCTAAGAAAACAACTTTTAGTTGTGCAGCGATTACTGACGATTAATGGGGTTCTAACGGAAGGACTGCACAGAGGCAAGGCTTGCGAGATACAGTTTCGGATTTTCGTTGAATTGTTACAGGAAAGCGCGCCACAGGAAACGTGAAAGGGCAAGTCTTGGACAAAGACGCACAAAGCGGCCTTGTTTCCTATGAGGCAAAGCAGGGGGCGGCGGCGCGCGCCTCAGGGCGCGAATGTTGCAGGTTGATCCGGTATTCGGGTCAACCTGCAACATTGATTGCCCCTTGAAATATGAGCTCAGACACTGAGACGCGCTTTAAGTCGAAACGCCAGGGATTCGACTTAGTGCGATCAGGCTCTGTGTGGAACGGCGCGTGAGCGAGGCCGGCAGCAGGCTCTCTGCCTGGAGAACGTCACGCCGGGACCGGGAAACACCGTTTAACGACCATGGAAAGATGGCTGCGCATACAGCAGAACGCGACACGTTTCCTCCCCGGAAAACCCCTGATCACGCATTCCATTTCATGACATAAAGGAGGCCTGTACTGGCGGTTGCCACGAGCCTGACTTGAATCGAACCCGATTGAGCTATGGCGCTACCCGTGTGAGGAGGCGCGGAACATGTTTCCGCGCCCTGTGTCACGCTGAATTTGCCTGCTCGCCTCGCACGCCGGGGTGAGTTACGCGGGCATTGCTCAGTCGGGCTTGACCGGTAGATCACGGGCGATGACAGCGATCTTCTCCGCCGCTCGCCAATAGACCTTGCGGTCGTAGTGATTTCCCCCAAAAAGGATTTCGTCTTCATGTTCGATGCATTCGTCAAAACCGACAATCCCGACGAACGCATAACGGGCGGAGCTTTGACTAATTTGCTGAATTTTCTCTGGTCAATACCGTGGGGTTGCAGCGTTCACCAGCAGCAAGAATACCATGCCGTTACTGGAGCCATTCAGTTGGCGGCTTGTGCCTATAGCGGCGCGAGGCCTGAGGCGTAGGCTACTGGATTGCCGATCAGGAATTGCGCCGCCTGCATATCGGTTTCGTGCCCCAGATCGGCTGGGCAGGCATTGCGCACGGCGACGATTTCCGCGAGCGGCGTTTCCGGGCGGATGCGCCGGTGCAGCGCAAGCCGCGCGGCGCCGAGATTGGTGCCGTTGGCCAGCGCCTGCTCCTGCTGCATGGTCTGGTCCGCGCCGCGGCTTGTGCAGAGTTCCGGCATGACGCCGAGCGCCTGGAGCGGCCAGCCATCCGGCGCCAGCACGCGGCTCCAGGTGATGAACAATTCCCCGCCATCCGGCATCGGGCCGATCGTCTGCACCAGCCCCTTGCCGTACGTGCTGCTGCCAACCACCATGGCGCGCCCATTGTCCGACAGGGCGGCGGCGAGAATTTCCGCGGCGCTGGCCGTGCGCCCATCGACCAGCACCGCCATCGGCACGCCCTGTGCGAGGTCCGGGCCACGCGCCACCCATTGATGATCGGCCAGCGGATCACGCCCGATGGTGGTGGCGATGACGCCGCGGTTCATCAGGGCGTTGGCGATGGCGACCGCCTGGCTGAGCAGACCGCCGCGATTGCCGCGCAGATCGATCACCACCCCGTCTGGCTGTTGCGGCTTGGCGAAGGCCGCGCGCAGCGTGCTTTCGACCAGATCGGCGGTGCTGGCGGTAAAGCCGGTCAGGCGCAGGACCAATGCATTGCCGTCCATGCGGCTGGCCACGGTATCGGCCGGCACATCGGCGCGCGTGACCGCAACCGATAATTTCTGCCTGCCCCGCGCGACCAGCAGCTTGACCACGCTGCCGGGCGGCCCGTTCAGTTCGGTCAGCGCGAAATCGGCATCGGCATCGCGCAGGGCGACGCCATTGATGGCGATCAGCGTATCGTTATCGCGCAACCCGGCCAGTTCGGCCGGACCCTGCTGCACGACATGGGCAAGCCTGATGCCGTTTTTGGTGCCGGACAGGGCGACACCGATGCCGGCGGTGCCGTTGCGCCAGTCCCGGTCGGTCGCGGCGGCGGCGGGGCCGACATAGCGGCTGTACGGATCGAGATGATCGAACACCTCGTCGAAAAAACTCTCGATGGCGCCCTCGGTGCCGGCGCGGCGGAGTGCGGCGCTGTGCCGATAGGCGATTTCGTTCATGGCGGCGATCAACCCGGCCCAACCGGTCACATCATCGGCCGGCGGCGTGGCGAAGGTGGCCAGCGTGCCGGACGGTCCGGCGAGAACCGCGCGGGTTTTGTCGAGCCGCGGGGCCAGATCAGGGTCGAGCGCGGTGATGCCGCGCAGGCCCCATTCGGTAAGGGTGCGTGGGGTCACCGGCACCAGCGTGCGCGGGGCCATGAAGCGGAAGGCGGCGGTGAGTACCTGGGTGGCCAGCACCTGGTCGAAACCAACGCTCGCCGCGCGCGCCGGCACCGAGGGCAGCAGCAGCAATAACAACAACGCCGCGCCGCCCAGCCCGCAGGCGCCGCGCGCCTCAGCGCTTTTGGCCACGGCGCGTTTTCTCCCGCGGGGCGGACGTTCTGTCGAGCAGGTTGAAGACGAGCCCGCCGGTCAGCGGTGCCGCCTCCATCAACCGTACAGTGACGGTCTGCGCGAGCCGCAGGCTTTTACCGCTGCGGCGGCCGATCAAGGCTTGTTGGCGTTCGTCGTGCACCCAGAAATCGTCCCCCAGGGACGAAATTGGCACGATGCCGGAGGCACCGGTATCGGCCAAACTCACGAACAGGCCGAACCGTGTTACGCCGGACACACGCGCCGTGAAGACGGCGCCCTGCCGATCGGCCAGGAAGGTTGCCAGGTAGCGGTCTATCGCGTCGCGCTCGGCGGTCGCGGCGCGGCGTTCGGTGCCGGTAATGTGCTGCGCGACCTCGGCCAACTGCGCCGGGTCGACGTCGCGCAGCGCGCCGTCACCGAGTTTCAGGCCGCGGATCAGCGCCCGGTGCACGAGCAGATCGGCGTAGCGCCGGATCGGGCTCGTGAAATGCGCATAGGCCCGCAGCGACAGGCCGAAATGGCCGATATTGTCCAGATCATACTGCGCCTGGGACTGGCTGCGGAGCACGGTTTCGTTGACCAGCGGCGCTTCCGGCGTGTCGGCCACGCGGCGCAACACGCGGTCGAGATCGCCGGGCCGCACGGTGTCGCCCTGGGCCAGGGAAATGCCAAACCCGTCCAGGAACTGGCGCAACGCATCCAGCTTTTCGGCCGAGGGTGGCGCGTGCACCCGATAGACGCAGGGCAGGCGCAGACGTTCGAGTTCCTCGGCGGCGGCGACATTGGCCAGCACCATGAATTCCTCGATCAGCCGGTGGCTGTCGAGCCGGGGACGCGGCACCACATCGCGCACGCGGCCGTCCGGCGTCAGCAGAACCTGGCGCTCGGGCAGGTCGAGGTCGAGCGTGCCGCGCGCCTGGCGCGCGGCGAGCAGGGCGCGGAAAGCGGCATAAAGCGGGGCGCGCACGCCCGGGGGCATGGCGCCGTCACGGCCGGTATCCTCGGCTTCCTGAACCGCCTCGTAGGTGAGTCGGGCGGCACTGCGCATGAGCCCACGGCCGAAGCGGTGCGCGCGCTTTCGCCCCGAGGCATCGATTTGGAGTTCGGCGAACAGGCAGGCGCGGTCCTCGTCCGGGCGCAGGCTGCACCAATGGTTGGACAGCGCCTCGGGCAGCATCGGCACCACGCAATCGGGGAAATAAACGCTGTTCCCGCGTTTGCGCGCCTCCTGGTCGAGCGCCGAGCCTTCGGGCACGTAAGCCGCGACATCGGCGATGGCGACCAGCAGGCGAAAGCCCGTGCCATCCGGTTCAGCATAAACCGCGTCATCGAAATCGCGCGCATCGGCGCCATCGATGGTGATGAGGGGTATGTGGCGCAAATCCTCGCGCCCGCTGCGGTCGGGCGCGCCGGCTCGCGCCGCCTCGGCCAAGGTCTCGGGCGGGAAGGTGTCGGGAATGCCGGCGGTGGCGATGACGATGCGGCTGACCGCCCGCGCCTCATCAAGGCGGCCAAGGCGTTCCACCACGCGCGCCGGCTTGAGCCCGTAGCCGTGATGCGGCAGCGGTTCGGCGCGGACGATTTCACCCGGTTCGGCGCCGCCGGTTTCCGCCTCCGGCACCACCCATTCCGATTTGGCGCGACGATCCGTGGGCACGATCCGCCCGGCGATGCGCACCGGACGGGCCACGGTTTCGGGCGGGGCGGCGCGATAGACGCCGAGGATGCGGCCGGTATCGGCCAGGCGCTTGATGGTCCGGCCCTCGAACCGGCCGGGGCCGATCGGCTTCAGTCGCGCCAGCACCCGCGCGCCCGGCGCCAGCGCCGGCAGGCCGCGGGCTTCGGGCGCCATCAGAACCAGCGGCGAAGGGTCACCATCCGGCCAGTGCACCGGGCGGCCGATCGCGTCCCCTTGCGGGTCCGTGCCGGTGATTTCGACCAGCATCGCGTCTTTCACCGTGCCATGCGCGGCAAAGCGCTTGTGGCCGGCTTCGACGATGGCGCCGGACTCGGTCAGGCCCCGCAACACCGCCTTCAGCGCCACCCGATCGGGCGGGCCGAGGCGGAAATGGCGGGCTATGTCGCGCTTGCCGACGCGCCCGCCGGATGCGGCGATGAATGCCTCGATCTCGGCCTGGCTGGGCGGGCCGGCACGGTCTGACGCGCCGGTTTTTGGCGTGGGCCTAGGCGTGCCGCGCCGTGCCCTGCCGGGTCTGCCGCCACCCATCTCAGCCGGTTTTTTCGCGGCGCGTCGCGGCGCCGCGCCCGGCCGGCTTGGCCTTGGCCTTTGGCTTGGCGTTGGTTCTTGGCTTGGCGCCGGCTTTTGGCTTGGGCGCCGCCGGCTCGGCCTGGCCGTTGGCGGATCTGGCTTTTGCCGCCTTGGCGGGGCGCTTGGCGGATTTGCCCCCTGATTTACCGCCGGATTTGCCGCGCGGGGCAAGCGTCTTGCCGCGCTCGGCCAGCAGGGCAACCGCCTCGGCCAGGGTGATGTCGTCCAGGCTCATGTCACGCTTCAGCGTGGCAACCATCTGGCCATGCTGCACATAGGGGCCGAACCTTCCCTTGCGCACCACCACCGGCTGCTTGTCCTTGGGGTGTTCACCGAGATTGCGCACCGAGGCCAGTTTCTTCGCCAGCAGATCGACCGCCCGGTTCATGCCAATGGAGAGCACGTCGTCATCCTTGTCGAGGGATGCGAACACGCCGCCCATTTTCACGAACGGCCCGAACCGGCCGAGACCGGCTTCGATCATCTCGTGGGTTTCCGGATGCGGCCCGATTTGCCGCGGCAGGGAAAGCAGCGCCACCGCCTGGTCGAGCGTGATACTGTCCCCATCGAGTCCTTTTGGCAGCGACACACGCTTTGGCCTGGCCTTGGCGTCGGTCGCCTCGCCTTGCTGCACATAGACGCCATAGGGGCCACGCCGCACCGTGATCATTTCCCCGCCATCGGGATGCGGCCCCAGCTCCCGCGCGCCTTCACGCAAGGTGGCGCCGGCTTCCTGCCCGTCCGCCTCGGCAACCAGGGGGCGGGTGAATTGACAAGCCGGGTAATTCGAGCAGCCGATGAAGCTGCCATAGCGGCCGAGCCGGAGGCCGAGCCGGCCGGTGCCGCAGGCCTGGCAGCGGCGCGGGTCCGTGCCATCGGCGCGCGGCGGGAAGAAATGCGGACCGAGATCGGCGTCGAGCGCCTCGATCACATCACTGATTTTCAGGTCGCGGGTCTGCTCGATCGCGCGGGAGAAATCTGCCCAGAAGGCGCGCATCACCTCGCGCCAATCCTTGTGACCGGCGGAAATCTCGTCCAGCTCGGTCTCCAGCCCGGCGGTGAAATTGGTATCGACATAGCGCTCGAAAAAACTGGTCAGGAAGGCGGTGACCAGCCTGCCCCGATCCTCGGGGATGAAGCGCCGTTTTTCCAGCCGGACATAATTACGGTCCTGCAATACCGACAGGATCGAGGCATAGGTGGAGGGACGGCCGATGCCCAGCTCCTCCATTTTTTTCACCAGGCTTGCTTCCGAATAGCGTGGTGGCGGCTGGGTGAAATGCTGGCGCGCGTCGATTTCGAGCAGGCGGATCGAATCCTGTTCCGCCATCGGCGGCAGCATGCGACCTTCCTCCTCGGTATCGTCGTCGGTATCCTCGCGATAGAGCTTGAGGAACCCGTCGAACGCCACGATGGAGCCGGTGGCGCGCAGCGTCTGGCCGCGGCCATCGTGCAACTCGACCACCACCTGGTCGAGTTCGGCCGATTGCATCTGGCTCGCGGTGGCGCGCTTCCAGACCAGCTCGTAAAGCCTCGCCTGGTCGTCGCGCAGATATTTCGCCATGCTTTCCGGCGTGCGGGAAAAATCGGTCGGGCGGATCGCCTCGTGCGCTTCCTGCGCGTTTTTCGCGCGGGTCTGATAATCGCGCGGGGCACCGGGCAGGTAATTCGGCCCGAACGCGTCACGCACATGGGCGCGGGCCGCCTCGATCGCCTCGCGCGCCATCTGCACGCCATCGGTACGCATATAGGTGATCAGGCCGGTGGTTTCGCCGCCGATCTCCACCCCCTCATAGAGTTGTTGCGCGAGGCGCATGGTTGCCTGCGCGCCGAAGCCCAGCTTGCGTGACGCCTCCTGCTGCAGGGTGGAGGTGGTGAAGGGCGGCGGCGGATGGCGGCGCACCCGCTTGCGCTCGACGCTTGCGACGTGAAACTGCCCGGCCTGCACGGCGGCCTTTGCCCGCGCCGCCACGGCCTCGGTGCCAAGGTCGAACGGGTCGAGCTTTTTACCATCGAGATGGGTCAGCCGCGCGCTGAAGGGCGCACCGGCCGGGGTCTGGCACTGCGCCTCGATGGTCCAGTATTCGCGGGCGATGAACGCCTCGATCTCGGCTTCACGCTCGCAGACCAGACGCAGCGCGACCGATTGCACCCGGCCGGCCGATCTGCTGCCCGGCAATTTGCGCCACAGCACCGGCGAGAGGGTAAAGCCGACCAGATAATCGAGCGCGCGGCGGGCGAGATAGGCCTCGATCAGCGGCTCATCCAGGTCACGCGGATGGGCGATGGCGAATTTCACCGCGGATTTGGTGATTTCGTTGAAGGTGATGCGGTGCACGCTTTTGCCACGCAGCGCTTTTTGCTCCTCCAGCATGGCGCGCACATGCCAGGAAATCGCCTCGCCCTCGCGGTCGGGGTCGGTGGCGAGATAAAGCGTATCCGCGCCGCGCAGCGCCCGGGCGATGGCGCTGACCTGCTTCTGGCCGCGTTCATCGGCGGCCCAATCCATCGCGAAATCCTGGTCCGGCCGGACCGAGCCGTCCTTGGGCGGCAGATCACGGACATGGCCGAAACTGGCCAGCACGGTATAGTTATCGCCCAGATATTTGTTGATGGTCTTGGCCTTGGCGGGCGATTCGACGACGACGACGTCCGTCATGCGGCTTCTTTCAGACATTCAGGGACGCGTCAGGCGTCCTGCTCCCACGCATCAAGCGTCCAGGCGTCCGCGGAGATGGCGGCCACTCGGTTGCCGGGTAGGAAGGTCACCCGTCCGGCCAGCTCCAGCTCCAGCAGCACCGCGTTTACCGCGGCGGCGGAGACTTGGCAGTGCGCAACCATATCGTCAACCGAAGCGGGGGTCGGGCTCAACATCTCCAGCACCGCGTCATGCAGCCAGGCTGGCGGATCCGGCACCGGCCCAGGCGCCTGCGCCTCGGCAAGGCCGCCAGGTTCGGCATCATCATGGGCGAACAGCGCCAGCCGCCGCACCCCCTGTTCCAGCGGATGGGTGGGCAGATTGGCCAGCACGTCCTCGGCCCGTTCGGTCAGATGCGCGCCCTGGCGGATGAGATCGTTCGAGCCGAGACAACGCGGGTCGAGCGGGGAGCCAGGCACCGCGAACAATTCGCGCCCGGCTTCGAGCGCCAGCCGCGCGGTGATCAGGCTGCCCGATTTGGGTGCCGCCTCGATGACCACCACACCCAGCGACAAACCAGCAATGATGCGGTTGCGGCGCGGAAAATGCCGCGATTGCGGGGCGGTGCCCAAGGGCGCCTCGGTCAATACCGCACCCTGGTCGGCAATCCGGCGTTGCAGATCCGCGTTTTCCTCGGGATAGGGCACGTCGATGCCGCCGGCGATGGCGGCGAGCGTCAGACCACGACGCAATGCGCCGGTATGCGCCGCGGTATCGATGCCCCGCGCGAGGCCGGAGACCACCGGCTTGCCGGCGCCGGCCAGCGCCTCGGCCAATTTCGCTGCCATCAGGCAACCCCCGGCCAAGGCATTGCGGCTGCCGACAATGGCCACCCCACCATCCCGCCAGGCAACAGGGTCGCCCAGCACCGTCAGACAGGACGGCGCGTCCGGCAATAACGCCAACAAAGGCGGATAATCAGGCGCGTCGACAAACAATAGCCGCGCGCCGAGTTTGGCCACCCGGTCCTGCTCACGCCGGGCCAGATTTTCCGGATACACTTTGAGCGGCACGCCACCACCGGCACGGGCCAGGTCCGGCAATGCCTGGATCGCAGCCACGGCACTGCCACACCGGTGCAACAACCGCCGATAGGTCGCGGGCCCGACCCGGTCGCTGCGCGCCAGCCGCAGCCGGGCCAGACATTCGGCATCACTCGCGGGTGCGGAACGGGACAGCAAGGCGCTCACGGTGAGGGTGGTAACCTGTGGTTGATGAGCGGGCAATGCCGAGGTGCGAAGATAGGGGAAGGAGCGACTTTTTTGAAAAAAAGTCGCGCAAAAAACGTTTGTGACTTGAGGTTGGAGGCGTGGGAAGGCCGGGGCCGCCACGGGCAAAGCCCTGGCGTCATGACGTTATTTTGGTTCTTTTTGTTCACAAAACGAACGCGCTGGCTTCAATCAAGTTCCGGCATCTCGTCGGCGGGCATTGCGTCGTCAGGGGCAAAAACGAGCCCGTCGGGCGGGGCATCGGTGGGAAGGCCGTAGGCGTCGAGAGATTTGTCCTCGACGGTGGTGATGGTGGCACCCGGAAAGGCGGCGAGGATGGCGCGAACCAGATGATGGTCGGTGGCGGCGGCATGGCGGGCGGTGATGGTGGCATCGGCTTGCTGGGCGAGGGTTGGCGCACCGGGTTCGGTTGAGATGGCGACGGTCCAGCGCTGGCCGGTGTGGGTGTGCAGGAAGGCGCCGAGATCGGCGGCAAGGGAGCGGGGCGCGTCCGGCTCCGGGCGGAACTCGAAGAGGCCAGGGGCGAGGCGCACGAGGTGGACGGAGTGCACCAGGTGGGCGTGCAAATGAGGGTTGGCGCGCGAAGCGGCGAGGGCCGTGGCAATATCACGCAGACTGGTCAGGCGCGGTGTGGGATCTGGCGCCGTGGCTTGCTGGATGACAGGCTGCCGGGCGGCGCTGATGGCGCCGCCGCCCGCAGCAATGGCGCGGGAGCGGGATGGCGCGTCGGCCCGCGTGGCGGCAGGTACGGCGGATGGTGACGGCGCCGCGGCTTGGCTCTCCGGGTTGGTGAGGTTTCGGACGAGATCAGCGGGACTCGGCAGATCAGCGAGATAAGCCAGGCGGATCAACAGCATGTCAGTCGCGGCGCGCGGATCTGGGGCGGTGGCGACTTCGGTGACGCCCTTGAGCAGCACCTGCCAGGCGCGGGCAAGTTCGGGCATGCCGACGCGATCCGCGAGGGCGGCGCCGCGCACGCGTTCGGCCTCTGGCAGATCAGGCGAGGCGCGCAGGCCGGGGATGGTTTTGAGGCGGGTGAGGGTGTGGGTAAGGCCGAGCAGATCCTCGACCAATTGCGGGAAATCGGCGCCGTGGGCGTGGGCGCGGTCGGTGATGGCAAGGGCGGGTTCGATTGCGCCGGCAAGCACATGCTCGAGCAGATCGATGATCAGGGTGCGGTCCGCGAGGCCGAGCATGGCGGCGACAGCGGTGGCGGTGACGGGGCCGGCATCATCGCGCTGGGCGATGGCCTGATCGAGCAAGGAAAGACCGTCGCGCACCGAGCCATCGGCGGCGCGGGCGAGCATGTCGAGGGCGGCGGGTTCGATCGGGACGGATTCGCGTTCGGCGATTTCGGCGAAGCGGGTGGTGAGGTCGGCGATGGGGACGCGGCGCAAATCGAAGCGCATGCAGCGCGAGAGGACGGTGACGGGAACTTTGCGGAGCTCGGTGGTGGCGAAGATGAATTTTACGTGCGGTGGTGGTTCCTCGAGGGTTTTGAGCAGGGCGTTGAAGGCGTTTTTGGAGAGCATGTGGACTTCATCGATGATGAAGACCTTGGCGCGGGCCTGCATGGGGCGAAACCGCGTGGCCTCGATGATCTCCCGGGCGTCGTCGACGCCGGTGCGCGACGCGGCGTCCATTTCGATGACGTCCGGGTGGCGGTCGGCGAGGATGGCGCGGCAATTGGCGCAAACGCCGCAGGGGTCGGCGGTGGGGCCGCCGGCGCCGTCCGGGCCGATGCAGTTGAGGCAGCGGGCGATGATGCGGGCGGTGGTGGTTTTGCCGATGCCGCGGACGCCGGTGAGCATGAAGGCGTGGGCGACGCGGTTGAGGGCGAAGGCGTTGCGCAGCGTGCGCACCATGGCCTCTTGGCCGATGAGATCCGCGAAGGTGAGCGGGCGATAGGCGCGGGCGAGCACGCGGTAGGCGGCGGCGTGGTGTTTTGCCGGCGCGTCGGGCGCGCCTTCGAACAAGGAGGGGGCAGTGGGGTCTGGCGGTGGCGGATCGTCGTCGAAAAGACCGGCCATGCCCTGCCTGGTGGGGTGGTTGGGGATTGGGGTGGGAGGCCGAACGAACGACCCTTACGGAAACTCGTTGCGGCTGCTTCCTTCCGGACCTGACCGGGTTGGCGAGGCGCAAGTCCGCCGCCGACCTCCCACCGCTGATATAGGGCAGGATGGCCGGCGGGGAAAGGGCCAGATCAGCGGCGGATCAAAGTTCGGGGGCGAGGTAGGGCTGCCAGAAATTGCAGCGATGGTCGGTATTGAAGCCCTTCAGGTAAATGGCCTGGAGTGGACCGATATTGAGGTTGAGCAGAGGGTTGTTGGTGCTGGCGAATTGTGGCCAGGGAGCGAGGTTGGTGCCGTTGGGATTGCCGGTAGCGGCGAAGTTGGCCCAGTAGGCCCGCATATCGTGGGCGAGGGTTTGTTCGCTCGGCAGAAGCGGGATCGGCAGGTTGAAGAGGAAGAACAATTCAGAGGTATGGGTGGGACCGAGCGGGATGATGATGGCATTAGGCGCGTCGGGGTCGGTGAATTCGTAGGAATAGACCGGCACCGGCGAGGCACCCTGGATTGCCAGCTCGTCCGAGAATTCGGTGTTGCAGGAGATCAACCCATCGCCGACCACGGCGGAATAGGTCTCGGGGATGATCCCGTCGAGGAAGGGCGGGTATTCATGGTAAATGGCGCTTTGCGGCGCGCCGGTATTGGGCGTGACGTAGGTGTGCAAATCGCTGTGATAGGTGCTGATGGTATAGGGGATGGGCCCGGCATCGTTGCCGTAGACGAACAAGCGGCCTTCATCGAGATTGGAGCCGAGCAGCAACGGCACGTGGTTGAACTGACCGGACTGGAAAGCGGCAAGGACGGTTGCGGGCAAGGTAGGCGTGCCGATGGTGGGGGCGGAATCGAATTCCGATTGCGGGATATTGCCCGCAACCGCAATGGCGGCGTTGGTGATGGCCAGCGGCGTTTGCTTACGCAGGCAGGTAGTGTCGGGGACGCCGTTGGGGGCGCAGTTGAGCGCGGTGGCGACCGCGGTGCCGAAGGCATAGGCGTTGGTTTGTGGCACGCCGGGAATAGCGCAGCCGCTTTCGGCGATGGCGCCGCTGAACAGGCCGGCGGCGGAAGGCGAGGCCACGTTTTCACACGTGTAGGAGGCGCCGGCGGACTCACCCCACACGGTGATGCGGGACGGGTCTCCGCCGAAGGCCGCGATATTGGCGCGCACCCAGGCAAGCGCCGCCTGCTGGTCGAGCAAAGCATAGTCACCCGAGCCGGTCTGAGGGGATTCGGCAGTCAGCTGCGGCAGGGCAAGGGCACCGAGCAGACCAAGCCGGTAATTGATGGTGACAACGATGACGCCGGTTTGCCTGACCATGGAGTTGGGCGGATAGAGCGCCCCGCTACCATCCACGAAGCTGCCACCATGAATATACAGCATGACCGGAACGGGCGAGGAGGGCAGGGATTTGGGTGTGTAGATGTTGAGGAACAGACAATCCTCGCTGCCGCCTTCGTCTGGCGTGGAGTAGCTGCCGTTGGCTTGCGGGCATTGGCTGCCGAAGGCGGTGGCGGGAACCACCTGGCTGTGCACGGGCGGGGGGGCTGGCGGCATCCAACGCAGCGCGCCGGTGGGAGGCGCGGCATAGCGAACGCCAGCGAAACGGCGAACACCGGCGACGATGGAACCCTGAATGGGGCCTTGCTGGGTGACTACGGTGAGCGGCGCGGTGGCGGCACGCGCGGGTGGCGCGGCAAGAAAGGCGGCGAGAAGACAGGCCGCAATACCAAGACGCTTCATGATCGGGTGACCCCCCATGCCCTGTTGGCTTTTTGATTGAGGGGGAGCCTAAGCCATGCGCGTGGGCAAAGGGAAGGGGGTGCCGCGCTTTCGCGCGTGGGAAAGGCGGGGCAGGTGGATTGGCGGACCGACGCGGGCACTGGCGGGATTGGCCCGGAATGGGCAGAGTGGCGGGCCGAGACGACGAGGATCAGGGCTGGAATGAGCATGGAGCATTTGCGCTTTGAGAACCGCGTGGCCGATTTGGCGGTCGACCATGAGGCGCGGGCGGCGCGGCTGGCCAAGGCGAGCCGGGCCGACCGATGCTATGTGGTGCTTTTTTCAGCGCGATCCGGCAGTTCATGGCTGACCAAGGTTCTATCGGCGACGAAGCGGCTGGGGCGACCAGAGGAGTTTTTGAATCCGAATTTCGTGCGGGGGGTGGCGCAGAATATGCAAGCCAACCGCGCCGAGGATTTGCTGCTGGCGCTGAAACATTTCGCGAAAACCCCGAATGGGGTGTTCGGGCTGGAGGCACGGGCGGTGGATGTGGAATTGCTCGGTTATGACGCATTTGCCGAGGCATTTGCCGGGGAGGCGATTTTTTTTCATCTGTGGCGGCGCAATGTGGTCGCGCAGGGGCTTTCACTGTTCAAGGCTGTGGAAACCCAGCGCTTTCATTCGACCGACAGCGCCAAGGCACCGCCCCCCGACTACAACCCCGAGGCGATTTTTCAGTGGATACGGCATATTATCGGCACGGAAAACGGCAATGTGCGGCTGCTGAGCCGAC
This sequence comes from Acetobacteraceae bacterium, assembly GCA_027459285.1. GTDB lineage: Bacteria > Pseudomonadota > Alphaproteobacteria > Acetobacterales > Acetobacteraceae > JAJXVA01. The sequence continues at coordinate 15,052 of DAIDIQ010000212.1, forward strand.
TTGGCGTGCCGGCGCGACTTTTACACTATGAGGCAATAACCGCCGACCGGCAGCGGACGGTGGAGGCGTTTGCGCACGCGCTGGCGGTGCCGTTCAAACCCGACGAATTCGCCGACGAACCGGAAACCGCACTCAGCAAAATCGGCGATTCATGGAACACCGAGACCGAAGCCAGGCTGCGCGAGGAATTCACAACGCAGATCGCGGAAATGGAGGCGACCCGGATGGTGCTGCGCGGGATCGCAGCCAGCCCACACCAGAAAGCCCCCGAGGAACCATCGCTACACGAAGCGTGGCAGCGCGGGCACGCCTGCGGCAATGCAGGGCGCAGCCCGCTGAATAACCCGCATAAGGAAGAAGGCCCGACACGCGATGCGTGGCGGGCGGGATGGGCGGCGGGGTGGGATACGCAGGTTTATCTGTGAGACGGGTAGAGGGAAAGTAGCGACTTCTTTGTAGAAAAGTCGCGCGTCTGACGCCGAGACGCGATACCCCCACCACACGCC
>DAIDIQ010000214.1 GCA_027459285.1 Acetobacteraceae bacterium
CCTGGTCATGCACGGCTCATCCTCGGTGCCACAGGACTGGCTCGAGATCATCCGCGCCAATGGCGGCGCCATCAAGGAAACCTACGGCGTGCCGGTCGAGGAAATCCAGGAAGGCATCAAGAACGGCGTCCGCAAAATCAACATCGACACCGACATCCGCCTCGCCATGACCGGCGCCATGCGCCGGCTGATGTTCGCCAAACCCGACGAATTCGACCCGCGCAAATTCCTCTCCGAGGCGCTCAACGCCACCCGCGTCCTCTGCCGTGACCGGTTCGAGGCATTCGGCTGCGCCGGCCAGGCCGAGCGCATCAAGCCGATTCCGCTGGCTGCCATGGCCGAAACCTACGGCGTTGCCGCGGCGGCATAGGCGCGCCGGTCGCGGTCAACCGCGACCTTTTTTGACTGCGTGTCGTGCAGAAACATCTGATCCCTGGCTTTTGAGCCAGGGATCAGGGGACTGGATGCGCGCCCTTACGCGTTCGCTCCCGCGCTCAAGCCAGGCTAATCGCGTGCCTTGCCCAGGCCGCGCACCGCCTCGATCAGCGCTTCCAATATCGCCACGCTGCGCAGCCCGCGCGCCAGCTTGACCAGAACCAGAAACGGGCTGGCCAGATCACGCAATTTTCGCCGGGCGGTGGCGCCGAGCGCGCCTGCCTCCCGCTCGGTCGCGCCGGGCCCGACGCGCAACGCAACCGCCAGCAGCATCGCCGCGAGGCATGCGTCGAGGCCGGCCAGCAGCAGCGCCGCGTAAACCGGGCGCATGAGCCGCGCCAGGCCCAGCAGCGCGGCGATATGCAGCATCACCACCAGATTGAGCGCCAACACCGCCGCCAGCATGGCCAGCATACCCCGCCGTGCCAGGCGCCGCAGGAGCAGACGCAGCCTTATCCGCTCGGCCCGATAGGCCACGCGCAGCAAAACGAACCCGCGTGTTGCCATCATCGAACAACCTTTCTGATCACCAGCCCCGCAAAAAACGCCAACAGCCATGGCAGCGCCGGCTGCGCGCGCAGCAGCGCGAGCATCTCGGTGGCGAACCCATTGCCGCGTCCGCTCGGTCTTTCCAGTGCCGCCATCTGCTCGATCAGTTGCGCCAATTCACGTCGCGACGCCGCCTCCGCTGTCATGGTTCCATCCTCGACACGGTTTCCCCGCCACGCTACCCCTTTTGGCATGGCCGCGTCATCCCGAGCCGGGCAAGGACCCCCATGACGGACCCGGTCTGGCGGCCCGGCGCACCGCTTAGCCTTGTGGATGTGGCGGGCGAGGAGCTTGCGCCACTGAGCCTGACGGTTGAACCGGGCAGCCTGTTTTGCCTGCTGGCGCCGGATGGCGTGGGATTGGCCACGGTGTGGCGGCGCCTGGTGGGCGGCCGGCGGGGGCCTGGCCAGGTCTTGCTCGATGGCGCCGAGGTGCCCCCTGCGAGGGCGCGCCACGCCGGGCTGTTGGGGGTGGCGGCACCGGCGCATCGTCTGATTTCATTCTCCCGCCGCGCCGCGCCGGAGGCCGGGTTTGCCGCGGCACTTACGGCCGCCCGCCGCGCCCGTCCGCGGGCCCTGGTGTTGAACGCGCCGCTGGACGCCTTGCCTGACGCCGCACCGCATCTGGCCACGCTCCGCCAACTGGTCGCGGCGCATCGCCTGACGCTGCTGCACCTTACCCGCCGGCGCGATATCGCCTTCGGCACGGACCGGGTTGCGCTGCTCGATGCCGGCCGCCTGCTGCAACTCGGGCCGCCGGCCACACTGTATGAGCGCCCGGCCTCGCTGCGGGCGGCCGAACTCACGGGCGCCATCAATTGCCTGCCCGGCACGCTGCTCGGCTGCGCCAATGACGAGGCGCGCATCCGCCTCGATTGCGGGCCGGTCATCGAGGCTTATGCCCCGTCGGATTTTTTGTTGCCGGGTAGCCCGTGCGTGGTCGTGCTTCGCCCCGAGCGCATTGCCGTGACCCCGCTTGCCACCGCCGAGCTCGGTGGCCAAGCCGTCGCCGCCGTCCTGCGCGATGTGATCCATCAAGGGGAAACGATCCGCCTGATCGCCGCCATCGGCACCGATACCAGCCTGACCATCCTGCGCCCCTCCGCGCTGGGCCAACGCAATCTGGCACCCGGCCGCGCCGTCTCTGTTGCCTGGCAGGCGAGCCAGGCGATGGTCTTTCCGGCCGGGTGATGTAATGCCGGGTTCGGTGATTATTATTTATTTGCGCAAAATAGTCTCGCCGGCGAAGCGCGCGGTCCGGCCCAATTCCTGCTCGATGCGGATCAACTGGTTGTATTTCGCGGTGCGGTCGCTGCGGGCCAGGCTGCCGGTTTTTATCTGACCGCAATTGGTCGCCACCGCCAGATCGGCAATGGTCGAATCCTCGGTCTCGCCGGACCGGTGGCTCATCACACAGGCATAGCCGGCCCGGTGCGCCACCTCCATTGCCTCCAGCGTTTCGGTCAAGGTCCCGATCTGGTTTACCTTGACCAGAATCGCGTTCGCCACGCCTTGCTCGATGCCCTTGCGCAACCGCTCCGGGTTGGTAACGAACAGATCATCGCCCACCACCTGCATGCGCGGGCCGAGTGTGCGCGTCATCAGCGCCCAGCCTGCCCAATCATCCTCGGCACAGCCATCCTCGATCGAGATGATGGGATAACGATCGGCAAGGTCGGACAAATAGGCCACCATGCCGGCGGCATCCAGGACCTTGCCCTCACCTGTCAGATGATAGTGCCCGTTCCTGAAGAACTCGCTTGCCGCGCAATCGAGCGCGAAGCAGATATCCTCACCCGGTGTATAGCCGGCCTTTTCCACCGCGCGCATCATGAAGCCGAGCGCCGCGTCAGCCGAGGCGAGTGCCGGGGCAAACCCGCCCTCATCGCCGATATTCGTGTTCAGCCCAGCCTCGGCCAGCAGCGCCTTCAGAGCGTGAAACACGTCCGCGCCCATCCGCACCGCATCCGCCAGGGTCGGCGCGCCGACCGGCTGGATCATGAATTCCTGGATATCGATCGGATTGTCGGCATGCTTGCCGCCATTGACGATGTTCATCATCGGCACCGGCAAGGTGCGGGCAAACACGCCACCCACATACCGGTATAAGGGCAGGTCCAACGTCTTGGCCGAGGCATGAGCGCACGCCAGAGACACGCCGAGAATGGCATTGGCGCCCAGGCGCGACTTATTGGCGGTGCCATCCAACTCGATCATGGCCGTGTCGATGCGCAACTGATCTTCCGCGTCCATGCCGCCCAGCGCGTCGAAAATCTCGCCCTCCACATGCCCGATCGCGTCCTTGACGCCCTTGCCGCCATAGCGGGCGCCACCGTCACGCAACTCCACCGCCTCATGCGCGCCGGTTGAGGCACCAGAGGGCACGGCAGCGCGGCCCATCAGGCCACTTTCCAAAACGACATCGACCTCGATGGTCGGGTTGCCACGACTATCCAGAATTTCGCGGGCGACGATATCGGCAATGGCGGTCATGTCGGTCCTCG